>JAJDZJ010000024.1 GCA_022824685.1 Caldilineaceae bacterium
CTCAATACAACGCCGGCTGCCTGTCCGCAAAGATCGGAATCTTCTTCCGCGTCGCCTCCACCGTCTCCAGATCAATGCGCACGGTCAGCAGCGCCTCCGTCTCGCCGCCCTCGATCAACGTCTCACCCCACGGATCGATCAACGCTGACGCACCGAAAAAGCTCACGTCGTTCGTCGTGCCCACGCGGTTGCACGCCGCCACAAAACACTGGTTCTCGATCGCCCTGCTGCGCAGCAGCGTGCGCCAGTGCATGCGCCGCGGATGCGGCCACGCCGCCGGCAGGATCATCAGGCGCGCGCCCTCCAGCGCATAGCGCCGAAACAGCTCGGGAAAACGCAGGTCATAGCAGATCGCCAGCCCCGCGCAGCCCCACGGCAGTTCATGCATCACGCCCGTCCCGCCCGGCGCCAGGTACTTATCCTCGCTCATCAACCGGAACAGGTGAATCTTCCTGTAGGTGGCCGCCAGCTTGCCCTCCGGGCTGTAGAGCGCCATCGTATTGTAGAACTGGTCGCCCTGGCTCTCCAGCATCGACCCGGTCAGCCACACATGGTTGTCCCTTGCCAGAGTGGCGAACCGCCCGAACCAGCCGCGATCACCGGCCTCCGCGGCCAGGGGCGACGCGTAGGCTTCCGCGTTTTCCAGGTCGATAGAGCTATGCCACAGCTCCGGCAGCACAACCAGATCACTCCCCCGACCGGCCGCATCGGCAACGAACGCCTCCGCTCGCTCAAAATTGCCCTCCGGGTTGCCGGCCTGACTATCCATCTGCACCAGCGTAAGAACAAATTCAGACATAAGAACCATACCTTTCCAAGATTTCGGTTGTCAGCAGCCAGCGGTCCATGCAGTTACTGACCACTGACCACTGACCACTGACCACTGTTCACTGAAGTTATCATACATGCTGATCGACGAGGATCGGATTGCCGTCAGGGTCCACGATCACAAAACTCGCCGGTCCGGTTGTCGTCTCGTCCGCCTCACTCGCAAACTCGATCCCGGCCGCCTTCAGCTTTTCCTGGATCTCTCTGACATCGGTGAAGCTGTCGAGAGGATCTGCGGAACTGTCCCAGCCGGGATTGAAGGTCAGTATATTCTGTTCAAACATGCCTTGAAAAAGGCCAATCACGCAGCTGGGACTCTTCATAATTAGCCAGCCCTCGGTCGCGTCCCCGCCGAACACTGCAAATCCGAGCTTTTCGTAAAAGGCCCTCGAGACAGAGATATCTTTGACTGTTAAACTGACCGAAAAAGTGCCTAAATCCATCTAATTGACTCCATTTTCTCCTGCAGATCAGACTGCAACGATAAGGGCTATGGGCTCGTCCTGTCCACTATCCACGCCCTGCCGCTCACTGCGTCTCCTCCGGGTCGGGCAGCACCTCAACTTCCGCCCCCGGCGCAGGCCCACCGTATTCGCCCAGCCTGCGCGGGCGCGGCTGACTCTCCGATGACTGGCTGCGCGAACGGGACTGATTGGGCGCGGCATCGACATTCAACTTGCGGCCGGGAAGAGGACGGGTCGCCCGCCATATCAGCCACGCGCCCAGCAAAGGCAAGAACGCCGGCCACAATCGAAGGGGAACGTTCTCTTGACCGAGTCCTGTCGAAAAGAGGAAAAGACCAAACAACACCAGAACAGAGCCCGGAACCAGCGCCCACCATAGCTGCCACCTCGTTCCCAGGATGTAGAGCAAAAAGAAGACAGCCCCCAATCCAACAAAGAGAACGGTACCCAGAACGGCCGCATCCTCGGTGAGACTGCTCAAGGCGATCGTGGCGCCCAGCATCAACATGAACCCGCCAGGAATGATCGCCCACCAGCGCTCGGCGCGGTCCAACAGATAAACGTGGGCGAACCCGATTGCCTGACCCACAAAGAGAAGGCCGGCCGTGACGCGCGGGTCCAGCGCAGGCAGGGTGGAAAGGTACACCATCGCCGCCAGCGCGATCAGCGTCCAGCTGGGAATCAGGCGCCACCAGTTGTCGCGGGCGGACAGATAGCCGCCAACAAAGACGAGCGCAAACAGGCCTAACAACACGGCCGCCGCATACTGAACGTAAGGCTCAAAACGGACAAAGACATCCAGGTTGAACAGCAGCAGCCCGACACCCGCCAGCGACAACAGGATGCCCCAAATGAGGCTATTCACACGGTTGTCGCCGCTCCTGGCCGCCATCGCCTGCCCTCCTGATCAGCGGACGCCGGCCGCGGACCGTTCGCTGGCAGCCATGCCGCGCCAGACCGTCTCCGGCGTAAATGGCAGCGCATCGTACCAGACGCCGAGCGCATCGTGCAACGCGGCCGCGATGGCCGGCGCGGTCGGCAGGAACGGCATCTCGGCCATTCCGCGTGCGCCCAGCGGCCCCTGCGGATCAGGCAACTCCAGGATTACGGGCACAATCTCCTCGGCCACATCGGCCACGCCGGGGATCAGATAGTTGCTCAGGTGCGGGGTGATCGTGCCCCCCTCCTCCTGCAGATAGTTCTCCAGCAGCGTCCAGCCTATGGATTGGGCCACCGCCCCTTCAATCTGCCCCTCCACATGCTGCGGATGGATCGCCTTGCCCACGTCGTTCACGCTGATCAACCGCTTGACCGTCACGTGTCCGGTCTCCCGGTCCACCTCGACATCGGCCACCTGCGCGCAATATCCGTAGGTGATATTGGGGTCGCACTCGCCTGTCTCGCGGTCGAAGGGGGTCGTGGCGCGCGGATGATAGACGAACTCGGCCCGGGCCGGCCGTTCCTCATCGCGCCACAACGCCATGGCCCGTTCGGCCGCGCCCTGAATTGCGTTGCCGGCCATAAAGGTCAGGCGGCTCGCGGAGGCGCTCCCGCTCGAGCCGGTTACATCGGTGTCGGCCGCCTCCAACTCCACCTGCTCCGGCGGCAGACCCAGGATTTCCGCGGCCATCAGAATGAATGCCGTGTGCGCGCCCTGCCCCACCTCGGCGCCGACACAGCCGACACGCGCCCGTTCCACAGTCTCGCCGCCGTGCAGCTCCACCCACGCCGTGCAGTGCTCCGGAAAGCCGAAGCTGTAGCCGACGTTCTTGTAGCTGACCGCGATCCCCCGCCCGCGCGCGACGCCCCCGCGGGAGGAATCCAGGCTCGTGCTCAGCAGCCCGTTTCCCTGGCTCGGCCGCGGCCCGCCCGCCGCTTCCGTTGAAACGAACCACTGGCCGCTGTCCGCCTTCCAGCTGCCCTGGCGAGCGGCTTCGACCAGCACCTCCTCCGTTGTGCAGCCGGCCGGGATCGGGCTGCCCGTAACCAGGAGCGAACCGTCGCGCAAAATGTTGCGCATGCGCAGTTCCACCGGATCCATCTGCAGAGCGTGCGCCAGCTTGGCCACCTGCATCTCCGCCGCAAAGTGGGCCTGCGGCCCGCCAAACCCCCGAAAAGCGCCGCCCGGACAGTTGTTGGTATAAACCGTGCGCGCTGTCACATGCGCGTTCGGGATTTCATACGGTCCCAGGCACATCAGGGTGGCGTTGGCCAGGACCTTTGTACTGGTATAAGCGTACGCGCCGGAGTCGCTGGTCAGGTCCATCTGCGCGGCCGCGATCTTGCCGTCCCGCGTCGCCCCCCACTTGGCGCGAATCACGAACGCATGCCGCTTGTGGTGCCCGATAATCGACTCTTCCCGGCTCCAGACCGTCTTCACCGGGCGGCCTGTCCTCCACGCCGCCAGCGCCAGCGGAATCTGGACCGACATATCCTCCCGCCCGCCGAAAGCGCCGCCAACCGCAGGGTAGCGCACCACAATCTGGTTCAGGGGCAGGCCGAGGGCATGCGCAATCTGTTCCTGGTCCTCGTGCATCCACTGGCCGGCGACGATGACCTCGATGCGGCCGTCGTCGCGCACATGGGCGAGGCCGGCCTCCGGCTGCAGGTAGGCGTGTTCCTGCGGGTGTGTGCGGTAGACGCCTTCCACGCACACATCGGCCTCGGCAAAGCCGGCGTCGATATCCCCGCGGCGCAAGCGGTGCGTGACGAGCAGATTCGATTGCCGGTCCCGCCCTTCCGGGTAGGGAAAGTTGCTGAAGGGGTGGGGATGCAGCGGCTGCGCGTCGGGCGCCAGCGCCTGCTCCGTGTCGGTGATGACCGGCAGGGCCTCGTACTCGATGTCGAGCAACCGCGCCGCGGCGTCGGCTTGCGCCGCTGTCTCCGCCACGACCAGCGCCACCTTGTCCCCTTCCCAGCGCACGACCTCGGCCTGCGGCGTGCTCCCCAGCCCGCACAGCACAGGCTGGTCCGGCATCACCAGCCCGTATTCGTTCACCGGCACGTCCGCCGCCGTCAGTACAGCGAGGACGCCCTCCGCGGCCTCGGCCCGCGACGAATCCATGCGTACGATGCGCGCATGGGGCACGCCCGCGAACACGATCTTCAACCACACCTGACCGGGCAGATCAATATCCGCCGGATAAGCAGCCTGTCCAGTCACCTTCTCCCCCGCGTCAAAACGGGGAATACTGCTCCCAACTGCACGCATCAAAACACCTCAAAGTCTTCACGATTCACTATCCACCGCAGTTGAAAACCACTCCGGATTTCGAGCCGGGATCCCGCGGTAATATGCCTGTATCTCTGCCATCTGCGCTTCCATGTCGCCGCTCGGCCAGACAGTCGGACCGATACCCGCGACCTTCCGTTCAAAGTCGGCATAGGCCAGGGTGATCGGCGTTCCCGCACCCAGAGCGATACGGTAGAAGCCGGTCTTCCAACGTTCTACCTTCTTGCGCGTCCCCTCCGGCGTCAGAACCAGCACGAACTTCTCGCTGTGGTTCATTTCGTCGACAACCTGCTGCGCGAGATCGCCGGGCGACTGGCGATTCACCGGTAAAGCGCCCAGCCAGCGCATGAGACCGCCCAATGCGTGATCGCAGGCCTCTCTCTTGACCATCCAGCGGCAATCCAGCCCAGTGGCCAGGAAGAATCCGACCGCCAGCACGGCATCCCAGTGGGACGTGTGTGGAGCGCCGATGATTACCAGCTTGGGCTCGTCGGGCAACTGGCCCTCGATGCGCCAGCCGAGCACTTTGTACATCGACCGGCCGAAAGCCCGGGTCAGCCAGTTCCCGCGCCGCGGCAGTGAGGGCGGCAGGACCGTATCCGCAAAGGGCGTGTCGAAAAATGGCTCCGGCCCTAGCCAGCCCCATTCGCCCATGCTTGGCGAAGGCGAAGCAAACTTTTTTCTTTCACGGCGGAGGAAAACGAGAAGAAAGAAAATGCCGAGAAGAAAGAAAACGTCACTCCGCATTTTTTTTCTGATCATAGATGCGAAACCCCCTCTTCTGGTAGTTGGGCAGCGCCGCCGGGTGGTCCAACGTGCAGGTGTGGACCCAAACGCGCTGCGGTCCGAGCGCCCAGGCGCGGCGAAGCGCTTCCGTCAACAACGCGCCTCCCACGCCGCGGCCAACAAAGGGCGGCAACAGGCCGAAATAGGCCAGCTCCACCTGCTTGATCCCGGAACTGCGCTGTTGGTCCAGTTCAAAATAGCCGGCCGGCGTCTCGCGCACATATCCGATCCACGTCTGCATCCCGGGCCGCTCCACCCAGGCCTGCCACTCCTCGTCGCTCCAGGGCAGACGCGTCGACCACGAGTACTCCCGGCCCACCTCGGTATAGAAAAAGCGATTCAGCGCGGGGAAGGACAGTTCCGCCTGCCGGACGGCAAACGGTTCCGCGGGCGCATGCGCCGGCCGCAGCTGCTCCGCGCTTGTCATTTCCAGATAGTACGTTATCACTTCGCCAGCGACGGTATTCATCAATCCAGTTCACCTGTTGAAGGAGTCCAAATGGCCGATACTCCTCTTCCCCCTCACTCCTCACTCCTGGTCCTTCACGCCTCGTCCCGCAGCCACCACCGCGTCCAGAATCTTGCGGTAACCGGTGCAGCGGCACAGGTTGCCCGTCAGCGCCTCCTGCGCCTCCGTTCGGCTGGGGCTGGCCCGCTCGGCCAGCAGCGCCGCCGCCGACATCACGATTCCGGGCGTGCAAAAACCGCACTGTACGCCGCCGCTCTCGATCAGCGCCTGCTGCACGCTGTGCAACAGTTCCGTCGACTGCCCGGCCGGCCCGGTCAATCCCTCGACCGTCACGACTTCGCTGCCCGCGGCCCGCTCCGCCGGCGCCAGGCAGGCCATCACCGCCATCCCGTCCAGATAGACGGTGCAGGCCCCGCATTCACCCTCCGCGCAGCCCTCTTTCACGCCCAGAAAACCGGCGGCCCGCAGGCTGTCCAGCAGCGTCATGCCGCCTTCAAGTTCGACAACTGTACCGTTGACCGTTGCCTCCGACCCCGGACGCGACGCGACCGGCCAGCGCCCCTGCGTATCGCCCCACAGCGTCACCGGCGACTCCAGCCAGCCGTCCCGCTCGCGCCCCGCGCGCAACTGGCGCAACAGCCGCGCCACCAGCGTCTCGACCATCGCCGTCCTGTAGGACGCGCTGCCGCGCAGATCGTCGATCGGCCGCGCCTGTGCCGCCGCCAGTCGCGCCGCCGCCGCGATCGTCTCCTCCGTCAGTGTCTTGCCGGTCAGATAGTCCTCGGCCTCCGTCGCCCGCTCCACTGTCGGCGCAACCGCGCCCAGCGCAACCGCCGCATGGGTGACCGTTGCCTCCTGCCAGTCGCTGCCGTCGCAGGCCAGCGAACCGGCCACGCTCAGAACGCTGATCGCCTGCGCCCGGCGCAGCCCCAACTTGATGAAATTGCCGCGCCGGCCCGCTGCGGGCAGGGGAACTGAGATCCGCGTGAGCATCTCGTCGTCGGCCAGGTCCACCTGGCGCACCCCGCGGAAGAAGCGCGCCAGCGGCACTGTCCGGCAGCCGCGCGCCGCGCTCTCAAGCCGCACGCTGGCATCCAGCGCCAGCAGCGGCACAATGGTGTCGTTGGCCGGGCTGGCGGTGACGAGGTTGCCGGCGACCGTCGCCCGGTTCCGAATCTGCGGCGCGCCGACCTCCCAGCAGGCTCGCGCCAGCGGGAACGCGCGCGCCACAACCAACCGGCTGCGTACGCACTGGTTATGCGTCACCAGGGGCCCGAGATGGAGCGCGCCGTCCTCTTCCCAGATGTCGGCCAGGCCCGGGATGCGCGTCAGATCGATCAGCCCAATCTCGGCGCCGCCGCGCGCCAAGTCGATGAGCAGGTCGGTGCCGCCGGCAATGAATCGGGCCGCGGCGCCGTGTTCCGCCTTCAACCGCAGGGCATCTTCAACTGTGAGGGGGGATTCGCAGAAGCGGTACATAGACAGTCCATTGCAAGCGATTAAAACCCATCCGCAAACGTATCGATCATCAGCTTCACATCGCCCAGGGGGTAAAGAATCGGGCAGGTGGCGCCGTTGTCCATATATTCGCGTACCTTCTTTTTCACGTCGTCCGGCGTGCCGCTGGCCGTGATGCGCGTGACCAACTCGTCCGGCACCAACGGCATGGCCTTGCGCACCTGCTCAATCGTCGCCGGCCAGCCCAGAATCGACTGAATCTCCTCAACAACCTCCGGCTTGACCCCGCTGGCCTGGGCGATGTGCGGCTGCTGCCCCAAATACTGGGTGAGCAGCTCGCGCGCGCCGTCCAGGGCCGTCTGCTGGTCCCCATGCACCGAGCAGACGATCAGCTGCGGGCGGTCGACATCATCCAGGCTGCGCCCGGCCCGCTTCGCGCCGGCTTCCAGCCGCTCCAGCGCCATGTGGTTATAGTCCGGCGGCACACAGTAGTTCAGCACCGCGCCGTCCGCGATCTCCCCGGTCAGCTCCATCATTTTCGGCCCGGTCGCGCCGATCATGATCGGCACATTGCGCGGCGTCTGGCGGCCATGCACAACATCCAGCTCGATGCCGTCCACCTGGTGAAACTCGCCTTCAAAAGTGACGTTCTCCATCGCCAGCAGACGGCGCGTGACCTCTACCGTCTCCCGCATCGCTTTGAGCGGCCTGCGCCGGCTGATGCCCACATTCTTCGCCAGAGGCTCCCACCACGCACCCACGCCGCAGATGACGCGGTCCGGAGCCAGATCATCCAATGTCAGGAAAGTGGCCGCCAGCAGCCCGACATTGCGCGTCCAGTTGTTGATGACGCCGGAGCCGATCTGAATCCGCTCCGTAACCGCGGCGAACGCCGCCATCGGCACAATCGCATCCCGCACCAGGCGGCTCTCCGCCTGCCAGACCGCTTCGAATCCCTTCTCCTCCGCGTAGCGCGCGTGCTCCATCCCCTCGCGGATCGAATGTTTGTCCTGCAGATAGAGTGCAACGCGAGTGTACTTTGTCGCGGTCACAAAAAGCTCCTGAACCCTTGTGTTCGATGTGTGGCCAAAAATACCTCTGCCGCCTTTCGGCAGTCGACTTCCTGCAAATTGGGCACAGCATCTACCCAAAACGGGTAATTTTCCCCGATGCAATCTGCATTGTACACATCTCCCAACACAGCGTCAAAGACGCCCGAATTCCCTGCCGCAGTCCACCACACCAAAGAGCCCTCCCAAACCTCCGCTAACGACAAGAGCACGGCCGGCCCACGGCCCAATTTAAGGCGGAGGAACCGGCAGTTCTCACTCCTCTCTCCTCACTCTTCTCCACTCTCTCCTTGACCTTGTGCCTGCCCTGTACCCTCCAACCGACAGACCCTGCCGTGCGGCTGGGCCTTCCTCCTGCACCACGTCTTTTCACAAGTCGGCAGCCAGTTTCAGCCATCGCTGGCAAGAATTCCCTGCCAGACTGTTCCCACCTCAAATCTGGGATGGACCCTTCCCACAGTAGGCTTTGACGATCGCGCCGGACTTCTGTATCATCACCATATCATAGCCAGCACACCACGACTTGAAGAATCTATGATCGTACAATCCCAGTCTGAGGACTGCGCCTTGCATAAGATGGGTGGAGATTCAACCGGATGATGAAAGCGAAAGTACCGCTGGTGCTGGAGCCTCAGCCCGAAGGGGGCTACACCGTCACCTCCCCGCTGCTGCCGGAGCTGATTACCGAGGGCGACACCATGGCCGAGGCACTAGCCAACGTGGAAGACGCCTTTCGCGCGGTTGTGGAGATATACCAGGACAGAGGCCGTCCACTGCCATCGAGCCTCTATCTGGAAGACGCGAACGGCCCCTTGTCCGTCGAAACGATCGTCTCCGTCCCGTGAAATACAGGGAGGCCGCCCGCAAGCTGGCGAACCTGGGGTGTTACGAGATTCCAAGGCGAGGCGGAGGCTCTCATAGAAGATGGTTCAATCCAGGAAAGCAAAAGGACGCTGTGCTGCCCGACTGGGGCAGCCGGGACCTGAAAACCGGGACTCTGCGCTCAGCAGTCAGACAATTGGACCTGGACTGGGAGGAATTCCAGAAGGCGTAAATCCAGGAAAAAAGGTCAGAATTCATTTGCGACAGCTAAGCAGATGCTTCGTCTTGCGTGCCGGGTAAAGACAGGCAGGAGATCAGCGGTTTCATTCACGACCTTCCCCTCGCGCCGCGCACAGAACGCTACCAACGACGTTACCGTCCCGATTCTGGCTGTTCGCACATAGCGGGTCAATCCCTTCGATAGACGTAAGCCCAGCCGCCGACCATCTGCTCATTGGTCGACAGCGGTCGGTCGTCTCTGATCTTGATCAGCTTGTTCACGCTGAACGGGGGTCCAGCCGGACCACATTGCGAATGAAAATCAGGTTGACTAGCCCCTCCTCGACACCGAAAATCCCGGGGTTATAGTTCCATTTCCGGATCGACGCGTCGATCCGTTTGAACTCTTCACCGTCCGGGTCCATCAGCGTTTTGTCCCGCTAGCCGACCAAGTCGGCGCGATAGGCGACTTCGGAAAGAGCCGTTGTGGTCGATGCGTACAGAACGGTCGGCGGGTCGACCAGTGGACCACGGGACAGGAATCCCACGATTGGACCTGTGCTGTGGGGCTGTACGGAGAAAGTTTCGCCGGGCGCTTTCAACTGGGCGGCGAGCACCGCGTTCATTTTATCCGCATAGAGTCCATACAACACCATTGCGGCTTCTGTCACAGCAATCCTCCTCGTGAATGGCTGGATAGCAGAAAATCGGTGCCTTAGGCCGATTCGGAAAACCTGACGCCGCTGAAGCCGTTCTGAGCGACGTCAATGTGAGTCATGGTATCTCCCTAAGCCAACCACTTCGCGGCCCGCCCCGCCTCCTCCGCCCGCGTATACACCTCCACCATCCGCGTCGTCTTCCAGCGCCCCTGCGCCATGCTCTCGGGCATCCTGAACGGCGACCAGGACCCCCTCACCCGCGCTGGCCGGTGCGGCTCTAATCGTTCAACCAATTTAGTCGGACCCTGCCAGCTAACGAACAGCCTTCGCTTCCAGCCGCACGCCCTCATGCCGCTGAATGCAGCTGATGACCTCGAACAGGTTGCCAGACTCCATGCGGGCGAGAGATCTCCGCACGCTGGCCGCTGCCTTGGCATCGAGACCGTCGAACCAACGCCCGCATGGACTGCGCCCCCGGTCGTCTACGTATTCTCTGAGTTCGATCGGGCCGACATGGTAACGGTATTGTTACCATAATGCAAGGTTATGTCTAGGGTCCGTTGACGATTGGCTGAACACGATTTGCGGGAGAAGAGTCCGGCTGATCCGCGCATGCACGCAAGGAAAATTCCAGTAGCCTCTGGTGTTCTTCGCGACACTTCGCGTTACTTCGGGGATCGATTGGTTTCGCTTATCACAACATTTTAACCAGCAACATCCCTAACAGGCCTGAAGGCTTTCCGCTCCGGTAGGGTTAGGCCTTACCTCGTCCAACATCCATCGCAGAACGAACGCCCTCACCACTGACCACTGACCACTGACCACTGACCACTGACCACTGACCACAGGGCAATCGCATCTAAATTGGGTTGAAAAATGGGTAAGATGACGGAATAGAGACGATTTGATACGATTGAGAGTCCTTTCACCAGACAAGGGGGGACTCATGGCGGATAGAAAGGTCGTATCACTGGTTGAACACTT
>JAJDZJ010000170.1 GCA_022824685.1 Caldilineaceae bacterium
CGGGTATAACGTGCCGCCCAGCGCAGTCTGGCAGAGCGCGTGTGAGGCCATCCAACAGACCGGCAACCAGCACTTCAACGGCGCTTGCGACAATCCCCATCACTCATGGAGCTTCCGCAGCACGATGGAAGGCTACCGGAATCTGGCGCTTCGCTACGGGGCCGGAAATATCCCAATCTGGCCGACCGAGTTTGGCTGGGCCGCGGGCGGCGCCTTTGACCCACGCTACGGATACGCCAACGACAACGACTTCGATGAGCAGGCCCGGTGGACCGTTGAAGCCTTCCAGATGATGCGTAACTGGGGTTGGGTCGGTCCTGCCTTCCTGTGGAACCTGAACTTCCGCGTCGTCGCAGACGGCACTGAAAAGGCGCAGTGGGGAATCGTCCGCAACGACTGGAGCCCCTTGCCCATCTTCCACGCGCTGAGAAACATGCCAAAGTAGGAAGGGATACTGCGATCGTACGATGTTCAACACTGACATGAGCCTCGCTGCCATCAATCAGATGAGCGAGCGAACGCTAGCCGCCAACCTCGGTATCGAGTTTACCGAGGTTGGCGCTGACTTTATCTGCGCCCGAATGCCCGTGGACAGCCGCACCCTGCAGCCCTTTGGCCTGCTGCACGGCGGCGCCTCGATTGCGCTGGCTGAAACGATGGGCAGCGTGGCCTCAACCGCGCTGATTGACCTTTCCACCCAGGCAGCCGTCGGGCTGGACATCAATGGCAACCATCTCCGCACCGTTCGGGACGGCTACGTCTTCGGCACCGTCCGTCCGCTCCACGTCGGGCGGAGGACCCACGTGTGGGAGATACGAATTGAAGATGGAGAAGGGCGCCTGGTGAATATCAGCCGCCTGACGATGATGATTATCAAGCGGACCTGACCGCTGTCCTTGTGGCCGGGCGCCGCCGCGGCCACCAAAAATCCTTGCCGGCGCCTGGGAGTCGTCTGTGTCCTCCCGGCGGCCCGCGCAAACATTTCGCGGCGAACCCTCGCAATACGCCCGTCCGCCTATGACAACTCTAGAGATTGTTACCATCTGGGAGGAAGACAGCGAAATACTGAGGGAGCCGGCGAAGCGGGTCCGGACATTCGACCGCCGGCTGCACCAGCTCCTGGATAATATGGTAGAAACCATGCGCGAGGGCCAGGGCGTCGGGCTGGCAGCGCCTCAAATCGGGCTGAACCAACGGATCTTCGTCATCGAATATCCAGAAGATCCCGAACTGCCAGAAGAGACGATGCAGCGCTATGAGTTGATCAACGCGGAAATCGTCAAGGCCAAGGGGGCCGAAATCGGCCAGGAAGGCTGCTTAAGTCTGCCCGGTCTGGCTGCCGACGTGGAACGGGCGACCTACGTGCTTGTCAAGGCCCAGGACCGCAACGGCAAATCCCGGCGAATCAAGGCCTATGACTGGCTGGCGCGTATCATCCAACATGAGATCGATCACCTGAGCGGTGTCCTGATGGTTGACCGAGCGGAGCAAGTCTACAAAGTGGAGGAGCAGGAGGACGGTGAAGTGGAACTGGTCCCCATTGAGTTGGTCCTCGCATCGACCTGACACAGTAAACGAACGTCAAAAAGACGGGCCCCGCAGCAGTTTGCCGCGGGGCCCCTTTTTTTCAATGCCAGGTTTTTCGCCGGCGAACGGGCGCGAATTCTAGTTCACGTGGTGGTCGATGCCCTCGTATCGTTCGATAAAGGCTCGGATGCGTCCCGCGTCAAAGCTGTCGAACTTGTCGAGCCTTTGCCACGCAGTCAATGCGATTCTCGACTCCATGTCCTTGTGCGCAGACTGCGAGCCAAACCCAATCCAGTTCGGGTCATTGGGCATCATTAGTACGTGACGGCCAGCTTCAATGTAAGGCCGGACGACCTCCGCCAGTTGTTCCCTCAGCTCCGGACAGCCGTCCTCACATTGGTAGTAGACGATGACCCCGCCATCTTCCATGTTATGCACCACCTGTTCGTAGCGGATCGGTTCATCATAGATGTCCCAGGGAGCGAGGCCCGGGTAATGGGGTCCGGACGTTGGAGGCGTCGTGTTGTACTCGATCGGAGATGCGCTTCCCTGCTGGATGTGGGTATTGCCTTGCGTGGGCCAGACCTCCTCGTCCCCGACCGGCGCCGTGTTGCGGATGTTCAGGTATATGACCAGGGCCACGATGGCAACAAGCGCGGCAGCCCCGCCATAAACATAGAGATTCTGCCTGAATCGCCGGCGAGCCGCTATCTCCTTCAACTCCTGTCGCGAGGGCCGGGCCAGCCGGCCGTGCTGTTCCCTCTGTGAGTGGCGGCCGCCCTGCCGTCTGGTCTTTTTTCTGGACTTTGCTCTGGTTGCCATTAGTTGTGAACCCACACTAACGTAGCGTCACTCTCTGTCGTCCGTATCCACCCCCCTGCCCCATTCCATTCAGGGAATGCCCAGAGGAAGAGCCACTCGGCATCTTCGATCGTCAGATTCACGCAGCCGTGGCTCATGGGTGTGCCGAAATTGTCGTGCCAGTATGTCCCGTGCAGGGCATATTCTCCGTAAAAGTACTGCACCCACTGCACATTTGGCAAACTGTAGAAGGTGCCGGCAGCCACGTCGCCGCCCGACATTGTCTGCGACGGGGTCCTGGCCCACATGCGAAACACGCCCGTAACCGTGGGATAAATCCGGATTCCTGAAGAGATCAGGAACTGATTTACCAGTTGGTCTCCATCCCAAGCATACAGCATCTGCTCGTCCAGGTTCACCTCAATCCATCTGTCACCCTCGATGCGAGCCCTGGTCACATCGAGATGCAGTTCGGTTGAGCCGTTGAAAGAGACCGCAAAGTCAACTGCTTCCTCTATTTGAGGCTGCCGACTCGGGGTCTCAAGCAGCGCCTCCCGCTCCTGCCGTATGCGCGGGAGGTCCAACGTCGCGCCTGAAAAGGGAATGGGCGGCAGCAAGTCCAGCCCATCTTGTGAACCCTCAAGGGTCGGTAACTGGGGAAGAGGCTCAAGCGGCTCTGCGGCATTTGCTGTATTGGGGGACCCAAATATAAGCAGACACAGCCCGCAGAGTAGACCCAGCGCGAGAGATAGTATCCGTGTTTTCGCCATCATGGTCAGGCTCCCCTCAGGAATAGGCGCAGGCGCCGGTTCTTACTGGTGAACCAGTACCAATGTACCAGGATTGGCGGAAGTGCTGAACAGATAGTCGTCACCGTATACCGTGGGAGACGTCCAGTCGAACAGCCACTTGGCGTCCTCTTTCGTCAAATTCACGCAACCTCGGCTCATGGGCGTTCCGAAGTTGTTGTGCCAATACGTGCCATGGAACCCGTAGCCCCTGTGGAAAAACTGTACGTCCGGGACATCTTTCAAGTGATAGTAGGTGCCTGCGGCACGACTGCCTCCGCTCATGTCTTGCATGGCGATTTTGGCCCAGATTCGGAATGTGCCCGTGACCGTCGGCGTGCTGCCAACGCCGGAAGAGATGACAAACGCCTTTACAGGATTTGTGCCCTCATAGGCGACAGCTAACTGTTCGTTCAGGTCAACCTCAATCCATCGCTCAGTTGAGGTTGGATACCGGGCCGGATTTAGCCTGTTCGGCAGATTCTCAAGTAACTCAAGCGCACTTCCCGAAGGAATTCGTAACGTCCGGCCAGGTTCAAGGGCACTGCGGTTTGTCAAACCATTCAGCCGGATAATGGCCGGAGCGCTTACGCCGTACTGGCCTGAAATGCTATCAAATGTCTCCCCTTCCTGCACCGTATGGCTTGTCGCCCCTGAATGCCCTGGCTGCAGCGCCGCGAAGGGTGGGGCCGGCTGCATTGCAGGGACCAGCGGCCCAGGTTCAGGGGCAGGTTGGGGCACAGGTTGCAGAGCAGGCGCAGACTGTCCAGGCACCAGCAATACCTGACCCACATAGAGCCAGTTCGCCGACGACAGGCCGTTCATCGACATGAGCTGTGAAAGACTGATGCCGTGCCGCCTGGCAAGACGGGCAAGAGAGTCGCCGGGACGTACGGTGTAGCGCTGTCCGTTCCCTAAATTTGCGGCGCCAGCATCCGAAATTGAAGCAGGCGCGATCTGAACAGGCGCCGGCGAAGTGGGCAGACGCAAGACCTGGCCCCGATACAGCCAGCGCAATGGAGACATGCCGTTAAACTGCGCAAGCTCCCTCACGTTAAATCCAAAACGATTGGCTATCTTGGTCAGAGAGTCGCCCCACTGCACAACATACACTTCACTGTTTCCCGCAACCTGCGGGGCACCAGCGACAGCGTCTCCTGAATCGATCAGAAGCCGCTGGCCATACCAGACGAAATTGGCGTCATTAAGACTGTTAAGTTGCAGCAACTCTGAGACCGAAGTGCCGTACTGTTGGGCAATCTGACTCAAGGTCTCACCTGGCTTGACTATGTGCACCTCGTAGGCAGATGCCTCCTGGATGCTTGAAATGGCGCCAATGCCGGCCAACAAGATTGCCAGTGTCCCTCGAATAAGGGGTGTCAAAAGCCGTCTCATCCCACACCTCTTTTGCTTGTGATTGCAATCTGGATAAATTCTCCGTACTTGCCGCTGAATCTGACGACAGAGTCTCAGCGGCTAAGCATTCCAACCACAAGCTAAGACGGCATGACAGGCAGTTCTGTTCCCTCCCTCGACCCTGAGCTAGCTGAGCGAATCGCGAACAGCACAAAGATAACCGAAAAGCGCTAAGCCTACAATTCTCATTCAGGCTTGCCGGGAGGCAGGCAATCTGAGAAAAACCTGCGGAAAAGGAGACAGGTTTGCGGGCGGATCCCGTCGTGCCGCAAGTTACCGGTCGTGCTCCTCCCGCTCGACTCTTCCATCCTTCCGCAAACTCGAACTTTCTGGAATTTCTGTTGCGTTTCACTCCTTGTTTGGCCCCATTGTTGCGGCATGAACTGTTATGCTACAATCCCCAAATCGTTATGTCGCGACTCCATGGAGGACCTCCTTGATGTCTAAGTCAATCAGCGATACCGCCAGTTCGATCACCGAAACCTTCATTCAACGCACCACTGAGTCAGGGGCGTGGGATGCACGCGCCAAAAGGTCGATGCCCGGCGGAGACACCAGGGCGGCCTCCTACTATACACCGCATCCGGCCTATATGGCGCGCGGAGAAGGCTGCTTTCTATACGACAGAGACGAGAATGCGTATATCGACTTTCTCAACAACTACACCTCCCTGATCCATGGCCATGCCCATCCGGCCACCGTAAGCGCAATCCAGGAGCAGGCTGTACGCGGCACAGTGCTCGGTTCCGCGGCCGAAGCCACGGTTGAACATGCGGAGATGCTTTGCGCCCGCGTTCCCAGTTTCGAAAGCGTTCGCTATTGTAACTCCGGCACAGAGGCAACCCTTCTGGCCATGCGTGCGGCGCGGGCTTACACCGGCAAGGATCTGATCGTAAAGATGGACGGCGGCTACCATGGCTCCCACGACTATGTGCAGGTAAATATCCAGTCGCAGACAGCGGAAGACGGACTGCCCCGCCGAACTCTTTCCAGCCGCGGCGTGCCCGAAGCGGTCCTGGAAGGCATGCTTGTCGCCCCCTTCAATGATCTTGACGCCCTGCAAGACCTGCTGCGCGCCAACAGCGGCAAGGTCGCCGGTATCATTCTCGAACCCGCCCTCGGCGCCGGCGGCGTGGAGCCCGAGGCGGGCTATCTGGCGGGCGTCAGACAGTTGGCCGACTCCCATGACGCGCTCCTCATCTTTGATGAGATCATGACGTTTCGCCAGGATCTCGGTGGGTTTCAAGCTGCAGCCGGCGTTACCCCGGACCTGACTTCAATCGCCAAGTTTATTGGTGGCGGCCTGCCCCTGGCCGCGTTTGGAGGCCGGGGAGAGATCATGGCGCCGTTCGATCCAACGCACCCGCAGACGATTCCCCACAACGGAACGTTTAACGGAAACAACATCACCATGGCCGCCGGCCTGGCAACCATGAAGGAGTTTGGGGCGGAACAGGTAGTCAGGATCAACGAACTGGGCCAGCGTCTCAGAAACGGGCTCAATTCCGCCTTCCAGTCGGCCGGCGTCAGGGTTCGAGCTGTGGGCTCAGGATCGATCATCCGCCTCCACTGGCACGACGGCACGGCGCGAACAGCCAGCGATGCCGCGGCCGCGCAGGAAAAGGCGCAGGAGCTGCCCAAGCTGCTACACCTGGAGATGATGAACCGGGGCATCTTCAGCGCCCCAAGATGTCAGTTCGCCATCTCCACGCCAATGTCCGAGAACGAAGTCGACGCGGCCGTCGACGCCATGGCCCAGAGCCTGGACACTGTCAGGCCCTACGTCGAGAGTCATGTTCCCCACCTCGCGCACGGCTGAAATGGAAACTGACCGGATGACAACGCCTCGGCCTGACGCGTGCTGTCTGTTCCTTTACCTCCCGCTTTCCAGACAGCGCTTCTTCTGAAACTCTTCTCCACGGAGTCCCATATGGCGCCCACCACAGATACCCGACCCAACTTCGTCCTGATCCTCGTGGACGACATGGGCTTTTCCGATATCGGCTGCTATGGTTCGGAGATTCAAACGCCCAATCTGGACCGGATGGCACGCCACGGCATGCGGTTCTCCCAGATGTACAACTATGCCCGTTGCTGCCCCACACGAGCCTGCCTCCTCACCGGCGCCTATCCTCACCAGGCCGGCATCGGCCACATGATGGAGAACACCGGCTCGCCAGCCTACCAGGGATTCCTGCGCGACGACGTCGTTACCATCGCCGAAGCGCTCAAATGCGGAGGATACCGCACGTACATGTCAGGCAAGTGGCATGTGGGCGGCGCCTACGATCCAACCCGGCCGGACAGCTGGCGCCCCGGCGAACGAGAACACCCGACCCCTCGGCAACGTGGATTTGACCGCTATTATGGGACCCTGGACGGCGCCGGCAGCTTCTTCGCCCCTCATGCGCTAATGAAGGACGATTCCTTCGTCCAAGCCGGCGCGGATCAGGAAGGCTTCTACTACACCGACGCGATCAGCGAACAGGCCGTGGAGATGATCGAAGAGGCTGCGGACTGTAACGACCCCTTCTTTCTCTATGTGGCCTATACGGCGCCCCACTGGCCGCTTCACGCTCTGCCTCAGGACATCGCGAAATATGAAGGCCTCTATCGAAGTGGTGGCTGGGACGCGCTGCGCACAGCACGGCATGAGGAACTGAAAGGGATGGGATTGCTCGATAGCCGCTGGCCTATCTCGCCCCGCGACAACGCCGCGCCCCCTTGGGAACAGGCCGGCAACAGAGATTGGGAAGACATGCGCATGGCCGTCTACGCGGCGCAGGTTGACCGGATGGACCAGGGAGTCGGGCGTATCCTCGCCGCCCTGGAAGCAGCAAGTCTCGACGAAAACACACTGATTCTGTTCCTCTCAGACAACGGAGGGTGCGCTGAATTCCTCTCGGAAAACGGCTGGGTGGACCGTTACAGCGACTGGACGCCCGATGGCCGGCCGATGACTGTCGGGAACGACCCTACTCTCGCTCCCGGCGGCCCTCATACCTTTATGAGCTATGACCTCCCGTGGGCAAACGCGTCCAATGCCCCCTTCCGGCTGTACAAGCATTGGGTCCACGAGGGCGGCATTTCGACGCCAATGGTCGCCTACTGGCCCGCGTCGATTCAGGCCAACCAGATCGTGCATGAGGCATGTCACATCGTCGACGTCATGCCGACATTCCTTGAGGCCGCCGGCGTGGCGCATCCTGCCGAATACAATGGAAGGCCTGTCTTGCCGCTGGAGGGAGAGAGCTTTCTGCCGCTGATTCAAGGCAGACGTTGGAGCCGCCAAAGCCATATCTTCTGGGAACACGAAGGCAATCGGGCCGTCCGCCTGGGACAATGGAAGCTTGTCAGCAAACACGGTGACCCGTGGGAGCTCTACGACATGCAGGAAGACCGCACCGAGCTGAACAACCTGAGCGAAAAAAACCGGCCCAAGGTGGAAGAGTTCGCCGAACTCTATCACGCCTGGGCCGGACGGGTCGGTGTAAAGCCCTGGCCTTTACGCCACTGAGTGACGAGGCCAACCAGCGGATCCCAGGACAGTATCCTCACTGTGACAACAGGTGAACCTGCCTGCCGTCTTCTGCCTGGATGTCATAGAAGCAACGTTCCGGCGGCGTTTTGGCCCGGATCCAGGACAGGAGCGCCGGTTCCTCAACTCTGCCCCAGACTGTGATGGTGTAATCGGTCTGCATCAAGAGCTCCTCGAGGCGCGGCCAGACGCTGCGCAGGTAACCGGCATGGAAACAGAGGGAAATGGCTGCCCCGACACCGGCCAGCGCTCCGTGCATCGCGGCAAGCATCTCCTCCGTGTAGCCGATCCTGTCGCCCGTTTCAACCGTCCAACCCACCGATAGAAAGGCCTGGGGCAGAAGATTGTTGCACAGGTCGATGAATTCCTTGGGATTGAAAATGGGCGGCTCCCCGCCGGGACCGGGTAAGATGTCTGCGTTCGCGCACAGCGGAATCCTGTCAGCGGCAATTCGTTTCGCATAGCTAAGGCAAGGGGCGACCGCGTCCGGCGACTTGAAGTCAAGTTTCGCCCCCTTTCCCGCGGCAACTGTGAAGTCGAGCCACCTTTCAAAACTCAGGTCGCTCTCCATGATCGGAGGGTGGGCCATGATTGTCTCGTCCCCGACCACCGATATGTCACCTTCAATGAAATGGACGTTGGGATCCGATAGAGCCGCCTTCAGAGCCTGCAAGCGATTTGCGCCGTGTACCCAACCCACTTCTCCCGGACATTCCACACCCAGAGGCTCCACGAATGGCAACCACCTGGCTGCATGAGCAACCTTCATCTCAGTATTCCCGTTCAGTCCTGGTTATGGAGCTGACATCTCGTAAAGGGGATCGGTTGCAGCCCTGGAAAGCGGGGCGGCCAACTCGCGCGTATAGTGGATGAGGGCATCCATCGCCGCGGCAAAGAGGGCAAAGGACAGTTCGGCCATCGGCAGGTCCGCCAGGAGGGAGACGTCGCCCTCACTGTCTATGGCAAATCGTACCAGGCGCACCGACCGGTTGAGTTGCAGCAGCAGAGAAGCCAACTTTGCGCTGCACGCCAACGTCGGCGGAGGTGTCAGCGGGGTTACGGCAAAGTGCAGCCAGTCCTCTCCCTCGGCCACGAATAGGTCGAACTCGTCATCCTGCTCGTCGGCGAACGCGCTGCGCCAGATCCCCTCCTCGACCGTCTCGAAGCCCCACTCGTATCGGTCAAAAAACTCCGGAATGTCCACAGGTTTTCCAATTGCCGGTGCGTGCGCAACAGTACGCCCTTCGCCGCTACCCCCGTACCCGTTTGGCAAAGTGCCGGAGACGAGAACGAGGATGATCGATCGCGAGCGAAACTTCCTCAGCGGTCAGTCCCGTTGCAGCCTCCAGGTCCATCATCGTGCGGAAGGAGGAGTCCTTCAATTCAATCAGCCGCTCTCTTTCAAATTCGCTCACTTTGTGACCGATGAGGGTTGCTTCCGTCTCCTCGAGAAGCATCCTCCGGCAGTCCAGGCAGATCCATGAGTGCCCGATAAGAATGAGGAAATCTCTAACCCTGCCGGTTGTCATTCGAATTCTCCCGGTTCGTCCTTCGAACTTCCTGTTCTATTTGACGTGGCAGTAACGATGTACGCCCTGACCGACCGGGAAATGCCGCTTGCTAAGAAACGACTCGACAGTTCTCGGCTAGAGACCGAGCAGACTACCGTGTTGGCTCCATCGCCGGTCCCAACCCGATGGCTGCGTGTTCCACAAGGCCCGCTGTATTGACCGGCCAAATGGCCAGCCACGCCTTGCCGATGACAAACTCCTGAGACAACTGGCCCCATGAGCGCGTATCAGAGGACGAAGGGCGGTTGTCGCCCAAGACATACAGGAACCCGGGCTCAACAGTCTGGGAAGGAATATCCCGCGCTATCGGAATCTGTTCATACGGTTCGTCAACCTCCAGTCCGTTCACGAACACAACGCCTTCCTGAATCTCAACTGTGTCCCCGGGCAAGCCAATGACCCGCTTGATGTAATCTTGTGACGGATCATTTGGATAGTTGAAAACAATCACATCCCCACGCTGATACTCCCCTAAACGGTAGGCCAGTTTGTTCACCAGCAGATACTGGCCGTGGTGAAAGTTCGGCTCCATCGACTGGCCTTCGATACGGTAGTTCTGTACGAGACTGCGAATGACCAGAAAAATGAGGACCGCGAGGATCACCGTCTCCAGCGTCTCCCGCAAGAGCAAGCCGAACCCCGGACTCCCGTCCTCCGACGGATCGCCTGCGACCACCGCCTGCCTCTCACCAACTGGCATGGCGCTTCCTGTGGGGACGGCAGTGGCCATGGCATTGGGGCCAGGCAGATTTCCTTCAGAACTTCGCTCGATTGCAGGCCGGGGTGGCAGTGTGTCTGGGAACGGGAGATCCTTCTCAGGAACTCGATCCGCGCCGGAATCACCTTGGACCGGTAGATCGGAGTCGGTCTCAAGCGTGTCTGGGTTGCTCTTTTCGGGGCGCAATGGTTTGGGTCCGGTTTCCTTAGGGCAAGTGCCCTGCTCCAGGGCACATCATCATACAGATTATATCACTCGACACAAAAGGGCGGCAATCAGGCATGGATAACGCCTGTGAATGATCGCGTCTTCAGTGCTATCAGCAGGGCCGGGTTCAGGATTTCTTGATGTGAAACAGTTGACGGCTGGCGTCCTCCCACCGGACTTTCTGAGGTACCCGTTTAGGATTACGCCCTGTTTCACGGCGGATATTCACAGTCTTTGCTCCCAAATCAACCTGTTTATCCCAAATCAATAACCCAATTATCCCAAATTGGCCCGCAAACGCGCTGGCATGGGCAGACAGAACGCCCAATAGTTCCCCCTTTCCATGGAACCACTTTCAGCCTTTTGGGCTGAAGAGCGCCTTTTGGCCCTCCCTTGGCGGGCGCAAGGGTTCGGCCAATCCGCTCCCCAAAAAAAACGCGCTGTGCCCGCGCGCATTCCTCGTCACACAGCGTACGCCAACGATCCAGTTACGCGCCCGCAAACGTAGTCTCGCAGCGGGGACTCGGTTCTTCCCGCCTCGCCGGCCGGAATCCGCGCAGGCGCGACGCGCGCATGATCGGGCCAGGCTGCTGCCCGTCACCTGAGAATATAACGAGTGCCCCGTTTGTCTCCTATCTTCAAGAGCAGCTTCTTGTTGACCAAATCGACCAGATCCAGGCGCAAGGTTTCCGCGCCGACATGCGTGCACAACTGCCGGTAATCCCGATTGCTGATGCTGCCGTTCGCCTGCACATACTGCATCGCCTTCAGCTGGCGCTCGTTCATATGCTGTTCCCATTCAGGGATTATCTTCTCCAGTTCCTTGCGATTCTGCAAAGTCACCGTAAATCGATGGCTTTTGGCGTCAAAGAGCGGCGGCGGGTGGCCCGCGGCAACCATGTCCTCTATCATGCGGTCAACGCCCAAGCCGAGCTCCTCGATGTAGCCCCACTGATAGAGTCCGTTCACCAGGCGGGGGTTCCTGCTATAGTGCTCCTCGACGATATTGTCGATCGTTATGTACGCCGGCAGACCGCCGGGACTCACGATCTCCAGGCTGTCCGGGCGCATGTGGACCTCGATGCTGCTGCCGCGCAGGCGATAGTCCCGGTGGCAAACGGCATTGACCAGCGCTTCACGCACGGCGAAAGGGGGATATTCGGTCTGATCTTCCCGCTGCAGCCCCTTTACCACCGCTTTCTTGCCCATCTCCTCCCAGATGATACGCCAGCCCCGTTCGACAATTCGAGCCAGTGGTCCTGTGATCTCTTCGCGGCGGCCATAGCCGAAAGAGCTCCCTTCACCGCCTAAAAGAACGGATACCTCTGCACTGTCCGCTTCGGCAAGCTTCGTCCTTTCCCCGGTCCTCAATGCCGCCGGACTGTCGTCAAACTTGACAAAGACCGCCCGGCTATGGGGAAGAAACAGCTGCGGCTCGCGGCCAAAGAGAAGCATCCCGCTTACCGTCGGGCTCCCGCCCGCGCTGATCGCGCCAATCTGTTGCAACAACCTGTCCTTCGGCAACAGTGACCCATGCGGGCTGCGCTGCTGCCTCTTTTCGAGATACTCATCAATTACATACTCGTCCAGGTCCGCCCTCGTCGCCCCAGGAACCTCTTCAGTCTCAAACTCCCCCATCGAACGATTGCCCACCAACATCTCCAACTCCGACGGGCTGAGCGGTCGATTCTCTCCTCCGCGGCGAACCAGAGCGCGGCCGTCGCTCAGAATATGAAGCTCGCTGCTGCGATCAACGCGCAACAGGATGACGGGCCCGCCCTGCGTCTCTTCATGCTGCCATTCGGTGCGCATGGGCGGGCGGCACAACGCCAGCGCGGCTTGCAGCGCGCCCTCCGCCTCCTCCCCAACCAGCCGGTCGCCAAAGCGGCCATTCGAGTCAACCCCCAATATAACAGTTCCGCCTTCACCATTGGCGAAGGCGACGAGTGTTTCCGCAAGCGAATCCGGCTTGAGGCTTGGCATAAAAGCCTGTCTTGGACCGGGGCCGCGGCCCAACAGCGAACGCAGGTCGGTCATAGGTGGACGCCCCTCCCATTAGCTGGCCGCTGCGGCCGGCGAGGCGCCAGCCACGGCTTCAGCCGCTTCCTCTTCATCCTCGTCTGTGCCTTCAACCTTGCGGATCAGGTCTTCATGCCTCAGCACCGCCAGGGCCGCGACGGTATCCCCTTCGTCAAGATTGACAATTCGGACGCCGCGTGCGGAACGGCCGATACGGCTGATTCCCGAAACAGCAGTGCGCAACACGATGCCATTGCCGGTGATCACGGTGATCTGGTCCCTGTCCGTGACAACGCGCGCGTCGATGATCGGACCCATATCGTCGAGCCGCCTGTGATCCGTTGACCACACGCCCTGCGTATACCGGTTCCTGCGTGGGTATTCCTCAAGCCGCACCCGCTTGCCGCATCCCAACTCGTGCAGGACAACAAGGTCTGCCTCCGGCCGGACCACATCGAAGCCCGTCACCAGGTCGTCGCCGATCAACTTCATCGCCCAGACACCCGCCGCAGTCCGCCCCATGGCCCGCACCTGGTCCTCCCGCATCCGCAGCGCCTTGCCGCGGCGTGTGACGACGATAAACTCCTGATCGCCATTTGTCAATTGGGCCCACTCAAGCGAGTCATCCTGGTCCAGGTTCATCGCGATGACCCCGGTCGTCCTGACATTGGCAAACACAGACGCCTTGACGCGCTTGATGCGGGCCTTGCGAGTCAAAAGCGTAATGTACGACGCCTGCTCAAAATCGGCCAGGGTCAGCATCGTCGTCACCTGCTCATCATGCTGCAGCGTGAGAATGTTGGCGATGTGGGCTCCCTTTGAGGTCCGGCTGCCTTCGGGTAACTCAAAGACACGGCTGCTGTAGACCCTGCCCTTGTTTGTAAAGAAAAGAATGTGGTCAAGCGTTCGGGCAAAGCGCAGGTCCATTACCTCATCCTCGCCTCGCGTCGTCATCCCGATTACGCCCCGGCCGCCCCGACCCTGCGCGCGGAACGTGTTGGCCTCCATCCGCTTGATATAGGCGTTGGCGCTGAAACTGATCAACACGTTCTCCTGCGGGATCAGGTCCTCATCGCTGAAATCGCCGCTCACATGATGGACAATCCCGGTCCGTCTCTCGTCTCCGTACTTCTCCTTCATCTCGACGATATCTTCACGAATCAGGCCGCGAATCTTGGGGGGATTGGCCAGCAGATCCTCGAGATAGGCGATGCGGGCCATTACTTCCTGGTACTCGTCCTCGATCCGCTGCCGTTCCAGCGCGGCCAGCCGCCGCAACTGCAGGTCCAGGATCGCCTGGGCCTGGACCACGCTCAGGCTGAACCGCTCGATGAGCTGATTGCGTGCGTCTTCGGCGCTGGCTGCATTGCGGATGGTTTCAATCACATCATCAAGGAACTGGAGAGCGATGCGCAACCCCTCCAATACATGGGCCCGCTCCCGCTGCTTTGTCAGATCGAACTCAGTGCGCCGCGTAATGACCTCGAAACGATGGTCGATGTAGATCAACAGAGCCCGGCGCAAGCCCAAAGTCACCGGTCGGCCGTTCACCAGCGAAAGCGCATTCACGCTGAAAGTAGACTGCAGCGGCGTAAACTTGAAGAGCCTGTTCTGCTCCTTTCGCGGCGAGGCGCCCCGTTTCAGTTCTATGACGATCCGCATCCCGCGCCTGTCGCTCTCGTCGCGCAGATCGCTGATGCTGTCCAGGCGGCCGGAGCGGGCCAGCTCCGCGATGCGCTCCAACAACGTCGTCTTATTGACCTGGTAGGGAATTTCGCTAACGATGATTCGAAAGCGCCCGTTGCTCGTCTCCTCCACCTCTGTCCGGGAGCGCACAAGCACCCGGCCCCGCCCCGTCGCAAAGGCGTGCCTGATTCCCTCCGTCCCCAGGATTTCGCCGCCTGTCGGGAAGTCCGGGCCCTTCACCATTTCCATCAACTCTTCAAGCCCGATCTGTTCACGCCGTTCCCAGTTGTCTATGACGAATGCAACCGCATCGCAAATCTCGCTCAAATTGTGCGGAGGGATATTCGTGGCCATGCCCACGGCGATTCCGCTGGAGCCGTTGACAAGCATATTGGGAAGTTTGCCCGGCAGCACCAACGGCTCTTCCATGCTGTCATCGAAATTCGGTCCCCAGTCAACCGTATCCATTTCGATATCCTGGAGAAGCATTTCGGTCAACTGCGCCAGCTTGGCCTCCGTGTACCGCATGGCCGCGGGGCTGTCGCCGTCAATCGATCCGAAGTTCCCCTGGCCGTCCACAAGCGGATACCGCAGACTGAACTCCTGCGCCATGCGCGCAAGCGCATCATAAACAGCCTGGTCGTTGTGGGGATGATACTTGCCCAACACTTCGCCCACGATACGCGCCGACTTTTTGTATGACGAATTGGCGCGCAGACCCATGTCATGCATGGCATAGAGAATGCGCCGGTGAACCGGTTTCAGGCCATCGCGGGCGTCGGGCAGAGCCCGCGCGACAATCACGCTGACCGCATAATCCAGAAAGGCGGTACGCATCTCATCTTCTATGGACACTTCCTCGACGCTTTGGGCAAACAGGCCGTTGCCGTTGGCCCCATTGTGAGAAGCAGGGTCCACCGGCAGACTGCCCATGCCGTCCTCGCCAGGGGTTGCGCCGTCTATGCCGTTTGGCTCACTCATTCAAGTTCTCCCGCCACTATCCCGCTCCTCATTCCAGACTCGCAGGGCTTCCCGAAAGTGTTTTCGACCCAGTCCACCGGTTCTCAATCCCGGTCGGCCGAATGGCCCTGTACCGTGACCAAGCGTCCCGGAAATCTGGGCAAAACGCTTGCATTTCCGGCTCGAAAAACCGGGCAACAAGCACCTTCAATTATACCCGATCAACCCAAAATTGGCTAACGATTTGCGCTCTCCGCCGTGCCCGCGTCCGACGCGCAAAGGGCTTGCAAGGGCGAAGCCAGCGAGCAGAAATTCCCGCAGAACTGACACAAATGGCGCGAGTTTGAGAGCTGGGATGGTCCTGCGGGTTGAGGCGAAAGACTGCGAAAATTCGGGGGCTCCCGGAGCGGATACGCGGCGACTCGTGGGCCAATGAAAAAACGGGCAGGGTGTATTCCCTGCCCGCCAAAACTCCCGAATCTTTTTTCAGAAAGCCCGCTCAGCCAGTGTCCGAGTCGTCCTCAGAAACAGAGGCGTCATCGACCAGTTCAGCCACGGCCTCAGCTTCCGCCTCGGCCTGCGCTGCCGCTTCCCGATCCTTTTCCCTCTGCTCAACGTCGGACCAGCCCTCACCTTCGCGCGCCACAGCGACCGCAAAGGTGGCCTCCACATCTGTCATCAGCCGAATCGTCACGTCGTACAGGCCCAGTTCCCGTATAGGCGAATCCAACAGAATCCGCCTTCGGTCGACTTCGAAATCAACCGAATCCGCCATTTGATCGGCAATGTCCGATGTCGTGATCGACCCGTACAGGCGGTCGTTTTCGCCTGCCCGAACATTGAAGAGCAGCTGCTGGCCAGCGATCACCTCCGCCTGCGCATCCGCGTTCGACCGCTCCTGCGCCCGCTTGCGGATCGCCGCCTGGCGGATGTCCTCCGCCTGCTTCAAGGCTCCCTTGGTTGCCAGGATCGCCTCCCTGCGCGGGATAAGGTAGTTGCGGGCGTAGCCCCGTGCGACGACATGCACTTCGCCGGCAAGGCCCAAGGTCGGAATATCTTCAGTCAACAGTACTTTCATTCGCGCCATCGTTTATCGTTCCTTCTCGTGTCCAGCGGCAGTTCAGGATGATGAGGCTCCGGCGCATGCCAGGTGCCAGACACACAGCGCAACTGTCACCCCCGCTCTGCCGTACCGACCCGACAGACCGTATCGGCCGATTCAGCCGCCTCCCCTGTAGCAAAGCCCGCGTTTGCTTGGTAGACTACAAACACGTATTCTACACCCGCCGCGGGCAGACGCCAAATCGCGCGGCCTGGCAGTCATGACCCATTCGAGTTGTCGGCCATTACGACTGCCCCACAGTGCGCCGTTTCGATGCTACCAGGCGAACCCGGAATGTGACGGCGACAGCAGAGAGCGGGAATGGCGCCAAATTCGAACTCCGGAGGTTGGAAGATGAAGCGGAAACGGGTACTGATCGTGGAGGACGAACAGGCTGTCGCCAAAGGACTGGTTTACGCGTTGAGGGCCGAAGGCTACGAGGTCTTCTGGGCCGAGACCGGCGCTGAAGCCCTTGAAATGACCAGTCGAGAGCAGCCCGACCTGATTACACTCGACCTGCGCCTGCCCGATCTGAGCGGCTATGACGTCTGCCGCGCGCTCCGCTCCCAGAACAACCGCCAGCCAATCCTGATGTTGACCGCCAAAGATGAAGAGCTTGACAAGGTGCTCGGCCTCGAACTGGGGGCGGACGACTACATGGTCAAGCCCTACGGGCTGCGCGAGCTGGTGTCCCGGATTCGCGCGCTGTTGCGCCGCGCCTACGGCGAACTGGCTGCAACCTCAGAAGAGCAGGTCCAACGTTTCGAGGGTCTTGAAATCGACCTGACGCGATTGGAAGTGCGGTTGGAGGGCGACGCCGTCGACCTGACACCGACCGAGTTCCGGCTTTTGCAGCACCTTGCCGCCCGGCCCAATATCCCTGTTACCAGGAGTGGCCTAGTCGAAGCGGTTTGGGGCTATGAAAGCGATGTCAACAGCGACCGCACCGTGGATGTCCACATCCGGCATTTGCGCCAAAAGATCGAGAAGGAGCCCGCCAACCCGACCCGGCTCCTGACGGTTCGTGGAATCGGGTACAAGTTCCAGGGATAGAGTGGTTTGACATGCCGCTATAAGGCAGTATGCGCCGTAAGGCGCCCGCCAAGGAACTGTCAAAAAAGTACCTGCCCTGGGAAAACCGCTTCCCGCGCGACCCTGCGCTGACCGGGAAATCCACTGTCCGGCAGGCCGATTGAGGATCAGTTCATTTATTGCGAAACCTTAATCCTAAGGCAACCGCCCTTTCAAACATGGGCGATACACTGGGGTGGAAGTCGGTTTATTTCACCAATTGTGTAACGCAGCTAAAGGAGAAAGAGATGAAAAACACGGATCAACTGACGACAATACGGCCTTCTCAATGGGTTGCCAGGCGCCAGACCTGGACTGTCCTGTCGCTGGCCCTGCTCCTGCTCCTCGTCTGGGGAGGGACCGCCGCGGCAGCTACGGCGGAAGAGAGAATCAAACCTGAGCCCGGCGTTCTGATCGTTTCCGTAGCAAACGAAACGCCTGCGGCGGAAGCCGGTCTTGCGCGCGGCGACATTCTGCTTGCGATCGACGGCGACCGGGTCAATACCGCCGCCGAGCTCAGGCAGGTGATTCTGATGCAGGACCCCGGCGACACGCTTGAGCTGACCGTGAAGCGCGGCGAGAAAGAACTGACGCTGACCGTCACGCTGGCCGATCAGGATGGCTATCCCCTCCTTGGCGTGGGCGCAGATGCCTCCATCGGTCAGCCGCGGCTGTCGCGAAGAGGGCGCTCCTTCGGTATGCCCGGCTTTGGCCGCGCTCCCTTCATGGAGCGGTTCAAAGGAATGGCCCGTTTCTCCGTCAACCCAGGCAACGGCGCGATGATCTCCGATGTCCTGCAAGACAGCCCCGCCGCAGAGGCTGGCCTGCTTGCCGGTGACGTCATCACGTCCGTTGGCGAAACCGAGGTCATGGGTATGGGAGACATGGCTGAGGCCATCGCTTCGTACAGCCCCGGCGACGAGGTCGAGTTGACGGTTGAGAGGGACGGAGAGGCGATCAGCCTGACCGTCACGCTGGGAGCCCACCCGGATGACGAAGAAAAGGCTTTCATCGGCGTTCGCATCGCGCCCGGTCACCAGTTCCGGGTGGACATGGAGGGCGCGGAACTTGATCGACGCCGGCAGCCTGGGGGCCGTTTTGGATTCGGACTGCCGCAGTGGGGTCGATTCAATGTCCGTCCCTTTGCCAGCGGCATGCCCGAAGGCGCCCTGGTGATGGGCGTGCAGGATGATGGGCCTGCCTCCGTCGCGGAACTGCAGGAGGGTGATGTGATCATCGCCATCGACGAGACGGAGATCACAAACCGCCAGGACCTCGTAGATGCCCTGGCGAACCACAGCCCGGGCGACGAGGTTGTCCTGACCTTCAATCGCATGGACGAAATCCTGTCGGCAACCGTGACCCTCGGATCACATCCAGACGATGAGACTAAAGCGCTTCTTGGCGTGGCCATCATGCCAATGGAACGCTTCCGACCGTTTATCTGGGAGGATGATGGCAAGGGCCGCTGGGAACGGCAGGTAGACGAGGAAAAGGAGTCCGATAGCAGCTCCTAGACGGAATCCTGCACGGCAGCGTACAGCGCTGTCG
Source organism: Caldilineaceae bacterium (assembly GCA_022824685.1). Taxonomy (GTDB): domain Bacteria; phylum Chloroflexota; class Anaerolineae; order Caldilineales; family Caldilineaceae; genus Bin5. Next base: position 18,956 of record JAJDZJ010000170.1, read on the forward strand.
CAACCAGCTCCTCACGCCGAATTGGGAGCGCTCCTGAAGTAGAAGCAACTGCACGATCCCCCCTCTCTGCGGTCCAGCCCCGGGCCGCAGAGTGGGGGGCTTCAGGCAAGTTCGCCATGGCAAGCAGTGCGATGAGCCGATTCGGCCCACTGCTTGCAGGTGAAAAGGGGCAAGAATGATTCACTCGATCCGCTGGCGACTGATTATCAGCTATACCGCCCTGACGATCCTCACGATTCTGCTGATCAGCATCGTCGCCCTCAGCCTGCTCACACGCTACATGGCAGCCCGTGAACTTGAAACCCTTGCGCTCAACGCCGAGGCCGTCTCCCGCATCGCCCGGCCCTACCTGATTCACCGCGACCAGGACATCCGCCTTCAGCAGTTGGCCATCACCTCCGGCTTTCTCACCAATACCGACCTGAGAATCCTCGACCAGGACAGGCGGGTCATCGCCTACTCCCAGGCGCGCCCCGCCGCGTTGGATTCGGGGTCGGCGCTCACGACCCTGCTGAGCGAACTTTCTCGCAGCGGCAAAGAATCCTGGAAGAGAGGGATGCTCAGTCCCGTAATTGTGATCTCCGGGGCCGGTCATCCGCGAGGAATGCTGGCGCTGGACCTGGACGAAGAGGAATACGCCGCCGAAAACGCGGCCGCCCTGTCCCTTGAAAGGCGGCCTGGCTTTCTGGGGGACAGGCTGGTCATCATAGACCCGGCGTCCGCTTCACCGGGTGACGGCGGCGCCGCCTCAAACGGCGCTGTTGCAGACTCTGGTCCATCGGCGCCGCGCATCTGGCGCATCGTCTTCGGCTACAAGCCCGATTCAGCGCCGGCCCCGGCGCAAGGGCCCGAAGTCACCCTTCCCGTGCACTTTGACAAACAGGTCGTCGGTTACGTTCAGATGACCAACAGATTCACTTTCTTCGCCGAACCCCTCCTCGCAATACGCCGCGCCCTTGTCGTGGCCGGCATGGGCGCCGTGCTAGTCGCCGTCCTGCTCGGCTTCCTGATGAGCCGAACCCTGACCGCGCCTCTCATGGTCCTGTCCAGCGCCACCCGGAAGATGGAAGCGGGCGACCTCGCGGTTCGTGCGCCGGAATCGGTGGGCGAAATCGGCGACCTCTCGCGCCGCTTCAACCGTATGGCAGCCAGGCTTCAGGCCTCTTTTGCGGACCTGGCCGCCGAGCGCGATGCCCTGCGCCGTTTCATCGCCGACGCATCGCACGAGTTGCGTACTCCGCTCACCGCGCTCCGGCAGTTCGTGGAAATCCTTCAGGGAAAGGCCGGCGGCGAACCGGAGACGCGCACAGAGTTTCTCGCCGAAAGCCATCGCCAGCTGGAACGTCTGCAATGGATCACCGGCCATCTGCTTGACCTTTCCAGACTCGATGGCGGCGTGGCGGCGCTGGACATTGCGCAACATGATCCCGCTCACATTTTGGAAGAGGCGTTGGCCCCCTTCCGTTCCGTCGCATATGCCAAACAGATTGAATTGCGGCTGACCGTGGAGGACGGCCTCGATTCGATCTGGTGTGACCGGGTCAGCCTGGAGATGGCCTTGGCCAACCTCCTCGACAACGCGCTCAAATTTACCCCTGAGGGCGGTCTCGTGGAAATCACGGCATCCAGCGCCGACCGGGAAACTCTGCTTTCCGTCCGAGACAACGGTCCAGGCATTCAACCAGCTGACAAGGATCAACTGTTCGAGCGCTTCTATCGCGGCGAAGGGAGTCAGTCGCTTCCCGGGGCCGGGCTGGGCCTGGCAATTGTCAAGAGCACAGTTGAAGCGCATCGCGGCAGCGTGCAGGTGGAAAGCGTCTCCGGCGCCGCCTTTACCATCTCTCTTCCATCAGATCCGCCGGAGACGACAGGCATTGGCTCGAACCCGACGCACCCCGGCTAGCGCGGCTTCCCAACCTCCTACACAGTTCCCAACGGGAACGAAAAACCCGGCGCAAGTCAAGTCGCCGGGCTCTCATCACGCGAATTCCAAACCCAATAGGAATTGGGCTCCTGCCGGTCACGCCCCTCCAACCTTCATGCTGGAGGCCGCGCCCCCTTCACCATTCCAGACTCGTCTTAGGCTGAAGATGCCTCCGCCTGCTGCTGACCGTTCTGGATCAGGCTCGTATCCTGATATTTCTTGCCCTCTTCGATCAACATAACCGGAATCCCATTGCGTATGGGGTAGCGGTAACCGTTACGGGGATTCAGCAAAAACTTGCTGTCGTCCATCAGCTGCAGTTTCCCCTTGTCCTCAGGATCAACCAGGATCTCCAGCAGTTGCGGACTCACCTCGCCGCCCAAGGGCGCGTCCTCCAGAGGCGTAACCGGCGTCTCGGGCAAGACGCCGCTGCCCACCCCCTCGGACTGCCCTTGACCCAGGACCTGCTTCAGTACATACACAACGCCGGCGGCAAAGCCGACAAAGAACAGGAATTTGAGCAGCTTTTTCATCGCGCGACTCCCTCTCTCTCGATTCAAGACTCAGTCATCATATTTGCTGCCATCGTAGCACACACACTTCCCTCAAGAAAATCCACAGGCTCCTGCCGCTACACCAGCCAGCCCTCTCCGCCGTCCCACTGACCACTTCCGTTCTGACCCCTGCCGTTCCAGCCGGTTTTCCTTGCGTGATCGTCGCCGCTGCTGTATAGTCCAATCACAAGACGCGGCGGATGGGACATTGGTCCTGGCCCTCCGATCGTTTTCTGCCGCTCCTGCCCGCCGTGATTCGGATTCCGCATGGAAACGGGAACGGGAATGACCGGCTTCGATGATCCCTTTCAGATCGAACTGAGTTCGTTTTCCCAGGCGCAAAGCGCAGCCGCAAACGCTGTCCGCTACGTGGCAAATTCCGAGTTCAACCAGGCTGTCCTGTTCTTCAAGGACGGGAGTTTCCTGCAGTTCGAGCACAAAGGGCGGGACAAACGCTGGGCACAAGCTTCTGCGCAGCGTACGCAAGCCGACCGCGCCTGTCTCGGCATGAGCCACTTCCGGCTCAATGCCCTCCACCTGCAGCTCTACTTTGAAGATGGCAGCGATGTCGCCTTCACAATCTGACCAGGCCTGTCGTTACAAAGTGAGGAGAACCAACCATGGCGCGCATCGATGAAAGACAGGAGTTCAGCAGCTGGCTGCTGGCGCTTCGGGCCGGCGTTTTGACTGAAATACAGTTGGACACGCTCCAGCAACTGATCGACGACGGCAAAGCGGACGATCTGGAAGCCGCGGCCCGCTATCTCGACTGGCAGGATTCCGTGATTGATCCCACCGAACACTTTTACGGCCACTGATTCAGAATTCCCGCCAAATTAACAGAAGAAAAAAGCGGGCAGTTGACATCCAACTGCCCGCTCTTGATTGGCCTTCCGTGCCAGCCTACTCCGCATAGTCTTCCGGATATAGCGACACCAGAATGTACCGGTCCAGCGGCAGGAATTCCAGCGCGGAAGCCTGGACCCCTTCCACCGTCACCGCGTCGGTCCGGCTCTCCACGATGCCCAGGTCGACAAAGTTTGACAGGTCCACATCGTCCTCCGAGGCGTAGTATTCCAGAATCCGCAGCCAGTAACTGTTCTGCTCCAGTTGTTCCTCTCGCTGGCGAACGAACTGCGCCCTGGCTTTCTCCAACAGGTCTTCTCTCGGCCCGTCTGTCTGGACTTCGGTGATCAGCCCGAAGAGGGCATCCACCAGCTCCTGAACACGGGCAGGATCGCTGCCGAAGTACAGGGAAATCTCGTAGAGGCCGTCCGGGTCGGGCAGCACCGAGGCCGATGCGCCAAAGGCATAGACGCCGCCTAACTCCTCACGCAGCTCCTCGCGCATCAGGATGTCCAGAATCGTCTCCAGCATTCGCAGATGCAGCCGGTTCTCCAGGCTATCATCGCCAGGCCCCGTAAACAGAATCGTCGTCAGGCTCTGCTCGTCCTGGCCGCGATAGACCGGTACCTCGATGACACCGGCGGGGGGATCCGGAGCCACGTCCTGCCCGGTCTCCGTCCGGTCCAGAGAGGGCAGATTGCCCAGGTATCTTTGCGACCAATCGACCATCTGCTCCAGGTCGAAATTGCCGACAAAGACGAATGTGAAATCACTGAAATCGGCGAAACGCTCCTGGTAGATGTCGAAAGCCCGCTCCAGATCGAGCGAATCGATAATATCCAGGGTTGGAACATTACGCCGCACGGAATCGCCGTAGCGGGCTTCAATGAAGGCGTCGGTCAACGCGCTGAAGGGATCCAATTCACGATTGCGCAGGGATTCCGTATACTGGTCCTTCAGCGTGACGAATGCGTCGTCGTCCGCGTTCGCTGCCGTGCCATACAGGTAGACGAGCTGGAACAACGTCTCGATGTACTCCTGCCCCGAATGGCCGTTAAACCCTTCCTCCAGTTCACCGATGTAAGGAGCGACCGCTACAGACTTGTCAGCAAGCAGGCGCTGCAGCGCCGCGTAGCTCACCTCTCCCACTGCGCTCTGGCTCACGATGCTGTCGATGAAATCAGCCTCCGGATAGTCGTCATCGCTGACCAGAGAGGAGCCGCCGGGGCTGCTCGCGCTGAACAGAATCTCCTCCTCCTTGAAAGCCGTCGGCTTTAGCAGGACGCGGACCCCGTTGGCAAGCGTAATGTCCGTCACTTCGTAGGTATCGTCCGCCTGACGGGACAGAATCTCCACCGGCTCCGGAATCTCGGTCAACAGCGCTGTTACTGCCTCAATGTCCTGGTAGGGGTCTACCTGCTTTGTCCGAACGTCGGCGATCACCGCGGCCAGTTCATCCTCATTGGGCAGGCTATCCGCGTCCCGCTCCGGTCCGACGACAAATACCGAGCGATTGCTTCCGCCCACGTACAGTTCCGCCCTCTGATTGACGTCGTCGCGGCTGATCCCCTCCAACAGCCGTCCCACCAGATCAAATTCCACCGCGATGCCGGGAACGGCCTCGTTCTCCAGGAAGTTGCGGCTATACTCGCTCGCCAGTGAATGGTTGCGAAGATTCTCGCGGTCATTGTAAAGCCGCTCATAGGTGTTCAGGATGTCCGATTTGGCTCGTTCCACTTCGGCTGCCGTGAAGCCGTGGCGGCGCACGCGCTCCACCTCGGTCAGGGCAGCGTCAAGGCTGGAAAGCGCCTCGCCCTGGCGCACCTGCACGCCGACCACCTGGTAGCTCACGCCCCGCACCAGTCGACCCTCACTGACAAATGCTCCCAGGAATGGAGAATCCGCCTCGCGCGTGAGGTCGTCAAGCCGGAAATTGAGCATCTTGTAAAACAGGTTGCCGATCAACCTGTCGCGGAAGATGCCCGGTGAGCTCAGATCCGGCGCCGCCTGCCTGTAGATGATTTGGGCAATCGTCACCGGGAACTCCGGGTCGGTCAGTATCAGATAGCCGGTGTCCTCATAGTCGGGCAGAGAGTAGGCAACACGCGGGCGGACCGTCTCCGGCGCTTTGAGCCCGCCGAAATGTTCAACAATCTTCGTCTCAATCGCGTCTTCGTCGATGTCGCCCACCACAATGACCGCCATCAGGTCGGGCCGGTACCAGTCCTCGTAGAACCTGCGCAAAGTCTCCGGCGGCGTGTTCCGCACAATCTCCATGTCCCCGATCGGCATCCGGTCAGTATACCGGGATTCGCCCAGCATCAGGGGGAACAGCTGCTTGTTCAGTCTGCCGCTGGCATTCTGATCGCGCAGACGCTCCTCTTCCAGAATCACGCCGCGCTCGCTCTCGACCTCGTCATCCGCGATCGTCGCCCGGCTGGCCCAATCCTCCGCGACCTGGAACGTCGTGCTGATAATCTCCTCGTCATCGGTGGGAAATTCCAGGAAATAGACCGTCTCGTCAAAGGAGGTATATGCGTTCACGTCCGGCCCGAATGACATGCCCACGGTCTCGAAATAGTCGATCAGAGCCTGCTTGGGGAAGCGCTCGGTGCCGTTGAACATCATGTGCTCAAGAAAATGGGCCAGCCCCAACTGGTCCTCATCCTCTTGCAGTGAACCCGCGTTCACCACGAGCATCAGCGTCGCGCGGTTGGCCGGCTCCGTATTGTGACGGATGTAATAGGTAAGGCCGTTTTCCAGCTTCGCCTTGCGGATGCTCGGGTCAAGTGGAATGGCCGCGTTCATGTCCAACTTTTCGCTGTCGAGATCCAGGCTCGCCTGCGCCTGATCGGTCTCCGGTCCAGGCGCCTCCGCTTGCTCCGGGCCCGATTCCGTCCCCCCGGGCGCGCCGGCGGCAGGCGGTCCAATGCCCTCGCATGCACTGACAAGCAGCGCAATGAGCAGGAGCAGGCCCACAAGTCGCCTGGCCCTCCCTGCTGTGCGCACTCCGAAAGTCCTGCGTCCCGCCTGACCCGGGGAGGCAACGGGCTGCTTCGACGTTAATCCAGTCATTCTTGGCTCCTTATTCTTTTCGGTTTCCAGGTAGCTCGCTCTGGCGACTACCAGTGTAAGCAATGAATGTGAATTTCCTGTTGTCTTGAGATGTAGCTTTCTCAATCTTCAGCGCCAACCTGTACGGCCGTTCTGCCCTGCCCGAGGCGCCTGGGCCTTTTCCCCTGTGTCCCGGCTAGTCGGCCCGTCGGGCATCCCATGGGCGGGAGGGCTCCCCGCGCAACGCCCCAGACAACTCTCTCCCTTTTTCCTGTCGCGAGATTGGGTTGGTTGCGCCCAGCGGCCTATGGGTACACACCAACACGGCCAACCATACGCTACACAAACCGCCCTGGCCGCGCCTATTCTGCGTCCAATTCAACCGGCCCTGACGCTCTTCGAACGCCGCGCTTCAGACACGGCAGTGCAAAGATGGCTTGCCGAAAAAGTATAAGGGATCCGCGAACCAAGCCCCAAAAAAGTCAAGGCTGGAACCGGACGAATTCCGCCGTAACGCGAGGAGAGAGGGGAGAGGAGTGAGGAGTGAGGAAGAGAGGATTACGGGGGGCGAAGTCATGATTGGGGCGAGGGACGGGCGACCTATTGATTACAGCAATGGTCAGTTGTCTGAACGGGGATTTGGGGGATGGTTTGGTGGCTGGACGGGAATATGGGGGGATGGGTGAGATCTGGGGATGGGCTTTGCATTGCGGGCGAGCGGCGGAGAGGAGGGCGAAAGAACTGCGGGGGAAGGGCGCAAGGGAGGTGTTGGCGTTTCTGATTGGAGGCGGGTTTCAGTGCGGAGAGGAAGGGGCGCCCACAAGGGGCGCCCCTACAGGGGAAGGCGGGGCGCGCAATCGAAGCGCGGCGAGCATGTAAGGTGGTGGCGGGGGCGCGCAAATGCCGCAGGGCAGCGGTAAGGGGGGAGGGTCCGAAGAGGCGCAGGTTTGAGGCTGCCTCGGGGAACTCTCGATGGGGCCTTCAGCCCGCTTCTCCTGACAGCCCCAAGTTGTACTGCACACCTTCCTGGAACAGGCTTGACAATCCAAGCGTCACTGCCCTACAATTGTCGTCAAACGCCAAATAAGATGAGGCCGAATCGAAAGGGAGCGGGCGAACCTGTTATGCAGGCCTCCCGTCCACCTCTACATCAACGTGTTGGCCCTTGGAAGATCGGTTCTGTTTATTGCTTGCGGCTATCTGCTTCATCCACGCCGACCTGCTGACGGCGTAACTGACAATAGGCAAGGAGACAACTGTGTCGAACATCGGTTGGAAAGACGTCCTGACGGATGACATGCCCATTGATCTGGCCCACGAAATCGACATCTTCGAAGGCCAGATGGAATTGATGGGCCAGGGAAAGCTGGACGAAAAGGTCTTCGCTGAAACCCGTCTGCGCCGCGGTGTTTACGGCCAGCGCTACGACAACGGCCAGCGGCACGACGGCTTCGAGAGCAGAGAGCTCGAATTCGATGAAGCGGACCGCATCAAAGGGCCCGACACTCTCTGGCACGCACCCGGTATGCAGCGCATTAAAGTGCCCGGCGGCGGTCTGTCTCCGGAACAGCTCGATGTCCTCGCCCAGGTGGCGGACGAGTACTCCGACGGCATCCTGCACATCACGACCCGCCAGGACATTCAGCTGCACTTCGTGCATATCGAGGACACGCCGGACATGATGCGCCGGCTGGCCGCAGTCGGCATCACCACCCGAGAAGCCTGCGGCAACTCCGTCCGCAATGTCACTTGCTGCCACCTGTCCGGCGTCTGCCGCACAGAAGTCTTTGACGCCACGCCCTACTCCGACGCCTTCGCGCAGTTCCTGCTCGGCCACGACGACGTACAGGACTTTGGCCGCAAATTCAAACCGGCCTTTTCCGGCTGCGAAAGCGAAGCCTGCGGCCTGGTAATGATGCACGACATCGGCTACCTGGCTCAGATCAAGGAGGTCGACGGCAAGCCCAAGCGCGGCTTCAAAGTGTTTGTCGGCGGCGGTCTTGGCACGGTGCCGCATCAGGCCAAGGTGTTGAGCGAATTCACTTCGGAAGAGGAGATGCTGCCCCTGGTCCAGGCCGTCGCCCGCGTCTTCGCTCGATTGGGCGAAAAGCGCAACCGCAACCGCGCCCGGATCAAGTTCCTGGTGGCCAAGCTCGGCATCGATGAGTTCCGCCGTCTCGTCGAAGAGGAGCGCGAAACGCTTCCGCACGACGACCGCTGGACCGCCTATCTCGATACTCTGCCCCAGTACGAGGAGAAACCTGCCAAGCCTCCCACCTTCCTGAACGGCCAAGTACGTTCCACGGCATTCAACCAGTGGTTCGAAACCAACGTCTACAGCCAGCGCCAGGAGGGGTACAGCGTCGTGACGGTCAACCTCCCGTTGGGCGATCTGACGTCCAAGCAGACCTGGGAGCTGGCCGATGTCGCACGCAAATACGTGGGCGACAATGTCCGCGCCACAGTTGAGCAGAACATCGTCCTCCGCTGGGTCTCGGATTCCGATCTGCCCGGCCTTTACGAAGAGCTGAAAGCCATCGGCCTGGGCGATTCGGGGGCCGGCACGATCGTCGATATCACCGCCTGCCCCGGCACCGATACCTGCAAACTTGGCATCGCCTCCTCGCGGGGTCTTGCCGGCGAGCTCCGCACGCGCCTGACCGCCAAGAGCGCCTCCCTACCCGACGCCATCAAGGATCTGAAGATCAAGATCAGCGGCTGCTTCAACTCCTGCGGCCAGCATCATGTCTCCGACATCGGCTTCTTCGGCAACAGCCGCCGATCCGGCAACTTCAAGATGCCCCATTTCCAGGTCGTGCTGGGCGGACGATGGCGCGACAATGCCGGCAGCTACGGTCTGGCCGTCGGCGCGGTTCCCTCCAAGACAGTACCTGAAGTCGTCGATATCATCACCAATCGCTACATTGACGAGCGCGCCAAAGGGGAAACGTTCCAGGATTGGATTGGACGTATCGGCAAGAAGGAAGCCCGCGGCATGATCCAGCCCTTCATGAAGTTGCCAGCCTTTGAGCAGGAACCGGACTACTTCTCGGATTGGGGCGATCCCCGTGTATTCAGCCTGGGCGATATCGGCATCGGTGAATGCGCCGGTGAGGTCGTCTCCCTCTTCTCCATGGAAATATCACCCGCCGAATCAGAGGCCTTCGAAGCCCAGATCGCGCTTGACGAAAACGATCCGGCGCGCGCGGATGCGCTTGCCTACTCGTCGATGCTCAAGGCCGCCAGAGCCCTGGTAAGAACACAGTTTCTGGACGTAGGCGATAGCCCGGACCGCATCGTGCAGGAGTTCAAAGGCCGCTTTTTCGACACCGAGCTTTTCTTCGATCAGTACGCCAAGGGCAAGTTCGGGCAGTATTTGTTGGACCGGCACCAGAATCCAAATCCAAACCCCGACAACGATTCCGCCCACCGGCTGATCGAGGAGGCTCTCCTGTTCATCGAGGCCACCCACGCCTGCGAATCCAAAGTCGGCGGCAACGTACTGGTAGAAATCTAAACGCGGTTCGTCGTCTGCGGCGGGCGCCGCCGCAGACGATGCCGCGCACAACTGCCGCTGGAGCAATTGATGATTACGCCACACCGCCTGAGCGTTAAATTCTATTTCGAAGAGCTCTCCGTTGACGCCGAGGCCTTTATCCCCGTCTTCCACCGCTGGATCCGGGAAGACGTCGTCCCCAACGAGCTTCTTCTCGATGTGGCCGACTACAAGCACATCCTGGACGGGCCCGCGATTCTTCTTGTCGGCCATGAGGCCGACTATGTGATCGACTTCACCGACGGCAAGCCCGGCCTTCTCTACGTCCGCAAACAGGACCTCGGCGCCGATCTCTCAAATGCGCTGGACACGACCCTGTTCCAGGCACTAAAGGGCGTGAAGCTGACCGAAAGCGACGTGGAGCTGCAGGGAAAACTCAAGCTGCGCACCGACGGAGCCACCTTCGTCCTATTGGACAGGCTCAACTACCCCAACGCGGGCTCCAATGGGGACAGCGCAGACCCGGCCGCGTCCGCGGAGGCCCATCTGTCTGACAGTCTCGCCGCGCTCTTCGGCAGCGACGCCACCGTCACCCGCGTTGACAACGACGCCCGCGAGCCACTGACTTTCGAGCTGCTCGCACCCTCGGCTCCCGACGTCGACACACTCCTCAGCCAACTCGGAAAGGTGAACTGACCCGGTTCATCTGTTCACCTTTCCCCCAGGTGGTGAGGACCGACCCAAATGCCGGCCTCAAACACAGCAATCCCTTCAATCTATGATTCAGACCGGGACCCCGTCCCCTTCATCCCCTTCATCCAGGCGGTCGGGCGCGGTGAGAAGCTCAAGCGCGATCTCACCTACGAGGAGTCAGTCGAAGCCCTGCGTCAGATCGTCCAGCAAGAGTGCTCTGCAGCACAGGCCGGCGCGTTTCTTGTAACGCAAAGGGTAAAAGGGGAAGCCGTCGACGAGGTCAGGGGCTTTACCGAGCTACTTAGAACAGAGACTATAACCCAGATCCGCCCCAAAGTGGATGGGTTGCTCGATCTCGCAGTGCCCTACGACGGCAAGCAAAAGACCGCCCAGCTGGCGCCGGCCATCGCCCTCATTCTCGCTGAGGCTGGGATGCCGGTCCTCCTGCATGGCGATGAGGGGGTACCCACCAAGGCCGGAATCGGGCCGGGGCCCGTCCTTCGTGCGATGGGGATCGCCGACGACTTGGCGCCTGAGGCTGTGGAGCGCATGGTTGAATCCGTCGGCGTCGGATACCTGCCCGCCGCGCGTTTCGCGCCCCAATGGCATGCGCTCCTGCCCCTGCGGCGCCAGTTCGGCCTGCGAACAGTGCTCAACAGTGTGGAAAAGCTCCTCAACCCGGCCAATGCGCCCTACCAGGTCAGCGGGTTCTTCCATGGAAACTACATCGAACGCCTGCGCGCCGTCCAGACCGGAGCCAAACGCAGCTTTATCGTCCAGGGTGAAGAAGGATCCGTTGAAATGGCCATCGGGCGCAAATCCCATGTCTTCGCCGAAGACGCGGCAGACGACCTGATCCTGGATCCGGATGCGCTGGGCCATACCGGGCGCGTGCGCGTGCCCGGGCCCGCAGATGCCGCCGGCCACGCGGCTCTCAACGCAGCCGTTATCGCCTCGACGGAAGGTGACGCCGCCGAACAGGTCTGCCTCACCGTCGGCGTCATTCTGTTTCTGTTTGATCTGGCCCGAAGTGTCCCGGATGGCATCGAACGCGCCAGGCGGACCATCGAACGGGGGGCCGCGCAGGCCCGCCTCGAACGGGCGGCGGCATTTAACGGGGCCTGACTCCCTGTCGGCGCCGGTAGCCGGCTCCGTCCATCAAGAAGCGGCTGCCCATCCGCGTCCTTCCCCGAAAACTACTCCACCCCTTTGGACATCAGCTCTTCCGCCAGCGTGAGGGCTTCGTCCGCGCTCGACACAGTGCCCGCAGCCTGCGCTTCCGCCAGTTCCTGCATGATGGCCCCCACCTGCGGCCCCGGCCTCAGTCCCAGCCTCTCCATCAGCCTGTGGCCGTCTACCAGTGGATCGGCCCGTTCCGTCCGCAGCGTGAAGGCATAGGAAAACAGCCCCTCAATCGCCTTCAGGAAGCGCGCCCACGCTGGCGCGGGTGCCAATCCGGTCGCCTGCAGGTCCGAGAGCGCCTGAACGATGACATCCAGGCCGTCCGGAGGGGCGTGCATCCCCGCCGACCGGAGACCAGCCGCAAACTGATGGCCCGCAACGACGCTGCCCGCGTCGCGGAAGAGGCGGAAGGCTGCCCGCGCGCCGATCCGTTCCACATTCTGGGGGAGTTCTGTGACCATCCTGCGAGGGGCGTTGTGCATCGACGCCACCCGTTCAGCCAAGAGAACCTCGCGCCTGCTGAAACGGAGACTCTCGACACGACGGCCGGCCAACCGGGCGCTCAGAGTCTGGTGGCCGGCGTCGCCCCGCCGCTCCTCCCCGTCGCGCGCATCGGGATCGGGCCCGTCCGCCTTGCCCGTATCATGAAGCAGCGCATGCCACACCAGCCACCCCGCGCGGTCGCGTCCAGCTGCGATCTCGCTGGAAAAGTGGGCGCGTAGCGGCTCTGCCCAGGGCTGCAGCGTCACCGTCAGGGCATCATCTTCCGGCGCAGGGCCTCCCCGCAGCCAGTCCCGCAGTTCTGCCGCGTAGCGCGCCGCCAACAGGCTGTGCTCATAGGCGTCCAGGTGGTGACGCGAAGATTGCGTCACGCCCTGCAGCGCCGCGACCTCGGGCAACAGATGGACCAGCAGCCCGAGCGCATCCAGCTCTCTGATGGCTTCGTCGGGGCGGGCACTGTCCAGCAGCTTCCACAGCTCATGCCGCACACGCTCAGCGCTGACAGACAGAACAGTCTCCGCGCAGTCACCGATCTGCGCCCGCGTTCCTTGCTCAATCCCGAATCCCAACTGGGCCGCCAAACGCGCCGCGCGCAGCAGCCGAATCGGGTCGGAGCGCAGACTGTCTGATGATATACGCCGCAGACGCCGGGCGCGTATGTCCCCGATGCCGTCGCAAATGTCGATCAGCTTGGGCGAACTGTTCGCCGACAGCGCCAGCGCCAGCGCATTGGCTGTGAAATCACGCGCCAGCAGGTCCGTCTTCAGGTCGCCTCGCATGGCCGCGGCATCACATTCGATCCGCTGGCCGTCCGCAGCCTTTCCAATGAGCCGCGCTACATCCCTTCCCTTGTCCAGAGGGTAGTAGGCCCAGCCGAGCCGGTCCGCCACCTGCCTTGCCAGCGGCAGGACGGGACCCTCGAGAACCAGGTCCAGGTCCGTTGTCGCGATTCGCGTCTGTTTGGGCAAAGTGTAGGAGCCGCCGGATGGTTCTGCGCCGGGCGCATGTGTCCAACCCGGTATCGCGGAGATACCCAGCAGATGATCCCGGACCGCGCCGCCCACGATGTAGACCGGCGCCCGCTCACCCATGAAAGCGGAGAGGACCTGCGCGATAGCCTCTTCAACTGGCTGGTCGGAAGCGATGGAGAGCATGGCCGTTCCGGCGAACTGTTGCCGAAATCAGGGGCGGGCGCATCCCGCTGTCTGTTTGCCGTCAGACCACTGCTTCAATCAGGAAAGGTCCCGGCTCTTCGATTGCCCGGCGGAGCGCATCGGTGAAAGCTTCAGCGTTCTCGGCGCGAACGGCCGGCACCCCCATTCCCTCTGAGAGGGAGCGCCAGTCCAACTCCGGCGAATCAAGACGCATCATCGCCTGGGCATGCGGCCCGGGTTCTGCCTCGCCGCCTACGTTCAACAGTTCGCCCTGCAGAATGCGGTAGCTGTGGTTGGCGAAGATGACGTTCACGACGTTCAGCGATTCACGCGCCTGCGTCCACAAAGCCTGCAACGTGTACATGCCGGATCCGTCCCCCTCCATCCCGAATACCTGCCTGTCGGGGCAGGCCACGGCCGCACCCGTAGCCGCCGGCAGGCCCTGGCCGATGGACCCGCCTGTAACGTGAAGCCAGTCATGCGGCGGCGCGGTCTGCGTAAGCGGGTAGGCCTGACGCCCGCTCGTGACCGACTCGTCCGCGACAATCGCATTTTCCGGCATCAGCGCGCACAGAGCCGTCCAGACCTTCTCCTGCGTGAGCGCGCCTGTCGGTAGAGGAGGCCGCTCCAGGGGGGCATCGGCGGGCGGCGCGGCCGGCGCGCCCAACTCTTCACTCAGCGCATCCAGCGCGGCGGCCACATCCTCATCCTCGGCGGCAAGCAGATGGATCTCCGCGTCCGGCGGGGCAAGGCGGCTGGGGCTGTCCGGGTAGGCGAAGAATCCGACAGGATCCTTGGCCCCTGCCAGAACGACGTGGCGGGCCCCGGCCAGCAGCGTGATCGCCTGATCGACCGGATACGGCAGGCGAGCCAGGACAGGACGGCCCGCGCCGCGCGACACCCGCGCGGCCGCACGATTGCCCACGACGCGGGCGTTGGCCCCCGCGGCAATCCGGCAGGCAAGTCCGCTGACTCCTGCGCTGCGCATCACCTGGTCGCCCACCAGAATGACTGTTTCCTCTCCCCGGCGCAGCAGCTCTGCAATGGCGGCGACTCGCTCCTCTGGCGCCGCGGCCATCGGCGGCGCGCTTCTGGGCGGGGCCGGGCCCTCCGCCTCGCCCCAAGCCGTGTCAGCGGGCAGGATCAGCGTAGCCACCTGGCCTGGCGGCGTCCGGGCGGCGGCAACGGCCGCGGCCCCGTCTTCAGCCACGCTGCGGGCGTGGGCCGACGTGCGCACCCACCCTGAAACGGGCCGCGCCAACCCTTCGATGTCGCAGGTGAGCGGCGCGTCATACTTCAGGTGATAGGTGGCGTGGTCCCCCACGATATTGACGATCGGCGAATGCGCCTTGCGTCCGTTATGCAGATTGGAGATCCCGTTGCCCAATCCAGGGCCGGTGTGCAGGAGTGTCGCGGCCGGTTTCCCCGACATGCGGGCGTAGCCGTCGGCGCAACCGGTGGCAACGCCTTCGAACAGACAAAGAACCGACGTCATCTCAGGCACGGAGTCCAGGGCGGCCACAAAGTGCATCTCCGACGTGCCGGGATTCATGAAACAGGTGTCCACGCCGGCGTCGTAGAGGGTACGAATCAAAGACTGGGCGCCGTTCATCTGACATTCTCCGCAACAGCAAATGAAATAGACAATTGAAGGATCCGCAATTCGCTCACGTCTCGTCCTCCGTTTCGTCCGGGGTCAACGCGGACTCGATCTCCCGCCATGCTCTCTCTGCCGCCGCGGCCGTGTCCTGGCCTGGCGGCTCATCGCCGTAGCGCGCTTCCGTATATGCCGATGTGATCGTCTGCACAGGCGGGCCCCCGAAGCCGGGTTCCCCCGAAAGGCGGCCCCCGTAGCGGCTGGGCGTTTCACTCTGCAAACGAGGGGCATTGCGGATGTGGGCGGCCGCCAGCAGGCGCTGGTAGATCGCCCGGATCAGACGGCGGGTATCGCTTTCTCCATCCAATGACAGATACGGGTCCGGCTCCTCCGGGGCGGGCCCGAACCGCGACCGCAGCCGCCCCCACAGGTCCGCCAGTTGCGCCTGCAACAGACTGGCCGTCAGGACCGACTCCCGAACTTCGTCGCTCTCCTCTTCCGGTTGGCTGCGCAGCTGGCGCAGGACGAGCATGAATAGAATAAAGACGACGGCCGCGACGATGAGCAACGCGATCCAGCGGAATGGTTCCGGCACCGCTTCGACGGCCCTTTCCGGCGGTTCAGGGAGCGGTTCCGGCGTGGGCTGCTGGGCAAATTCTGTCCGCTCCGTCTCCTGCTGGCGGTCTCCGAAGAGGCTCTGCAGAAGGCGTATCAGCCATTCGAGCACCATGAAGAAGGGGTAGGCAACCACAGTGATGATCCAGATCAGTACGGTGCTTACGCCCTTCCAGACAAACCCCAGCGCCCTCCATAGAATTGCCGCGTCCTCCGGCTGCAGGATCAACCCGATTAGCAGCGCCATGCCCAGCATCACGCCAATGGTTACCCCGATGCCGACCATCCAGCCGCGATTGGGCCGCAGCTTGCCCACGTGCGCGCGGCGTCTCCACCCGCCCGACTTGCCGAGGTTCGCGACCCCCATCCCCGCAAGCCCCGCGGCCGCAAAGATCAACAACAGTCCAACGGGATTGGACAGCTGGCCCCCGGCCGCGGCAAAAGGATTGAGCGCGGCGCCTGGGTTGCTGCCTTGAAGACCTGACGGCATCATCCAGGCGAAGAGAGCAAAGGCCGCAACGCCAGAGAGAAACGCCCTCCAAATCTCGTCGTGCCGGTACTGGCCCTGGCCGTCCAGCGCGCCTCGCAACCACAGGAAGATCCCAAAAAACAGGAAGAGCACCGCGCCGGGCACTTCAATGGGATCGGCATCCCAGTAGATCAGGTCATACCCCGCTGCAATCAGCCAGCGCAGGTCCACCAGCCAGAATTCCGGCCTCAGAAACCGCAGCCAGAGCAGGATCAGGATCGCTGTAATGCCCACCGTGGCGATCTGCCGCCTGATATCGTTTGCCCTGCGATAGTTGCGTCGTTCGGCCAGTGTCGGCATGCTCCAGCGGGAAAAGGTAAAGCTGACTACCGGAAGGCCGATGATCATCCAGGGCGTCATCAGCGGCGCGCCCAGCGACGGCGACAGGAATCCCTGCAACATCAGCATCCACGGCCAGATCCAGCACAACCGCATGACACCGACCAGGGCAGGCAACAGCATGCCGTCGACACCATTCCACTCCGAGTGGCGCCAGGGCGCCGAGATCGACGAATTCATCCTAAGCCTGTTGATTCCACTATCAAGAGACGAGAATCCATACGCAACTGATTTTGTAGGGGCAGGCCACCAGGCTCGACGCTTCTTTCTGCCAGCCCTCTAACCCGCCGGGACGGGCGCCGGCGCTTCCGGAATCTCCTGTTCCGGCGCCTCCGAAATCTCCTGTTCCGCCTCTGCCGTTAGCTCTTCCACAATCTTCTGGGACAGGCGCTGAAAGGAGACGCCGGGTATGGCTCTTTCAGGGGTCAGACTGCCAATGCCAAGGAGCGTGACCTCAAAACCGCGACGCTGCAAATCGATGAGGACCCTGCGCAGGCTCTCAGACAAGGTTGCGCTTATCACGATGATCGAAGTTCCGTTTTGCAGACGATCGGCCTCCTGCAGCAGCACACGCTCAATCGTCGTGTGCGGAATGCCAACACAGTAAGCCAGCGCCTCCAGCACGCTTCTGAGCTGCCGCGGGTGTGCCGCCGGCAAAATGCGCACCCGCTGTCCCGCATACATCATACTGTTGGCAAACACGCCGAACGCCTCACCCCGCATCTGCGCCCAGCGGGCAATCGACGCGCCGGCGCTGATCGCGAACTCCCGCAGAGCCGGGTCCACCCCTTCGAACCGGTGATTGAAGGTACGGATGTTGATGAAAATCCCCAGCGGACGGGAAGCGGACGGCTCAAACAGTTTTGTCTGCAAATCCTGCCGGCGCGCGGTCGCCTTCCAGTGAATGTGCCGAAAATTGTCGCCCGGAACATACTCGCGTACCCCGCTAATCCGCAACGGATCTTCGATCAGCTGGTTGCGGCTCAGATAGTCGCCGAATGGGTGGCGCGCATTCAGGCCGAGTTCGGGCAGCGTATACAGGCGGGGATAGACAAGGAGTAGAATCGTGTCCGAATACTCTCTGAACAGACTGCGGAATCCGAAGATGTCGCCGCAAATCAACTGCACCGGCCCAAACCGCCACGCGCCGCGTTGCGTGCCGGTGACGCGGTAGCGGCGCGTCACCCTCTGGTAGATGCCGAGCGAAAAGAGGTTGACAAGGATGCGGCGCGTCGGCTGATAGTGCCTCGACCGCTCGTCAGGGTCCAGCTCGAGAGCATTTGGAATATCATCCTCACAGCGCAACCAGGCCAGCGGCAAGGGTTTGGCGTTGGTTACCTCCAGGTACAGCTCGGTCTCTTCGCCAAAATAGAGGTGATCGACGCCGAACCGCCTCCGGTACATCACTTCGGAAAGACTGTACCGGCTCCACAGCCAGATCACCAGACCCAACAGCCCGAGAATGATCCCCATCGTAAAGATCAGGCTGTTGCGCGTGAAAAGCGCCACCAACATGATGACGACTGCGGCCGTCCACCCAGAACGCCCCATCAGCTTTGTTCGCCGGAGCGCCCGTCAACTGCGGTGACCGGAGATTCAAGAGTCAAATCGTTTTCCAGGCCCTCCGCCTCGCTGGCGTCGATCGGCGCCGGCATTTCAAGCGCGTTTGCGGGGGGCGCGATCTCCTGCCAGTTCTCCTCTACAGGCACAGGCGCCCTGTCCAGGATGCCTTCCAAGACGCTGGCGACAGATGTCCCGTGCAGCCGCGTGTCCGGGCCGGGGATCAGCCGGTGCCGCAATACCGGCGTTGCAAGCTGCTGCAGATCGTCCGGTATGACGTAGGTCCGTCCCTGGATGGCCGCGAAGGCCTGCGCCGTTCGGTAGTAGGCAAGGCTGCCGCGCGGGCTCACGCCCAAGTCCAGACCGCCGTCATCGCGCGTGGCCTGTACCAGGTCAAGAAGATAGTCCTCCAGCACAGGATGGACATAGACCTCGCGACAGATCGACACGGCCCTGCGGATCTCATCCGCCCCTACAACCGGTCGGACGCGAACCAGCGGATTGTCGGTTCGGAACCTGTGCAGAATCTCCCGCTCCTCCTCCCGCTCCGGATAGCCCATCCCAACCTGAATCAGGAAGCGGTCCATCTGCGCCTCCGGCAACGGGAAGGTGCCGGCCAACTCGACAGGATTCTCCGTCGCCATCAGGAAAAACGGATAGGGAAGCGCATGTTCGACGCCGTCGACGGTTACGTGGCGCTCCTCCATCGCCTCCAGCAGAGCGCTCTGCGTACGGGGGCCGGCGCGGTTGATTTCGTCGGCGAGAACGATTCCCGCCAGCACCGGGCCCGGTCTGTACTCGAAATCGTCCGTCTTGCGGTTATAGACGCTGACGCCAACGATGTCTGACGGCAGCAGATCCGGAGTGAACTGGATGCGCTGAAAGCTGATGCCCAGGGACGCGGCCAGCGTCTTGGCAAGCATCGTCTTGCCAATGCCGGGGACGTCCTCCAGTAGCACGTGCCCTTCACAGAAGAGAGCGACCAAGAGCTGATCAACGACCCCGTCCTTGCCTACGATCACCTGCGCAACGTTGTCCCGCAGCCGCTGAGCCAGCTCCTGCACATAGGCGATGTCTGACATGAATTCTCCTTAGTCGACTGCACCTCCGCAACTTTGGCCTGTCCTGGTGCAGTCGAGGGAAAGACAGTTGCACTGCCGCCGCGCGCCAACCCGGACCTCCGATGCCCTGCAACGCCTCCTCAGCCTCTCTAACATGAGAGGCGATGCGCAATGCCGGCAGACCAGGTCGGTTGGGCTTGTATCTGAGGGAGTATAACAGTGGGCCGTACGAACGGCAAAGGAATGGGGGTTCAGCGACAGCCGCATCGGGCGCCACTTGGCAGAAATTGCCCGAAGCGCGCTGCCGCCTGTGAAACAGTTACAGCGGAATACGCGACAGCGGTTCCTGCCCTGCCCAGACCCGCTGCAGGTTTTCGAAGATGAAGCGGCCCCTGCGTTGCCAGGTATCGTAGGTTACGCCGGCAATGTGCGGCGAAAAGATAACGTTCTCAAATCGCAGAATCGGATTGGCGGGGTCGGTCGGCTCCTCTTGCAGAACATCCAACCCGGCGCCGAGAATCCCGCCGCTGTCCAATGCCTCGATGAGGGCCGCCTCGTCCACCACCGGGCCGCGACATGTGTTGATGAGTATGGCGCTCGACTTCATGCGAGCCAATTCGGCCGCGCCAATGAGATGGCGGGTCTGGTCATTCAGCGGGACATGCAGGGAAACAATGTCGGACCTTTCCAGCAGCTCGTCCAGGGAAACCCGTTCCACCTGCAAGCGCCGTTCCTCTTCCTCCCCTGCGGGAAACGGGTCATAGTAGACTACATCCGCCTCGAAGGGGACAAGCCGATTGGCGACCTCGCGGCCGATGTGACCCAGCCCTACGATTCCGACCGTTTTGCCGTGAACCGTGAAGGTCGTCATTCCGCTGTCGATCTCCGTCCAGCCGTCGTTTCGCACGTTGCGGTCCATCTCCGTCAAGCGGCGGTAAACGCTCAGCATCAGGGCAAAGGTGTGTTCGGCCACGTCAATCGAATTCGTGCCGCCGTTGTTTGCAAGAGGGATGCCCAACTCCGCCATTACGCCGAGCGGAATGCGATCGAAGCCGGCGCTGACGAGCTGCACCAGTTTCAACCCGGGCGCCGCTCGCAAAACGGTCTCTTCCAGGGCGCTGGGAAAGAGAATTAGAAAATCTGCCTCTGAAGCCAGACCTGACTTCTCAGCTTCCGGCAGGTCATGTGGTTGAATTGAAACGTCCCAGTCTGAAGGCGCCGGCGCAACAACCTGCCGGGCCAGCTCGGGCACAAGGTTTGTGAAAAAGACGACTCTGGTCATCAGGGAATTCCTCGGTGGAAGCAGCAACAGTCAGTAGCCAAAAGCATATGATCTCAGTGGGGAGCAAAAGTGGATGACTTCCAGTCTCAATCCTCCAGATTCCAGACTCTTCTCGCCGTCTTCCCGAAGATCCAAGCGCGCTCATCATCGCTCAAATCGGAAAGATAGGACAGGGGAAATGTCAGCGAATTGTCGAAGCCCTCCCGGCTGCTGACAGGCGGCCAATCGCTTCCCCACATCATGCGACGCGCGCCGAAAGCCTCCAGAGTCATCTCTGCCAGGGGCGGAACAGCCTCGAAAGGGCAGGGGAGGTGGCAGAATTCGCCGAATCCCGGCAGCTTGATGGTCAGATTCTCGTGGCGCGCCAAGGCGGCAATCGCCGCGAACGCCTCCAGGTCGAAATCCGGCTTGACACCGCCCAGGTGCTCAATAACCATCGACAGCTCAGGGAAGAGTCGCAGCACTTCGCTAAACTCGTCGCTCTGCAGGATTTCCGGCCGGCTGAATACGCTCACCACAAGGCCCAACTCGGCGGCCGTGCGCCAGTGCGCCAGGGGATCACTGCCCCACCCGCGAAAATCGGCCAGCAGGCGGACGCCGCCCAGCCCCTGCTCGGCCCAGGCGCGAATGGCGCTCCCGTCGTCGTCATCGGCGACTATCATCGCCGCGGCGAACCGGCCCGGATTCGCCGCCATCGCATCCACGAGATAGCGATTGTCGCTGTTCCCCATGTACTGTATCAGCACCGCTTGACTGACCTGCGACCGCTCCATGTGAAAAAGCAGAGCCTCGACCGGTTCGTACTTTTGCAGCCCAATGTGACAGTGGGTATCAACCACGTCAAACTCTCTCTCACCCATCCTGAATTCTCCTCCTGGCCTTAGCCCCGTCCTATCGCGAACTTCAGCGCCTCATCAGTCGGCTCGGCCCCGAGGCCGGGCCCTTCCGGGAGCGAAAAGTAGCCCGCCTGGCAGTCCATGCCGCTGCGAATGAACTGCTTGTTGCGGTCGAAAATCGAATGCTGGTATTCGTGCATTTCGACGTTCGCCAGCGTAGCCGACACCTGCAGGCTTGCCGCCTGGACGATGCCAATGTTGATCGTCGCGTGCGGCATCACCTTACAGTGGAAGGCCTGCGCCAACTCGCAGATGCGGCGGAAGCCGGTGATGCCGGTGTGGGCCATCTCCGGCTGGATTACGTCCATGCATCCGGCCCGCAGGCGGGGAAGATATTCGTGGACCGTTCGCCACTCCTCGCCGAGGCCGATGCGCGTTTTCACCGCCCTCGCCACCCGCGCCTGCCCTTCGACGTCCTCCGGCGCAACCGGCGCTTCAGCCAGATGAAGGTCGAATTCGCATAGCCGCTCTATCAGCTGTATGGCCTCCAGCGCCGTATAGCGCCAGTGAAGATCGGCCAGGATCTTCGGCGCGGCGCCCACTTCCGCGCGGATCGCCCCGATCTCGGCAACCTCGCCCTCATCGGCGACGGCAGCCGCGAACTTCAGCGCCGAGAATCCCCTTTCCATCCACGTCCTTCCGAGCGCGGCCCGCTCCTCCTTCGTCTCGCCAGGCAGCCCCGATACATAGGCCGGCAGTCTCTCCTGGCGCAGGCCGCCCAAAAGTTGCCACACCGGCAGTCCCAACAGCTTGCCTCGCAGGTCCCACAGCGCCATATCCAGCCCCGCGATGGCATCTAGCGCGTAGCCACCGAAATGGCCCCGAACGCGCTGCAGATCGTACAGGTCCTCGTAGATTCGTTCCACATCGTGCGGGCTGCGGCCGACCACAAACGGGATCAACAGCTCCTCCAGAATCGCCTCGGCGACCTGCGGCGCCACAACCCCGAAACTTTCGCCCCAACCCACCGTGCCGTCGCTCGCCTCGGCTCTGACGAGAAGCGTCTGGTCGAACACAGGGTAGACCGTGCGGTTGCCCGGGCGAACGATGTATCCCTTTTCGTTGGGCCGGTTGCCCTCTTCCAGCGGGCCCAGGTAGGGAACGTCGCGAGGGATCCGGAGAGGAAATAGCTCAACTGACGTAACTGTGGCGGTCATAGAATGAATACAGTGAGGGAGAGTGGCCGCCGGCAACCCTTGGCGTATGCAGGGGCCCCATCCCGGCAATCAGCCCTCCAGGAGAGGCTCGATCCCCTGCCAGATTGCGTTAAACTCCTGCAAATCCTGTTCGTCCAGATAAGCGCCGGGAATGCGGCTCGCGGTGGATGTGAAAATGCCGCGCCGCAGAAAGACCTGCTTGTATACCGCGACACCGTGCATACGCTCAAAGTTGAGCAGAGGCAGCAGTTGGTTGAACAAACGCCGCGCAGCCGGCTCGTCATTTCCCTCCAACAGCCCCCAGATCCGCGTATGGAGATCGATAGACTGGCTGGCCGGCATGTTTCCGCACGCCCCCCGGCGCCATTCATCGATCATATAGATGCCCCCCTGCCCGCCAAAGACGCCCTTGCAGGCATCTCCTGCCGCTGCCAGCGTTCGCGAAATCGCGCGCGGCTCCGGCAACGTCTCCTCTTTCAGATACTGGACCAGCTCCAGCTCGTGGCACATGCGCGCCAGCAGCTCCGATGACATCGGCGTGCCGATCGGGCCCATAAAGTTCTGAATGCAGATTGGAATGCCCAGGCTTTCGTCCAGATAACGGTAGTAGTCCAGGCAGCCGTCTGCGTCAGGGTGCAAAATGTGCGGCGGCATTGCCATGATGCCGTCGGCGCCAACGTCCTCTGCGTAGCGGCTCAGGGCCGCGGCCGGCGCCCTGTGCCCGTGCGTGGTCGCCGCGATCACCGGCACGCGCCCGTCAGCCTCCTCCACCACGATGCGGATCCACCGTCGCCGCTCCTCATCCGACATGACGGCAAACTCACCGGCGTTTGCCGGGCCGACGAGCCCCGCTCCCCCGGCCTGAATGCAGAACTCGACCTGCCTGCGCAGCGCTGCCTCATCCAGCTCAAGATCTTCCGTAAACGGAGTCACCACAATCGCAAAAATCCCGCGCCAATTTTCGGTCATGAATCATCCCTCACCTGCGAACGAACCGTCTGGGCCGCTTCCCCCGCCTCGATCGCCCCAGTGCCTGCATCTGTCTGCGCGACCCCTTGGGTGATTTGCATACATTCAAAAGATAGGGGATTATCGCCCTGACGGCCCGGTCCTTTCGATCCGGCAACCCGGTTTCGATCCCCGAACCGGCAGCACGCTGCCGCGATTCTTCAGATCAGTATACTACATCTCAATGACCACTCAATCTGCAAGCGACGAGCGAGAAGACAATGAAAATCACCGACGTAACCGTAGTCCGGCTGCAGGGCACACTGGATTTTGAGGGAAAGTTTTGGGAGGAGCGGCTCCTGCGTCCCCTCGACATCTATCCGGAACACAAAGCCGAGGGTCCGAATGCAATGGTTGAGGAGAGCGAAGGCCGCTACACCATCTCCGCCTACTTCGTCGAGATTACGACCGACGAGGGGGTCACCGGCCGCGGCGGCCCTCTCCCATTCGATCAGGCTTTCGTCATCCAGACCCAGCTCGCGCCCCAGCTGATAGGCCACGACGCCCTGGCCACCGAACGCCTGTGGGACAGAATGTACCGGGCCCAGGTTCATGGCCGCAAAGGCACAGAAATGATGGCAATCAGCTCAGTCGACTGCGCGCTGTGGGACCTGAAGGGGAAATGGTTTGACGCCCCCGTCTGCCAGCTGCTTGGCGGCCCCACCAGGACTGAAGTCCCCGCCTATGCCAGCGCCCTGGGCTATTCGCTCGACCCGGAGCTCGTCCGGGAACGGGCAAAGCAGTTCGCGGCCGATGGATTCAGAGCCACGAAATGGTTCTTCCGCGACGGACCCACCGACGGCAAAGCAGGTATGGAACGCAACCTGCGCCTTGCCCGCACGCTGCGCGAAAGCGTCGGCCCTGATGTGGACATTATGCTGGACTGCTGGATGAGTTGGGACGTCCCCTACACCGTTCAGATGGCCCGCCGCCTGGAAGAATACGCCCCCCGCTGGATCGAAGAACCCGTTCTCCCCGACAAGATCGAACAGTACGCCCAGATCCGCCGCGCCGTCAACGTTCCCATCAGCGGCGGCGAACACGAATACACACGCTGGGGCCTCAAACAACTGATGGACGCCGGCGCCTGCGACGTTTACCAGCCCGACATCTACTGGTGCGGCGGCATCTCGGAAACGCAGAAAATCCTGGCCCTGGCCTCGGCATACGACGTTCCCGTCATCCCCCACGGCCACTCGACGCCTGCCAGCATCCACGTCATCGCCGCCTGGCCCGAGCCGACCACTCCCATGCTGGAATACCTGATCAAGTGGAATGAAGTCCACCAGTTCTTTCTCAAGAACCCGCTCAAACCCGTCAACGGCAGCGTCAGTGTGCCGACGTCTCCCGGCATCGACATGGACCTTGACGAAAACAAGATCCAGCAGAGGGATATTGTGACCTTCTGAACCGGGGCCCGCGAGCAATCCACAGGCAGTTCACGGCCCTGCGAGACGAGGCCAGCAGCCTCTTTTCCAGACCTCCGTCAGTCAACAAACGGCCTCTGTATGTCTGGGCGGTCAGCCGCAAGCGGCTTCCCTTGTGCGGGGGGATTCCCCCCGCAACGCCCCCCTCAAAAACATCTCTCGCCTGCGGCGCGCCTTCAACGCGCCGGGTCGTCAGACCGGAGAGGCGGCGCCAAATCCATCGCGGCGCATCCAAGCCAGTTTGCCGCCTGAGAGGACAGGCCGGCCACGCTGTCTGTATCGGGATTTTCATCGGCAGGATAAGAGCTACCGCGGCGTTGTTGGATAGCCGATCGGATCAATGTGGACCTCGATCAAGAAGGGCTCCCCCGCAGCTGCGGCCGCCCTCAAGGCCTCCTCGCAACCGTCCGCGGTCGTGACGCTGACGGCTCGAATCCCATGCCCATCCGCGATTTTGCAGAAGTCAGGCGCGGGAAACTCGGTGCCAAACGGTTCCTTGCCCTGGCGGATCTGGTGCGAACGGATAAGGTCAATGGCGTTGTCCACCGCCACGACCACGATCACCGGCAGGCCAAGCCGGGCGAGAACGCTCAACTCTCCCAGGCACATCAGCAGCCCGCCGTCCCCGATCAGGCATGCGACCGGTTCTCCCGGCCTGGCCAGCGCCGTTCCGATCGCGGCCGGCAGTCCAAAACCCATGCATGACAGACCGTTCGAAAGGGCAAATCCGTTAGGGACCAGAGTCGGCCATTCCAGGCTCCCGAATATCTTGTGGCTGCCCACGTCCACCGCCAGCATCGTATCCTCCGGCAACTGCCTCCTCATGCACTTCAGCAGCTGCTGCGGCAGCAGCAGTCCCGGCCTGGCCGACGGCAACGCCTCTGCCTCCCGCTGCGCCCGGAATCTGCCCACCCTGGCCTTTCCCCAACCTGCATCGGTCGAAAAGGCGCTGTCCGCCAGCTGCATCAGCGCCGGGGTCATTGGGCCAACCATCTCGACCGCCGCCGGCAAAACCGGGTCATGGTTGGGCCAGTTAGCCAGCCAAATGAGCGGCGCGCTCTCTGACCCTGCCCCATCGGCATCTGCCTCCATCCTGGGCAGGGCGAACTGCTTCACCAGCTCCACCACGTCGAAACCGACCGCCACGACGCAGTCCGCCTCCTCCAGGATTTCGTAGACGGGATCGGTGCGCGTCAGGCCGATGACGCCCGCGCTCAAAGGGTGGTCATCGGGGAGCGCTCCTTTGCCTTTCGGCGATACGATGACCGGCGCGTTGGCCGCTTCCGCCAGCTCTTGCAGCGCTTCGTACGGGCCCTCCGGCTCCAGGCCCAGCCCGGCCAGAATGACGGGACGCGATGCCTTCGACAGCAGGGCGCGGGCGTGGGCGATCTGTTCCGGGCGCGGCGCTGCCTCCTTCTCGAGCGCGCCGTCAACGCCAAACGACATCTGGCGCGCCCGCCCCGCTTTCGGACGAGCCGCCGGCAGTTCCGCCTCCTCGTTGCTTACCTGAAGATGCACGGGACCGGGCCGGCCCTGCATCGCCAGCGCAACGGTTGGCGCCACCTCCGCCGCGGCATTTTGCGGCGTCACCTTGAGCGTACGCTTGGTGATCGGCGCAAATGTGGCCTGCAAGTCCACGACCTGGTGCGTGTAGTCCGGCAGAAGCGAATCCGGTTTCTGCGCCGTAATCAGGACCACCGGCGCCCGGTCCAGCCAGGCGTGCCCGATGCCCGGCACGGCGTTGAGCGCGCCCGGCCCCAGCGTCGTAAGAACGCAGCCGGGTTTCCCCGTCGCCCGCGCGTGCGCGTCCGCCGCGAACACCGCGCTCTGCTCATGGTGCATCAGCTCGAATCGGATACCCGCCCGCAGCATCGCCTCCAGGACGGAGACGACCTCCCCGCCCGGCATCCCGAAAACAGTTCGGACACCGGCTTCACGGAGAGATTGAGCGATCGTTTCGGCGACAGTGGCCATGGAGGGTAACGCGTCCTTCCCTATCGTTCGAAGTATTTCCCGACAATCAGTTCCAGCCGGTCGATTACCGCCTGCGGAACAGTTGATTTGTCGGTGATGAGCGCGTCATGAAGCGCATCGGCGTAGGGTGAGGGCCCGCTGTTCGCCAGCAGTTCGATGGCGTTCGCAACCGCACGTAGAGCCACCTCCGCGTTCTGCATCAGCACCCTGATCACAGCCTCGACAGTCACCGCCTCCTCGGTCTCGTGCCAGACATCGTAGTCGGTCACATGGGCCATGCATGCGTAGCTCATCTCCGCCTCTCTGGCGAGGAAGGCCTCCGGAGTCGTGGTCATCCCGATGATGTCCATCCCCAGCTGCCGGAAGACCAGGCTTTCCGCCCGCGTGCTGAATCGCGGCCCTTCGATCGTGACAAAATTGCCTCCCCGGTGGACCGTAGCCCCTGCCTGTTCTACCGCCCTGCAGCAGATTTCGCTGAGATAGTCGCAAAAGGGATGCGCGACGCTCACGTGGGCGACCAGTCCTTCGGTTCCCACTTCCGGGTCATCGAAAAAGCTGAGGCCCCGCAGTCTTGTCCGGTCATATATCTGGTCCGGAATAACGATATCGCCGGGGCGAAACGCCTCTTGCAGGCTTCCACAGGCGCTGACCGCTATCAGATACTCCACCCCCAGCATCTTGAAGCCGTAAATGTTGGCGCGCTGGTTGAGCCGCGTCGGGCTGATGCGATGCCCCCGCCCGTGCCGGGCAAGAAACGCGACCCTCTGGCCATGGAGCGTACCCACAATGTAGGCATCCGACGGCTTGCCGAAAGGTGTGTCCAGGTCGATCTCTTCGACGTTGGAAAGCGACTCCATCTGGTAGACGCCGCTTCCGCCAATCACTCCAAAACGGACTGGTTCTGACATCAAAAAACTCCGTGTCTTGTTATCATCCTAGGGGACTTTATGCCAAAGTACCACTTAATCGTGGTCGATCAATTGGGGCAACCTCACTCCAGTTGCTTCGTTAGTCTATTTCTCCTCATAGAAGCCGGAAGCGAATAGCAATCCGTCATGGCGCACGACCCAGGTAAGCTTACGGGCGTTCTCTCCTGTTTGTGGATGAGGGAAAATGTAGCTGATCCACTTGCCCGCCTCGGTTGCACTCATCAGATCATCGCCGTAGAAGTAACCGCTTGCGTCAACGCGCAGAGCCGGATCTCTTCCGATCAGGTCCGTGTTGGGCGTAGCAATGACATAGCCGTGCTCATCCACAATGAAGACGTACCACTGACCATGCCTGCTCTCTTCCGAACTGTAAAACTCGACAGCCGCATCCCTGCCGTTGCGATCATAGTAGCGGATCGCATCCTGCACCTGTGACCTGGTGTAATCCGCCGCTTCATTCTCGGTTGGAATGGCAACGCAACCGACTACAAAGAGAATGAGGAAAAAAGCCAAGGTTGTAGAACGAACCATGTATGTCCCCTATACTGATAGAGGCGTTCACTCATCGCCTCAGCCTATTCGCTGTTCCTACCGCACATAGTTCCCAATTCCTGACTCTTCGCCTTCCCTGCAACTGGTCAGGCTCCCTGCGCTTTCTCAGCCCTCACCGCGTCGCCAGCAGAGCCGCGGCCGTGCCCAGGACGCCAGCGCGGCCGCGTTTGTTGAGCACTGGGAAGCGGATCCGTGCGATCCCTCCGGTCCGTCCCAGAAATATCTTGCCCTTTCTTTCGTAGTCGCGTTGATCCGCATCGTCCGAAAACTGAGGCCAGATCGAAAAATACGCAATCTGCGCCCCCTCATCGTATCGGACCGTCTCCGAAGGCAGCGGTTCGCCGGCTTGAAAGGCGACTTCCTCGCCCAACGCGCGTAGCCAGCGTCCAAGTCCGAGACGCTTGTGGTCCTGGATGCTCACCCCCGTCAGCCGAAAATCGGTAATGTGGGCCACAATGTCAGCCGTTGTCCAGCTGTCGGCGTCCGGCCTGGTTCCTGAAAAACGCAGGTCAATCATATCCTTGCGCCGCAGCCAGACAGCCCGAAACGGCAGCCCATAGGCGCGGACGCTCGTGCGAAACTGGCCAGTCACTTTCTCACCAAAAGAACAATGTCTCTGAGCCCGTGTCCGATCAGGGCTGCCAGCCCTGCAACCATCGCCGCCGGACCCCAACCGATTTCCGGCGGTTGCCCGTACAGTTCTGCGAGCGTGGGCAAGATCTGACGAAACTGGACTAATGGAATTAAGACGGCTGAAACCGCCAGCGCCGTGGGGACAAGGGCGCCGAAAAATGCCAGCGTCCACGCGGTCCTTCTCGGGAAGCCGCGCCGGTCCGCGCCCGCCCCAGGACCATCTTCCGCCTCAACCACGGACCGGGGCGCATGGAACAGCGCCGCAAATGGGCTCAACGCGGCCAGCGCCAGGCAACCGATCATCACAACTGTCTGCATTCGAAACTCCGTCGTCAGCAGCAGGCGCGGTGTCCAGGCAGGGGGCAGCAGGTTGAGCGCGGCCACAACTGCCAACAGCAGAAACGCAACACGCAGAGGCCAACCATAGCAGGGCAGGCTCGCTTCGCCTCCTGCCCCGGCTTTCCCCCTGTCCGCGCCGCCTGAATGCGCCGGACCCCGGCGAAAGGCATTCAAACTGAGGCTCACACTCACCGCGACCAGGGGCAGATAGAACCCCTCGCGCCAGAGCCGAATCTCACCCTGTTGCACCGGATGGAGAAACTTCACCAGCTCCCCCAAATCCAGCCCCAGCACGGCCAGCCCCGCCGCCTTGTGATCGATCCAGGGACGGACATAGCCGGTGAACGTGACCAGCGCGCCAACAGGCAACAACCATCGGCGCAGCGGATTCAAGGTTTGGGCAACGCGAACTCGAATGGAAGCCATCGGCGGGGCAAAGCGGACCTCAATCCACCTCCTCCTTCTGTCTTCCTGCACGAATGAGCCGCTGTCGCTGCCGCTCCCGGCCCTCCGCAAAACGGCGGCGTTCCGCTTCGCTTGTCAGTTCGAGCCGCGGCACCTCGGTCGGCTGTCCCAGGTCATCCAGGGCGACGAAAATGTAGTAGGCGCTGTTGGTATGCGCAATTCCGCCGGTCAACAGGTCTTCCGCCTCGACAATCACCTCGACCTCCATCGAACTCCGCCCAACATAGGTAATCCGCCCGCGCAGCCTCAACAACTGTCCCACCCGTACCGGCTGATGAAAGGCCATGCTGTCTACCGCGACGGTCACGGCCACACGCCGAGCGTGGCGGGCAGCGGTGATGCCGCCGCACTCGTCGCACAGCTTGAGGAGCACGCCGCCATGTACATTGCCCAGCAGGTTGGCATGCTCAGGATTCATAATCTGGCTGATTCGCGTCATCGAATCAGCGACGGTCCTGCTCCTGGAGTTCATCGTCCCTTTCGTCCCTGTGGAATCGAATGCATTGTACCATAGGCTCACGACAGCGCGCGTTCGTAGGCGTGCAGCAACTGGCTCAAGCTGCGCTCCCAGGTAAAGCTGCGCGCGTGGACCTCCCCGGCCTCCGCCAGCTGGGCGCGCAGCCCGGGTTCGCTGGCCAGGCGGGTGATCCCGTCGGCGATGCTTTCGACCGACTCGGCATCCACATAGAGCGCGCCCTCCCCGCCCGCCTCCGGCAGGCAGGAGTTGTCGGCCGTCAGAACAGGCGTCCCGCAGGCAAGCGACTCGATGATGGGAAGTCCAAACCCTTCATAGAGTGAAGGGTATGCGAAAAACGCCGCGGCGGAATAGAGCGCAGGCAGATCAGCGTCGGCCACAAATCCCGGAAAGTGGACCTCCTCCTCCAATCCCAGTTCCCGCACCGCGGCAAATATCTCCTCGAACAGCCAGCCCTTCTTGCCGCCAATGACCAACCTGTGCCGCAAGCCCCCATCCCGGCGCGCCGCATGAAAGGCGTGAAT
Organism: Caldilineaceae bacterium; assembly: GCA_022824685.1. GTDB lineage: Bacteria > Chloroflexota > Anaerolineae > Caldilineales > Caldilineaceae > Bin5. Next base: position 49,722 of record JAJDZJ010000170.1, read on the forward strand.
CAGTCTGGCATAGTTCTTGCGGGGCTCCAGCGTGCTCAGGGCAAAAACGTAGGGGCCGTCTCCGATCGCATACTTCTTGCGCACGGCCTGCAACGACTCCGGGTCCGACACGCGGCGAAACCGTTCATGGTCCACCGCGCCCTGTACCACGCTGATCCGTCCCGCAAGTCGCGGCCACCTCGACTCCAGGTCCAGCGCCGTATTGCGGCTGTCCGCGATCAGATGGTCCGCCCGCCCAATGCTGCGCGGCACGACCACATTGAGATAGTGATGGAGCGAGGGCATAGCAGCTTCGGGGTAGTGGAGAAAGGCCAGATCGTGAACGGTCAGAATCTTTCTTCTTGCGCTTACCGGCGCCATCACAAAATCGGTTGCGTGAAAGAGGTCGACTCCGCCCCCGGTCAGCCACTCAACCCTCGGAAAGGGAAGATTAAGGCGGTGCCACATGCGCGTCAGGTTCCGTTCCGAAAAGAGGGGAAACGTGTCCAGCGGCAGAGGGCTGTCCGCCTGTTCTTCCTGGTTAACCCTTCCGGCAACGAAAAGAAAGATGTCAAAGTCTGGATTCTGCGCAACCAGCGCACCGATCTGCCCGCGTATGATGCGGCCAATGCCCGCCGACTGGCGCACGGCCGGCGTGTAATCAATAACCAGCTTCATTGCCCTTTGAAGGTCCACAAACGGTTGGCTGCGAAGTTCCAGAAAAGCACGACGCCGATGGAAAAGAACTTGGCAAATATGTAGCTGGCCCTGAATCCCATCGCCTCGCTGGCAAGCAGGCCAATCCAGATTGGGCGCAGCGACTGGTCTACATACATCAGGATGACCGAATTGATCCCCAGTCCAACGAGACTGACAAGGCCGAACTTCAGCAACAGCCTTCGTTTACTCTGAATCCGGCTCTCGGGAAATGTCCACCACCGGTTCAGCAGGAAGTTTTGCAGAACAGCGGCGCAGAAGCCAAAGCCCCCCGCGATCACAGGCAGGAAACCGGCTGCTTCGACCAGGAGTATCAGGATCGTGAAATCGGTCAACGCGCCCAACGCGCCGACAATCGCGAACTTTATGAACCTGAGCGTCTCTCTGCGTCCGACGCTGCCGAGAAACAGTTGCTTGGTCCGACTCAAACGTGACTCCATATCGCGATAGGACCGGGCAGCCAGACTCAGCCAGCCGCAAGGGTCCCCGCCCTCTACGCTACGTCCCCCGCATTACGCCGCCCTACACGCACAGCACAGTCTCAGGCCCGTGCCGCGAGGGGACACACGGTCGCGCGACGGCCAATGCCGCGGCTGCGCCCAGCCAAAGCGCCACATGCAAGTACATCCCCTGAACAAAAAGATTGTCAAACAGGTGATGAACTGACAGGTGGACGACCACACCTGCGACGCCAAGAAAGAAGGCCGCTTTCCAAGCAGGCGAAGGAACGGCGGAAAATGGCCCCGTAGGCGTTGCGCGCCGTGCGCGACCATTCGTCAAGCCTTCGTGCATCGCTCTCCTGCGAACGAAAATAAGCCAGCAGACAACGCCGGTCCAGAGAACCAAATAGGCGGTCAACCCGATCAAACCGTTCTCGGCCAAAACGTTCAGATATGTATTGTGCGCGTGACCCAACGGATCTTCCCAGCGCGGCAACCGCACCTGCGGATAGACGGCGGCATAGTTGCCCGGCCCTACGCCAAGCCAGGGCGACATCTCCCACATGCGCAGCGCGGCGATCCAATGGGCCAACCGTTCGATGACCGAAAAGTTGCTGTCCGTAACCGGCTGTTGCACCACTTCCCACATTCCGCCTCCCAGATAGGCGGGCAGATCGGCCAGGCGGTCGGTCAGAGACCTGGGAATGAAGCGGTAGGCAATCGGCCCGAGCAACAGCAATGCAGCCCCGCCCGCGAGGGCAGCAACCTTTACAATTTTTCCGCTTTGAAAGAACAGGACAACCCCGACACCGGCGGCCGCGCCGAGCCAGCCTCCTCGACTCCAGCTCGCCAGGAGACCAGTTCCAATCAGCCCGGCTGCCGCTCCGTACATGAGCGCGCCCGCCAGGGCGCGGCCCCGGCCGGCAGGCTGGCACCTGAAGATCGAACTGAAACTCACCAGCAGGAGGGCAACCGCCACTGGCAGTGTCAAACCGAGGTAACCGGCAAATGGATTTGGCTGTCCGAACGTTCCCGCGGCCCGCATAAATCGTTCCAATACGAGGAAGTGCGGCGGCCCAATGCGGAAGATGAACTGGTAAACGCCGAGCGCAGCCTGCAGCGCGCCCCCTGTCAAGAGCCCCCAAACCAGCCAGCGCGCCTGTCGCGGCGACAGCGCCTCCGGGATCAACAGAATCACGAGCAGCATCTGGAGCCACTTAATCACACCTTCAAGCGCCTCCCGCATGTCAATCGCCTGGGTCAGGGAGAGCAGAAGCGCGACCAGGTAGCCGCTGAACAAGACCGGCATCAGGCCCGGGGAGAGGCGAAGCCTTCCCTTTCGTACGCCGTCCAGAAACCACAGTAGCACTGCAGCCCCAAGCAAGAGGTCCGCCAGGCTGAGCGGCCCCATCTTGAAGCCGCTGGCAAATGGCAGCGCGACCGCAAGGCCAATCCAGATCAGATGCGGGAAACGAACCAGAACGAGTCCACCGCCGCCCGCTGCGATCAGGGCCGCGACCCAAAGCAACGGCAGTTCCGCCAGCAGCCAGGCCAACCCCATCAGCCCGACTATGGCAGCTGCGCTTCGTATCCGAACGTCTTCAGTGCCCCGCGCCTCGTGTGGAAGGCCCAGCTGGCCGCCGTCCGGTTGCAACCGGCTCGCCCAACTCCGCCCCATGCCTGCCAACCCCTCTCTTGCACGCTGCCCTGCCAGTCGCTCTGTTTGGCAGCGTGAGCCAAGTCCAATCCAACCACGCCCATGAACTAAAATTCCCGGGCACGCATTGCCCGGGAACCTAGGCGGAGAGGGAGGGATTCGAACCCTCGAGGGCGTGAACCCTACGCGTTTTCGAGACGCGCGCACTCGGCCAGACTATGCGACCTCTCCAGTAAGCGCTCGCGCCGGGCACGCCCGGCACGAGAGATCCTAGCACATTTGCTGAACGCTGTACAATTATTCGGCCAATTGTCAGTGCTCAGAGAGACCCTCTGAATCCCTACAACGGCGGCCGGTTGGAAGCCCCCAACGCGTCGGTCAGGCCGGACCAGACCGACCCTCACAGCAGGGCATCGGCCAGCTCGGTGAAGTCCCCAACCGTGACGCCCGGCTGGAACGGCGAATCCTCTACCGGCAGCTTGTACCGATCCACGTAGGCGGCCTGGAACCCGCACGCACGCGCGCCCACGCAGTCAAAGGCATTGGACGAAACCATCATACATTCGGAGACCTCCAGCGACAGCAGATGAGCCGCCCTCCGGTAGACGCCAGGGTGAGGCTTGAACGCGCCATTGCCGGTCGCGGATACGATCCCATCAAACGGATACTGCACGCGGGCCTCGACCAGATGGTCCAGGTAGTGCGGGTCCCCATTGGAGAGAACCACGAGCCTGTACCTGTCATGGAGCCTCTCAAGCGCCGAAACCACCTCCGGAAACGCGGAAAGTCCTTGCCAGGCTGCCATCAGCTCCTGCATCCGTGACTCCGACGGCTCCATCTCGTTCAGCCGAAACACGTAATGCAACGCACGCCGCACCGTTTCAAGGTAGCCGGCGTGGCCCATCATCATAATCGTGTCCTGGTACTGCTCTAGCCGCTGACGCACACGCCACTGATCCCAAAAGAGGTCCGCTGAACGGTCCGGCGCCTCCCTTTCCAGCAACGCAGTGATGGCCGGCTTCAGGCTGCCCCCCAAGTCCAGAATGGTGCCGAAAAGGTCAAAGGTCAGCGCAACGGCTTCATTTGTACCTGACACGGGCCCTCCTCAGGCATTGGATGTTGAAGAAACAGGTCCGCCGCGCAGCGCGGCGACTCCGGAAAAGCCTAGCATAGGATACGGCTTCTTCCCAATGCAAGAACGATTGGCGGCAGAAATCCCTGGAAAGGCCGCAACGGCTTGTGACTTTGACGGCGCAGACTGTTCAATCTGCCGCAACTGAGAGGGGAACGCGAAGTTGCCCGTCCTCAAAACGAACCGGTCCATCACCTCTGGGCTGGAAGGAGAATCTTTCGCCGCTCTTTCGATCGTAGAGCCCAATGCGCAAAGTGTATTCGTCAGGCAACATGCCGGGCGGATACCTGATCTGATGCCGGTCAATATATGGAGCGTCAGAAGCGCGAGGAAGAGTAGAGGCAGAAATCTTAGGACAAGACTCTGGTCATGAACCCTACGCATGGATCAGATTTCGGCTACCGCAGCCCGCAAGCATTCAGCCCCTGGGAGGCGCATGGGGCCATGGCCGGCGGGCGTGTATGGATCTGACCGGCGGGGTTGCAGGCGCGGGTCCAGAGAATCCCGCAACGACGAAGACGCCGCCAGAATCAGGTCCTTGAATCTTCGCGCTGAGCGGCAACCCCGCCTGCAAGGCTGCGCCTAACTGACGATCTTCTCGGCTGTGGGGGCGAGAAGGGCGCCTTCGCTGTCAAAGCGGAGGTCCTGTGCTGGTCCGATCCGGCTGAGATTCGGTCGATTCTCTGCCTCTTCCAAGAGAGCGGGCGAAAGCCACAGCGTATCAAGTTCAAGCGTGTTCCGGATCCACACAACACGGGCGTCGGCAGAATCCTTGCCCATCAAACCGGTCTCGACAACCTCCCGATCCGTCGGCAGCACGACCGGCTGCTTCGCGGCGGCGAAGTTTCCTGCGGTCAGACAATTCGTATAGGTAGCGTCCCAGTCTATCTTGGACCGCAGACGCTCCGGGATCAGATCGGCCAATCCAACACCGGATGCATTGCCGTGGCTTTCAGACGTCAGGTCCAGGACCGCCACCACCCGAAAGTCCGGCTCCCTGGGCCCGCCGTTTCGTCTCCACATCCCGATGATGTTGGTATCCATGCCGGTGCCGCTGATGTTCTTTCCCATCTCCTGTACGACCAACAGATCAAGGTTTTCAAAAGGAATGGATGGTTGGAGCGACTTGGCCAGCCGCAATAGTGACGGCTCCTCATCGAAAATTCTGTCTCCCGCCAAGACTGCGATCTCGGCCGCCGCGTGGCGGCCATTCTCGACAATGGCAACGCCGGCCGCGATAGGCGTCTCCGCCAGAACAACCTCCGCCGCCCGGGGAATCGCCGCGGCGGCGTCGTTGGCATGGAGGGTGGCCGCGCCTTTTCTCTTTCCCAGCCCGATCGTCATGATCTTGCACAGCCCGCTCTCGCGCTCGGCGCGAAAGGCGGTATGCGCCTTGACTCGATTCACCGGGATCACAGCATCGGCCTCCGCCGCGTGCCGATCCCAATAGACCGGCATGCCGCCCGTCTCGCCGATCTTGACCACTTCCAGGCTGCTGTGAATGGGAACGCCCAGCTCAGCCATGCCGTAATCGACAAGCACCGCGCGTTGTCCTTCAGCCGTTCCTCCGCCGTGGCTCCCCATTGCAGGCACCAGGAATGGGGCCGCCCCAATTGCCTGCAACGATTCAACAACCGCCTGGACAACCTCCGCGTAGCAGGAGATTCCCCGGCTGCCGACCGCCACCGCCACTCTCATCCCCGGCCTGATCCGTTCAGACAGACCCACCGCGTTAAGGCCGTTCCATACCGCGGCGGATACATTCTCAACTTTCTGATCAGATACGGCCTGCCGCACCGGCACGAGCTGAATCATCGGTACCTCCCAGGCGCAATTCCGCCTATGTTCCCACCTGTGTCTTTAACCACGCCTCAATAAACGCATCCAGATCGCCGTCCAAAACAGCCTGCGTTGCCGCTGTCTCCACATTTGTGCGCAAGTCCTTCACCATCTGGTACGGGTGCAGGACATACGATCGAATTTGGCTGCCAAAATCGGCCTGAACATTCTCGCCCTTCAGGCGCGCCTTCTCCGCCGCAATCTTCTCCTGCTCGATTGCGTAGAGCTTGCCCCGCAAGATCCGCATTGCGATTTCCCGGTTCTGCGTCTGGCTGCGCTCGTTCTGGCAAGAAACGACAATGCCGGTCGGCAGGTGGTGGAGGCGAACCGCGGTCGCGTTTTTCTGCACGCTTTGGCCGCCAGCGCCGCTGGAAAGGAATACGTCCATCCGCACATCGTTCGGCGCGATCTCGATCTCGATGTCTTCGTCAATGATCGGCAGCACCTCCAGCTTGGCAAAGGACGTATGCCGCCTGTTGCCGGCATCGAAAGGACTGAGCCGGACAAGCCGGTGGGTGCCCCGTTCGGCCTGAAGATAACCGTAGGCGTATGGCCCTTCCACCGTCGTTGTTACACTTTTGATTCCGGCTTCTTCCCCTTGGGTTAAATCGGTGATTTCGGTTGCGAAGCCCTTCTTTTCCGCCCACCGCAAATACATGCGTTGCAGCATCGCGGCCCAGTCCTGGGCCTCGGTGCCGCCCGCGCCCGCATGGATACTGATAATCGCGCCGCCCGAGTCATACTTCCCACTGAGTGAAAGGGTAAACTCCCTCTTCTCCAGCTCCCCGTCTAGTGAGTCTGCCTCCACCTGCAGCTCAGCAAGCAGACTTTCGTCGTCTTCCGCTATCTCAGCGAAGTCAAGCGCGTCCTGCGTACGCTGTTTCAATCCATCCCAGACGCTGATCACTTCCTGCAGGGCGTTCAGCTCCTGCATTTTCTGCTGGGCCGCCCTCTGATTGTCCCAGAAATCAGGGGCTATCGACTCCTCCTCCAGCCCCTTCGCCTGCGCAACTTTGTCAGGCAAGTCAAAGCCGCCCCCGTATCGCGTCGACTCGCTCCGCGAGCAGATGTAAGCGGTCCGTTAATTCGCCCATGACACTCTATCTCCCTTGATGTCTGCTGAATGGCGCCCTGAAGCCTTCGGCGGCCTCAGAATTCTCGACCGTCGTCGTCTTCCACTCTTTGAGGCGCCGGTCACGTCATTCGCCCAACAAGCCTTCCACAAACGTCACCGGCTCGAATTCCGCCAGGTCTTCCAGCTTCTCGCCTGTGCCAACGAAACGCACTGGAATCCCCAGCTGTTTCTTGATGCTCAGAACGGCGCCGCCCTTGGCGGTGCTGTCCAGCTTCGTCAATATGATACCCGTCACGCCAGACGCCTCCTTGAACCCCTTGGCCTGCAGGATCGCGTTCTGGCCCGTGGATGCGTCCAGCGCCAGCAGCGTCTCATGCGGCGCCCGATGCACCTGCTTGGCCGCCACCCGGCGCATCTTTTCCAGCTCCTGCATGAGATTGAATTTGTTCTGCAGGCGGCCCGCCGTGTCTGTAATGAGCAGGTCGGCGTTCCGGCTCTCCTGGCTCGCCCGCATGGCGTCGAACAGCACCGCCGCCGGGTCTGAACCGGGGGCCTGCGCGATCACCTCAACGCCGGCCCGTTCACCCCATATCTGCAACTGATCGATTGCCGCCGCCCGAAAGGTGTCACCTGCGGCAAGAACAACCTTTTTGCCGCGTTCCTTATATCGCTTCGCCAGCTTGCCAATCGTCGTCGTCTTTCCCGATCCGTTCACGCCAACAACCAGAACCACCGTCAAAATGCGAGGCTCCTCAATCTGAAGCGGCTCGTCAGCCTGCAGCAGCTTCACCATCTCCTGTTTCAGGATCAGATATGCGTCCTCGCTGCGCCTTACACTCTCCTGCTGGACCCGTTGACGCGTCGACTCGACAAGATCCATCGTCGTATCCACGCCGACATCGGCAACGATTAGCGCCTCCTCCAGCTCCTCCCACAGCTCCTCGGTAACTTCGTTCTCCTGAAACAGGGACCCAATCTGGCTGAAGACGCCCGACCTGGTCTTCTGTAGACTTTCCTCTATTTTTGCATCATCGGCCGTCTTCTCTTCCTTGCGGCCAAACAAACGCCTGAGCATGCAGAACTCTCCCGGAGCTGCCTCGGATGGCTGTCCACCGGCAATTATAGCACGGTGGGGAAGGATAGAGAGAACACGGCAACCCTCTCGCGGCCAGCCAGGAAAAGGGGAGACAGAGGCCCAATTGGGCAAGTTCGCGGCGTCCAGTCACAATCCCCAAGCCGGCAAACGCGCCCCCTTGCGGAAAAGGCGTTCACCGCGGCCCGCCGCCGACCCCCCCTCCCCTCGGCAACACCTGTAAGGGCGCCCTCCCCCTCGATCCCCCGTACGCCCGCCCCGCGGCGCCTCCCCGACCCGCCACCCAATGTCCTCTGCTCACCGACCAATGCCGTTTTGGCTGGAGGCAGTGTAGTTCCCCAGAGTTTGCCTGAATCGGGCCCCCGCTTCGGACCGCGCGTCCCCGAAACGAAGCGTTGGCGAGAACCTCGTTTCCCACTGTATACTGATTACCGTGGAGGGACGAGGCCCAGAGTCGCAGGCAGGTAAATGAGCCGCCGTCGTCCCGTTATCTCCTTCAGCGGGCGAACATGCTTCTGACAAGAGAAGAGTTGGAACAGAGGGAAGAGAGGGAGTTGGCCGCCTACGCAATGCGCAGCGGCCGCAGCCGCGGGCGAGCCCATCCCGACACCGAGCATCCCTATCGCACCGCCTATCAACGGGACCGCGACCGCATCATTCACACCACGCCCTTTCGGCGACTGCAATACAAGACCCAGGTATTCGTCTACAACGAAGGGGATCACTACCGCAACCGGCTGACCCACACTGTCGAAGTGGCCCAGATCGGGCGTACGCTGGCCCGCGCGCTCGCCTGCAATGAAGACCTCACCGAAGCGATCTGTCTGGCCCACGACCTGGGTCATCCCCCCTTCGGCCATACCGGCGAGTCAACGCTGAATGACCTCATGCAAGGTCACGGCGGCTACGACCACCAGAAACAGACCTATCGCATTGTCACCAGATTGGAGCGTCGCTACCCGGAACACGCGGGACTGAATCTGACATACGAGGTGCGAGAAGGGATCGTCAAACATGACACCGACTATGACATCGTCGATGCCGGCGAGTATAACCCCGATGAAAAAGGGACGCTGGAGTGTCAGATTAGCAATTTGGCCGACGAGATTGCCTACAACACCAGCGACGCCGACGACGGCTTGCGCGCTGGCATCCTGAATCCCGCCGCATTTCTTGAACTGGCCATCAGCCGCCGCGTCCTCGATTCACTGGGCGAGACCCCGACGACCATCGACCTTACGGAGCCGCTCTCCCGCTATCGCTTTATCAGGCGGCTCGTCGGGATTGAGGTCAGCGATGCCATCCAGGCAACCACGGCCAACCTGCGGGCCGCAACCGTTCAGAGCCTCGCCGATCTGCGGGCGCGCGGAAGAAATATGGCCGCCTATTCGAAGGAGATTGAAGGAGAAAATCGGGAGCTCAAGCGGTTTCTGTTCGATCGCTTCTACCGCCACTACCGAGTGGCCCGCATGGCCGCAAAGGCCGACCGAACGATCCGCGCCCTGTTCACGGCTTTCGTCCAGGAGCCGGCGCAGTTGCCTCCTGAAACACAGGATCGGCTCACCGAATCCGGGGGTGACCTGCATCGCGTCGTCTGCGACTACATCGCTGGAATGACCGACCGCTACGCAATCGCTGAACACCGACGCCTCTTCGATCCCGGAGAAGGGGTCTGAACGCAGCCCGGCCAGGCGTCTCTGCTCCGCATCAAGACGAAACGTAGACGTCAAATCTGGCGTTTACCGATCGAAACGGCAGCGGCGCCTGTTCGCCTTCAAGATACGTAACGCTCTCTATCCTGCATTCCAGTTCCATGCCGTCCGATCTGAGCGTGCAAATCAGCCCGGGCGCGACCTCAAGTGGATAAGCGGATTCAGAGCCGCCGCTCCCCGCAGGGTCTTCCAGGCCGCTCGCTGAAAAGCCCGGCGAGACGAGCGGCTGGCTCACGCTGCGCACAGCGGAACGGTCATAGAGCCAGATGTCGAGGAGCCGCACCTGGTCCGTATTGGCCGCGTCGCGGTCAACCGATTCATTGATCCCCATGCCGCAGGCCCCCAACAGTTCGCCGTCCGCCGCGTTGATGGTGAAGCTCTCGTCATAGGACTGAATGCCGAAGGCGTAGCTCGCCTCAAACTGGCCAACCCTCTGCCGGGACGAATGAATAGCCTGTTCCGGCTCAGAGTGGCCTCGACCGCTCTCGAGGATCTCGTCCCCGGCGTCGGGAATCGGCCTCGCCTCCATCCTTCTGTCGGGCAGCGCCACGGGGTCTTCGGGGGCGGTCAGCCCGCCGTCGGACCTTTCAAGACTCTCGTTCTTTCCCGTGTCGGGATCGCCCAATCCTGCTGCCGGCCCTGTTTCGGCCCTCATTGGCCCTACAGCAGTTTCCCGGCTTCCCGGTTCTTCATCCTGCCGGCTTCCGCTCAGTTCCTCTAAATCTGGATCCGGCTGGCCTTTCCCTACCCGGCCCGGCTCTCCCTCGCTACTCTCCTCCTCCAAGGAGACGGACTCGATCGGCGCATCTTCGTCATCCTGTCCAGCTGCGTCTCCCTTGCTGGTCGGCTCGACATCCTCCTCCCCGTACGCGCGCCCAGCCGCCTCCGCTTCGCCCGCCAAAGCAGGCCTCGCCGGCTCGCGGTCTCCTGCCGCCCGGGGCGCCGCAAGCGTCTCCGGTCGGCCCGCCTGCCTCTCAGACCAGTCCTCGGTTGTGCCAACATCGTCGCGACGTCTCGACGCGACATCTGCCTTGGAAGCCGTACCAGGCCGTCGACCAGGTTCGCCTGGCGTTGCTCCGCGGTCCGTCAGCGGCGAATCGGGTGACCCCTCAATTGGGCGGCGCGCAGCCCCGGCCTGCTCGGTGAAGACGGGCTCATCTGGCGCCGAAAGGCCTCCAGTCGGGCGCCCTTTTCGCAGCCAGCCCAGACTTGGGCGCCGCTGCCTTACGGGCCTCTCCGCAAGGGGAGGAGGCCCGGCTCGCGCCTCCCGCGGCGCAGTTGCTTGATTCGAGCGGCGCCTTCCGAAGGGGAGTGGAAAGGGCTGAATTGGGGGGGCTTTTCCCTGGGACTGGCGCAAAAGCTGATTGGCGATGACAACCCCGCCAACCAGCAGAAGCAGGGCCGCAACATACAGCAGGCCCTGGCTAATCAAGTCCACAAAGGCCGTATAGCTCGAACCGGCCTCTTCGCTTTCCGCCGCCGGAGCTTCACCCTGCTGCGCCGGCGCAGATGCAGGCGGGCCCGATGAGGGGGCCTCCGTCCACTCCACGGGCCAAACCCACCAACCGATGAAAAGTCCGAGCGTAAGCCCGACCAATCCCGACATCAGCATGTGGATTCGTGACCTGTGACGGTCGATCATTTCAATTCCCGCGTCTCTCCACGCACCCAGCGTCCGATCAGAGTAGCTCGTTGCGGTCCGCGGCCTGCAGCTCGGAGACCACCTGCTTCACCTGCTGAATGCTCCCCTTTTTGCCGATCAGCAACGCGTCCCCCGCATCAATCACAATGAGGTCGTCAACATCGATAAGGGCCACCAACCGCTTTGAGGCGGCCACGATATTGCCCCGGCTGTTCTTTTGCAGGATTTCACCCTCCACCGGGAAATTCCCTTCCGCGTCCTGTGAAATGACCGCCTCCAAAGAATCCCAACTCCCCAGGTCATTCCATCCCACCTGCATCGGCACCACCGCCACCTTTTCCGCGCCCTCCATCAAACCGTAATCGATCGATATGTCGGGCATGGTCGGCCAGACCTCAGCCAGCACACGCGCCTCCCGGCTCGTCCCTAACGCCGCCGCGATGCGATTCATGGCCTCGTATAGTGAAGGCATCTGCCTCTCGTATTCCGCCAGCAACCGCTCAACACGGCTGACGAATATGCCCCCGTTCCAAAAGTAGCCGCCATCGGCAAGAAACCGGTCCGCGGTGGCCTGATCGGGTTTTTCCAGGAAACGATTCACAGCAAAGGTGGCCAGATTCCCCGGCACCGGCAGTGTCTCATCTTTCCGCTGGATGTAACCATAGCCGGTGTGAGCCTGGGTTGGCTCGATTCCCAGTACGGTCAGATACCCCTCGCCCGCGCTCCGCTCCGCCTGCCGCAACGCGTCCTGAAAGCCGCTACAATCCTGGATGAGATGGTCGGCCGGCAGGATGGCCACCACCTCCTCCGGATCCCGTCGCCGCAGATGCGCGCACGCCAGCGCAATCGCCGGCGCGGTATTTCGTCCCTCCGGCTCTTCCAGAATGTTCTCCAGAGGCAGGCCGTCCAGCTGGGCAGCGCACAGTCCGGCGTAGCGCTTTCCCGTGATAACATAGGTGTCCTCGCGGGTGACGAGCCCTTCCAACCGGTCAACCGTAGCCTGAATCATCGTACGGCCGCTGCCGGTGAGGTCATTGAACTGCTTGGGAGAACTCTTCCGGCTCCGGGGCCACAATCGCGTGCCCGCGCCGCCTGCTAGAATCACTGCGTACATGCTTGTTCCCCATCAGCCTGCGCGTACAAACTGCATCTGTCCCACTTGACGCACAAGGCCCTTTAGCTCCATCATCGCCAGCAAGCTACTGACCTCAGCCGTTTCAAACGGTGCGGCCCGCACGATCTCGTTCATGTGCTGCGGTTCAGTCGAAATATGCTCAAGGACCAGCGCTTCCTCCGGCGATGCCGGCACTGTGGAGCGGGCCTCCTGCTGCGCAACTGCGTCGGCCAGATTGAGGTGGTCAAAAAGGTCGTCTACAGAAGTGACGGGAATCGCGCCGTCCTGGATGAGCCGGTTGCAGCCACTGCTGCCAGGGCTAAGAATCGAACCTGGCACGGCAAAAACCTCCCGAGACTGCTCGGCGGCAAAGTTCGCCGTTATCAGAGCGCCGCTGCGCTTTCCGGCCTCAACAATGATCACCGCCAGACTCAACCCGCTGATGATGCGGTTGCGCGGCGGAAAATTCCTGGCTTCGGGTCTGGCGCCCAGCGCATACTCGCTTACCACGGCGCCCTGCTCCATGATCTGCAGTGCCATCCTCCGGTTGCGCGCCGGGTAAATCTGGTCCACGCCGCTGCCCAACACCGCGATCGTGCGCCCTCCGGAATCCAACGCCGCCTGGTGCGCAATCGAGTCCACGCCAAGCGCCAGGCCGCTAACGACCGTCACGCCATTCTTGGCCAAATTGGATCCCAACTCTCGCGCCACCTCGTTTCCATACGGAGAAACGCGCCGCGTGCCGACGACGGCTACAGCCAGCTCGTCCCTGGCTTCAATCTGGCCGCGCACATACAACAGCGGCGGGGCCAGCGGAACGGATCGAAGGTTGTTGGGATAGCCGTCATCATCCCAGCAATATATGCCGTAGCCGCGCCGAATGACCTTTTCCAACTCCGCCTGCGGGTCCAGCTGCTGCCGTGCGCCCAGCAAGCTCTCAATACTGCGTCGGTCGAGTCCAGCCGCTCTGAGCGACTGAATCGGGGCGCCCCACGCCGCGTCAATGCTTCCGCACTCTTCAAGAAGTGCGTTCAGTCGCGCCGGCCCAATGCCGGGCACGCGATTGAAGGCAATCCAATAGGCTCGTTCATCCATAGATGGGGGTTTCGCTCAACTGCCTGTGTCAGCAACGGCCTCGCTACTCGACCGCCTCGTCCAGCAATCCCGGCTGCAGGCGAACAGTCAGAGTCCCGGCCTCGATATCCACGGCCCGGACGACCTCTGCCAGCGCGGGGACTAAAATGTCACGGTCTCGATTAACGCCCGCGGCCGGGCGAATGATATATACCTCGTTGGCCCCGGTAAACAACACGTCAACCACTTCGCCCAGGCGTGTGCCCTTTTCTGTCTGCGCCGTCAATCCGACGATGTCATGGACCCAGTAAGAGTCGGCATCCAATTCCATCGCCGCCTCTTCCGGGATGTACAGCCATTCGCCGTAAAGCTCCTCAGCGGCGCCTCTATCGGCAATATCGCTGAGGTGAATCAAGAAGATGCCCTTGTGGGGCCGGGAGCTGTCTATTTCGACCGGCGTCAGCTCGTTTCCGATCAGAAGCGGCTTTCCAGGGCTGAAGCGGGCGTCAAAGTCGGTATGGGACTCGACCTTTATCTCTCCCCGCAGCCCGTGCGCTCCCAGAATGCGGCCCACAGCCAGATACCCGTCGGGGGCCATCGCTGTACGACTCCTAAATCGGTTGGCGCGTGCCCGTCCGTTCTTGCCAGACCGGCGCCGGCTCCGCTGCGATCGACTCTTCATTCTCTTCGGCCCAGCATGTGTTGGATCTCTTCAGGCGTCGGGCGGACGGTCTGCACAGCAGAAAACAGTGGCCTGTCTGCGCAGACCGCACGATGGAAGGACGGCCCACAGCCCCTACACGTCTGCCCTCAACCCGCCACGCCTTGGGGCATAGAAGGCGTAGCGGACAACCCGGCGGTCGCGTGTACGGGCAGGCGTAAGGGGGCTGCCTTTTGCGGGAATCTATCCAGTTGGGGCGGTTACATTATCTTCAGGATCACGTCATGCGACTGCCGAATTGATGCGACATTGAGCACAGACCGCATGGCGTTGGCGACTCTGCCATTCTTGCCGATCACCCTTCCTGCGTCCTCCGGCGCGACTTGCAGCCGCAGGACTGTGCGTTCCCGGTACACGCGTTCCGAAACGCGTACCTCCTCGTGCGACTCCACAAGAGACTTTGCCATGAATTCGACCAGTTCTTTCATCGGATGCTCTCGATCAGGCAGCTTCCGGCTCTGCCGGCGCAGCCTCAGCCTCTTCGACTTCCACGACCTTCAACTTGCCCTCTTCATCGGTGATGCCCGCCTTAAGCAGGATCCGGGCCACGGCGTCACTGGGTTGGGCGCCGACACTCAGCCAGTGACCGGCTCGCTCGCCCTTGATGTTGATGGTGGGCGGATCGGTCATTGGATCGTAGGTGCCGATGTTCTCGATAAAACGGCCGTCGCGCGGGCTGCGCTGGTCGGCCACCACAATGCGGTAAAACGGTTTCTTCTTCGCGCCCATGCGGCGCAGACGGATGCGGACCACTGATTTCTACTCCTTGGTAATTGTCACGCTGGCATCTATAAGAACAAATCGCCGGTTTCCAGCCCGGCGAACATCAACGAAACCCTTCTATGAGACTGGCGGCGCTATGAAGGGCGGCCCTGACGCAGAGAGGCCAAAAGCCCCTCAGCATTCGGTTCTCGGAGGCGACGCTTGCGCCTCCTCTTCTTCTTTCCGCCCGTTTCGCCAAGCATGCCCGCCTGCTTCATCATTTTCTGCATTTCGCGAAATCGTTTGACAAGCTGGTTGACGTCCTCAACGGTCGTTCCGCTCCCCCTGGCGATGCGCCGGCGCCGGCTGGCGTTGAGCACATTGGGCAGTCGCCGCTCCTGCGTCGTCATGCTATTGATGATCGCTTCGATCTGCTTCAGGTCGGAACTGAGCTCCTGGCCATCGATCTGCTTCGCCAGCTGCCCCATTCCGGGCACCATCTTGATTAAGTCCTGAATCGAGCCAAGTTTCTGAAGTTGCTGCAACTGATCGCGAAAGTCCTCAAAATCAAACTGGCCGCCTGCCAGCCGCTCTTCCATGGCCAGCGCATCTTCTTCATTGATGCCGTCCGAGGCCCTCTCGATGAGAGTAAGCATGTCGCCCATGCCAAGGATGCGGCCCGCCAGCCGGTCCGAGTGGAACGGCTCGAGACCGTCCATCTTCTCGCTCGTGCCAAGAAACTTGATCGGTACGCCGGTTACCTGCCGGATGCTAAGCGCAGCCCCTCCTCTTGCGTCACCGTCGATCTTCGTCATGACCAGTCCGGTCACCGGCACGCGCGCATGGAACCCCTCGGCGACCGTTACCGCCTCCTGACCCGTCATCGCATCCACCACCAGCAGGACATCCGCAGGGCGGGCAATCAGGCGAATCTGCTCCAACTCCTGCATCATCGCCTCATCAATCTGCAAGCGGCCGGCCGTGTCAAGAATCAGGACCGTGTAGGCCTTCTCTCTGGCGCCCCGCAGAGCGTTCTTTACGATGCTGCTCGGCGCAACCTCTGTTCCCTCGCTGTGAACCGGAATGTCAATCTGACGCCCCAGTGTCTCCAGCTGGGTGATTGCCGCGGGCCTATAGATGTCGGCCGCCACCATCAGGGGGCGCTGGCCCTGCTTGCGAAGCCGTAAGGCAAGTTTTGCCGCCATCGTCGTTTTGCCCGCGCCCTGCAAACCCACCAGCATGAGCACCGTGGGTGGCGGACCGGAAAGGTTGAGCGGCGCCGGTTCCCCCAACAGGGAAACGAGCTCTTCGTTGACGATCTTGACGACCTGCTGCGCCGGCGTGAGGCTTTCCATCACCTCAATACCGATCGCCCGCTCTTTGATTCGTCCTACAAATTCCCGGACAACCTTGTAGTTGACATCAGCTTCCAACAGGGCCAGCCGCACCTCGCGCAGGGCAGCGTTTACATCGCGCTCTGAAAGCCGCCCGCGGCTCGCCAGGTTTTCGAATACGCCCTGCAGCTTGTCTGATAGGCTCTCAAACACGAAATCTATCCTCGTCGTTACGTTTTGCCGGTCCGCGGCAAACGCGCCGAACTCCCATTATAGGCTAGAACGGGTGTGTCAGCCAAATTCCCAATTGCCAAAGCAAGACGCAATCGCAACGCGCGCCCGCTCATGCAAAGTCTATACCGAACCAGACAATTCCGCTAATGCCAGGACCTGCAGGGTTCTTCGGAACATGGTCTGAGGCCCCACAGCCAGCCGCGGGCTGAGGCAACCGTGAGCAGCAACGCCTAATCGCCCGCGTTCTCATTCCCAGGCCTCGTCGATGTGCGAACATATACTTCATGTATGCGCTGGGCAGCTGTGACATTGGTCATCACTGCCAGAATCCACAGAACCGGCAGCGTCAATCCCAGAATCAGCCCTGCAATGAGCAAGACGAGGCGTTCCGGGCGCTGCAAAATACCCACCTTGCATTCGATTTCGAGCCCTTCGGCCCTGGCCCGCGTGTAGCTGACCCCCCACGAACCGACAAGTGTAAAGAATATCAGCAGCAGATGGCTCTGCGCGTCGCCTGCGTTGGCGTAATGAATCGCCAGCCCAAGGAATGTGATGCTTTCAGAGTAACGATCCAGTGTACTGTCCAGGAAAGCGCCGAATTTGCTCTCGCCCTGTCCCAGCCGGGCCAGCGCCCCGTCCACCATGTCGAACATCGCCGCCACCCATAACAGGCCGCCGCCAATGCGCAGATTCCCGGTTGCCAGCAGCGCCGCCGCGCCAATCGTCAACGCGAATCCGGCAAAGGAAACCATGTTCGGAGTCACGCCAATGCCGTGCAGCCAGCGCACGATCGCGCCCACCCCGGATGACAACATCGGTCGAACATACTTGGCCAACATCGTTACCACTCTTCCTGTTAGAGAAACTGCCCGGCCGCGGCCGGCAGGCCGCCCCGATGAGCCCCCGCCAGCGGCGCCTCGCCGCGCTCCCGGTACGCCTCTTCATTCTCCTGGGCGACGCAGTCCTGCCGGTTTCAACCAACCCCAGTCGTCGCCTGGGTCCAAACCTGAAAAAGGCCGTCGGACGCGAAAAAGCGTCGCGCCGCCAACGGCAGGAGGACCGGGCAAGAACGGGTCCGGGGCAGTATACAATCCCCCTGAATCGTTCGCAAGGGATCGACGCCGGTCAGCCAGGGCAATCGCATCTAAATCTGTAGGCCGATTCAGTTGAAATTGTGGCCAGAAGAAAGCGAGAATAAGTGGAAATCACCCTGCGCTTACTGAATATCGACGGGAAGACGCCGCGGATCAGGCCCTCAGTCGGCGAGA
>JAJDZJ010000132.1 GCA_022824685.1 Caldilineaceae bacterium
CTTCGGCGAACGCCGCGCAACCGGCTACACCCAGGAGGACATCGACGAAGTCAGGAACGCCGCAGAAAACTACGAGTGCCAAGAGGACGAACTCCCCGAACTGCTCGAAAACGTGGCCGTCATGACCGACTCATTCGAAGAAACGCTCGCAGACCTCGCTCACCAGGCCGACCGGCCCCGCGACCCCTTCACAGGCGAGCCTGCCTACGAGCTGCCCCCCGGCCTCAAACGCGACGACCTCACCGACCATCAGCCCCCCGCGACCCGCGCACCCCGGAAACCCTGACCGAACAGCTCAACCAGCTCAAGCAACTCTACCGCGCCGTCGACGCCCTCATCCAGGACCCGCACTACAGCACAAAGCGAAACCTCATTCAATCAGGCAGAGACCTTGACACCGTAACCATCGTCACCAAGAAGAAACCGCCCACCATCGACCACCCTCCAGTTCCGCAGACAAGGAACTAGAGGCAATAACAAAATAAAATATAATAGAAATACCACCCTGCCTCCCCGCAGCCCTAACCCCCTACCCTCCATTCCCCCCGCGCCCCCAAAATCCTCCCCCCAAGTCCCATAGATCCCCCCATATCCTCCTTTCAGACAGCTACCGATCCCCCATATCCCCCCAATCCCCGTCCAGACCACTATCCACCATCCACTATCCACTGCAGTCCCACCCCAACGCCCCAATTGAAAACACCCCCCAGTCCACGCGGAAAACGCTCACAAACACTCGCAAACGCGCACGAACAAGCACCTCTCCCTCACACCATCCCCTTCGCGCACCACAAACGCGCTGCAGTCCTCCGTGTCCCTCCGTGGATCAAAAAGCTGTTGCCGTTCGCCGTTGCCCTTCTTCGCGCCCCTCCGTGTCCCTTCGTGGATCAAAAGCTGTTGCCGTTCGCCGTTGCCCTTCTTCGCGCCCCTCCGTGTCCCTTCGTGGATCAACAGATGTTGCCGTTCGCCGTTGCCCTACTCCGTGCCCCTCCGTGGATAGAAAGCTGTTGCCGTTCGCCCTTGCCGTTCCCCGCAGTTCCCCCGCCCTTCCCCTGGCCATCTTACGTAAACTGGCCCTGAACCTCCTACGCAAAGAGAAAAGCGCCAAAGTCGGTATTGCCGCCAAACGGAAACGAGCTGGTTGGAAAACTGACTATCTGCTGAAAGTTCTCTCCCAATAAGATGCGATTGCCCTGCCCATTCTCCGAGCGGTTTGTCGCTCAGCCAGTTGTCGTTGCGGGTCCAGTTGGGGCCGTTCGTCGCGTCATAAAGAGGCCACCAGCGCGGCCCATTCCGCGCCCGTGTCGGGACCTGCCGAGGGGTCGGGTACGGTGGCGGCGGGAAACGGTTTCAGCCAGTCGCTGGTCTGGCCGGTGGCGTTGACGGCGCAGATGGAGTAGTAGTAGGTTGTGCCGGCGGTAACGGTGGTGTGAGTGTAGGATGTGCCGGTGAGGTTGTTACTGCCCAGCGGCTGCCAGCCTGTTTCTGCGTCCCACCAGGTCTGGAGTTCGTAGCGGGCGGCGCCCTGCACGGCTTCCCAGCCTAACTCGATCGCGCCGACGGCTGCGTTGGCGGTCAGTTCGGGCGTAGTAGGCGGGGCGGCAACTGTACAAGCCGGCAGAGCGAGTTGGTCCAGGTCATTGTCCGGGAGATTTTGCAAGGGCGCGGGTACACATCCGGTAAACTGATTGCCGCTGATGTACAGTACTTCCAGGTTGGCGAGGTTGCCCAGTTCGGACCGCACAACTGCAGGGGCTATGGTTTAGAGGTTAGTAAGCCCGCTGGCGTCAGCCGCCGGGGCGCAGACCTTCGGGCAGGCGGGTGACGTCGGTGACGAGGTCGGCGAGGGCCCGCAGGTTCTGCAGGTCTTTGCCGTCGCCGTCTTCCTTCTTGGGTGTCTCGAGGAGCATGGGCACGCCGTCCCAGCGCAGGTCGTTGAGAATGTGGCGGAAGCCTTCTACGCCGACGAAGCCTTCGCCGATGTGCTCGTGCCGGTCTTTGCGGCTGCCGTGATCATTTGAGCTGTCATTGAAGTGCCAGCAGCCGACGCTGTCGATGCCGACCGTCTCCTCAAGCTCGGCCATCATGGCTTCGTAGCCCTCGGCTGTGCGGAAATCATAGCCGGCGGCCAGCGCGTGGCAGGTGTCGAGACAGACGCCGACGCGCTCTTTGTCCTCCACCAGTTCGATGATATGGGCCAGTTGGGCGAAGGTATAGCCCAAGGTGGTGCCCTGCCCGGCCATCAGCTCCAGCAGGGTGATCACGCCGCTGCAATCGGGCAGCTGGGCGTGGATGCGGTTGAGGGCGTCGGCGATGCGCTGCAGGCCGGCTTCTTCCCCGCTGCCGGTGTGCGCGCCGGGATGGAGAACCACGTGCCGGATGCCGTAGGCGCGGGCGCGCTCCAGCTCATCGGCGAAGGCGGCGACGCTCTTTTCCCACAGGGGATCTTTAGGCGAGGCCAGGTTGATGAGATAGGAGGCGTGGCTGACGGCGTAGGCGACACCCTTGGCGGGCATCTGTTCGTTCCAGCGGGAGACATCCTCTTCCTTCACCTGCGGGCCTTTCCACTGGCGGTTACTCTTCATAAAGACCTGGACGGCGTTGCTTTGCACGTCCGCGGCCGCATCGAGCGCGTTGCTGACGCCGCCTGCGATCGACATGTGGGCGCCGAGTTTGAGTCCTGACATGGAATGCCTCCGGGATAAGGGTTTGGGGTCGAGGAAACCTGGTTTTCAGCCGCGCCGAGGGTGGCCGACGCCGGAATGGAACCTGAAAACCGGGAACTGGTTTTTCACTCTCATCTTGTTTCTGCTATTCTACCGGATGCGTTCAGATGCGGGCAAAATCGGGCGTTCGTCTACAGGGTTCGTTGGCGTTTGCCTGAACGGGGACATTTGCGGGCGCAATGCGGTCTGCCCGCGAACAGCGGTGGATAGTGGGGGGCTGGCCGGGCCCGCGAGGCGGGGGATTTGGGCAGGGGCGTGTGGTGGGGTGTTGGGGGTCCGGGGGTGTCCCCCGGCCCGGCGGCAAACACCCGCCGCCGGGGATCAGCGCAAGGCCACCTGGTCCATGCACTGCCCCGGCCCGTGGCGCAGAGATCAGGCGGCTGGCGGCGTGCGTTTGGATGGGCATGGCGATGGGGCGCGAGAAGGCCGGGGCGCGGAGGGGCCGCCGACAGATGGCAAGGCTTCCCGGTCGCAGGGTGGGGGTTGGGGGAGGCCCCGAAGGCAGTGGTTGGTGGTGAGAAGGCTCTTTGTTGGGGCATTGCGGGTAGGTGACTGACTGTGGGCGGACAGGCACTTTTGCGAGAGGAAAGATTGTGATACATGAATCGGTTTATGAGTTGCGCCAGAATCTGAACGGCGCGGTGGGCATTGACGACAGCGGGCGCGTCGAGCTGCTGGACGCGGAGAGGGTGCGCGGGCATCTGATAGATATACTGGCGCGGGACGCGGTATTCGGGACCGTTCCGGTGAAGAGGTTCAGCCGCTGGCTGATCTGGGAACTGGGCCAGGCGATGGGCGCATGCCCGGCCAGCATTCACGAGTTTTACATGGCGAGGGCGGCCAGCGTTTGGTCGAACCGCACAGTGCCGGCGATGAATATGCGATTCTCGACGTACGAGGCGGGGCGGGCGGCCTACCGCGCGGCGCAGCGCACGGAGACAGGCGCGTTTATTTTCGAGATCGCGCGCAGCGAAATGGGGTATACTTTCCAGGAGCCGGCTGAGTTTTCGGCCGTTTTGATCGCGGCCGCGATCAAGGAGGGATACAGCGGGCCGATCTTCATTCAGGGCGATCATTTTCAGGTGGACGGCAAGAAGTACCGGACCGACCCGGAGGGCGCGCTGAACGAGGTGAAGGCGCTGGCGAAGAAGGCGGTGGCAGCGGGTTACTGGAATATCGATATCGATACGAGCACGCTGGTGACGCTGGAGCCGCCGTCGCTGGACGAGCAGCAGCGGGAGAACTACCTGCGGTCAGCCATGCTCACCAAGTTCATCCGCGATATGGAGCCGGAGGGCGTCACAATCAGCCTGGGCGGCGAGATCGGCGAGGTGGGCGAAAAGAACTCGACGGTGCCGGAGCTGGACGCTTATGTACACGGCTACAAGGCTGCGCTGGCCGAGATGGGCGATTACGCGGGGTTGAGCAAGATCAGCGTCGCGACGGGCACGGCGCACGGCGGCGTCCTGCTGCCGGACGGCACGCAGGCGGATGTGGCGGTGGATTTCGATACGCTGGAGGACCTGGGCGAGCGCGCCCGGTTTCACGGCTCCGGCGGGGCGGTGCAGCATGGCGCCAGCACGCTGCCGGATGCGCTGTTCGGCAAGTTTCCGGAGACGCAGACGATAGAGATTCACCTGGCCACCGGTTTCACCAATACCTTCCTGGATCATCCCAGTCTCCCTGATACGTTGCGCCAGGAGATGTACGCGCATCTGGACGTTCACCACGCTGACGAGCGGGGAGCCAACGACTCCGATCTTGTCTTCTATCTGAAGACGCGCAAGAAGGCGCTGGGGCCGTTCAAGCCGGAGCTGTGGGCTCTGCCGCGTGAGCGGGCGGAGGCGATCTTCGCGGGTGTCGAAGAACACTATGCTTTCTTTTTTGAGAAGCTGAACGTTGTTGGCACGCGTCAGCTGGTTGACGGGATCGTTACGCCGGCGGCCCACCACAGGCCGATGCCGGAGCTGGACCGCGGCGCAGGGGACGACGAAGGACTCGCCGATTGAGGACTGCAGTGGTCGGTGGTCAGTGATCAGTAAACACCTCCAGCCAGTTGGGACGAACGACCGCTTGTACCGGGCGTAAACCACTTGCCTATGCTTCTCGCTCTTGACGTCGTCTCCTCCGTTTGTACGGTTGCTCTGTTCGATCCGGCGAGCGACACGGTGCTGGCTGAGAAGGTGTGGCGGTCGCGGCGGCGTCAGACGGAGGAGACGCTGCCGGCGGCGGCCGAGACGCTGGCGCGGGCCGGCGCAGCGGTGGAGGACGTGCGCATTCTGGCGGTGACGACGGGGCCGGGCAGTTTCACCGGTGTGCGGATAGGGATCAGCGTGGTCAAGGGGATTGCGCTGGGGTTGCCGCGCCGGCCCGAGCTGGTCGGCCTGCCGGTGTTGAGCGTGACCGCGGCGCGTTTGGCGGCGCCGGGCGGTGTGGCGGTATGGCCTGTGCTGCAGGCAGGGCGGGGCCGTTTCAACTGGGCGGCGGCGCCGGCGGATGATCCGCTGTGGCTGCCCCAGGCGGCGGACCACTGCGTGGGTGAGGCCGATGCGCTGGACGCGGCGTTGCGGGAGGAGGCGCGCCCTGTGTGGCTGGTGGGCGAGTTGAGCGACGGCCTGCGACAGGGTGTTCAGGAGTTGGCGCATGTCCGCTGCATCGATCCGGCGGCCGAATTCGATCTGCCGGAACGGGGCGCGGGTACGCGTCCTCTCCCAAGCGCAGGAGAGGGTTGTCCGCCGGGCGGGGGCCAGGCGGGGCTGCGCCAGACCCGGGGCGAGGGGCTGGCCCGCCTGGCGGCGCGCCATTTGCGCGCGGGCTCTCCGGCGCACACCGCGCGATTGCAGCCGCTCTATCTGCGCCCGCCGCAATAGACGGCAACCGGCGGGCAGGAGCCTATGCGCTGGAACCTTATGCGCAAGCACCTATGCGAAGGACTGGCCGCCCAGGGAAACCTGGGCGCGATCTGTATTTGAGGGAGAATGATGGCTGACTTTCTGAACCGCGGGCAGAGGAGGTCCAGTGCGAGCGCGGGGACAGCCGCGCGGAGTTGCCCGCTGGCGATCGGGCCGCTGACACTGGCCGACCTGGAGTGTGTGATGGCGCTGGAGGCGGTCAGTTTTCCCAGCCCGTGGACGCTCGCCACGTATCATCATGAACTGACGCGCAACAGCCGCAGCCGCTATCTGAAGGTCTGGCCGGCGCGGGCGGCAGGGGCGGGGGCGCCGGTTGGCGGCGCGGTTGCGCAGGGGGCCGCGCTGCCGTCTCTCATTGCGCAGGGGGGCATCATGCTGTTCGGCGCGGAGATGCACATTGTGACGATTGCGGTGCTGCCGGCGTGGCGCGGCCGTTCGATCGGGGCGTGGCTGCTGCTGGCGCTGCTGGCGCTGGGGAGGGAGGCGGGCGCGCATACGGCTACGCTGGAGGTACGCGTGAGCAACGAGATCGCCCAGCGTCTATATCGCGGCGCCGGGTTCGAGGCGGTGGGTTATCGCCGGCGCTACTACCCGGACAGGGAGGATGCCCGCATCCTGGCGCTGGGGGATCTGCACAGGGGCAGCGTGTGGCAGCCGTTGCGGGAAAGGTTGGATGCGCTGTCGGCGCTGATGGCGCGGGGGGTGGAGGCGCCGGGGTAGGAGGATGGGTCTGAACGGGGATTGTTGCGCTGAGGCTTGAGCGGAGAGACAAACTTTGAAATTGATCAGAAACATTGTCGTGGTCCTGGCGCTCATACTGCTCGGCGCGGCTCTTGGGCTTGCGCTTGGGGGCCGGGAGGGGGCGCGCGGGGAAGTTGCGCAGACGTCGTCATCTGCCTCTTCAGCCGCGACGCGCACGCGGCCTGCTTCGCCTACTGCGGCGACAGAGATTTCAGGCGCGGAGGGGACGAATCCGCCCACGGCTGCGGAGCGTTCGGGCGCAGGGGGTGAGGGCGCGGAGGGTGAGGGGACATGGGGCGTCGTTGCGCGGGTGGCGGACGGCGATACGTTGACGGTGCGGTTCGACGATGGGAGGGAGGAGACGATCCGGCTGCTGGACGTGGACACGCCGGAGACGGTGCATCCGAACCGACCCGAGGAGTGCTTCGGCGCGTAGGCGTCCGACTTTACGAAGACGCTGATGGGGCAGCGCGTGCGGGTCGAGGAGAAGGGGCGGGACAGGTACGAGCGGCTGCTAGGCTATGTGTGGGTCGAGGGGGATGGGGGTGAGCGGTTATGGAATATGCGGCTGCTAGAGGAGGGGTTGGCGGTCTACAACGATTTTGGCAACCCGGGCCGGTATGCGGAGAGGACGCGGGCGGCAGCCGAGCAGGCGATGCTGGCGGGGGTCGGGCTGTGGTCTGCGTGTGAACTGGGGGAGAGGCCGACGGTCGCGCCGACGCGGTCGGTGGGCGCGGGATGTCCGCAGGGATGCGTCAGCCAGCCCGGTCCGTCGTGCAGCATCAAGGGCAATGTCAACACGAGCAGGGACACGAAGATCTATCATGTGGAGGGGGAGTCCTCCTCTTACGGGCGGGTGAATATGAAGGAGGCGGAGGGCGACCTCTGGTTCTGCACGCGGGCGGAGGCGGAGGCGAACGGTTTTCGGGCGCCGCGGCAGTAGGCGAGGGGAACGGCAGGGGAACTGCGGGGGAACTGCGAGTAATCGGCTGAGTCCTGGGAACCGCTTCTGTTGGCTACAATAAAATTGGACTGCGCCCTTGAAATCACGCGACTTTCGCCGATTTGCCGCACCTGATATGATAGATGCATATTGCCAAATCTGTCCGCTATCCTTGGGGGATAGCGGCGCGTTCGCTATGTAAGGAGAGTTTAGTGCCGATGCGTATGAATTCGGATTTTGCGCAACCTGTTCGCCAAACCGGCTTGAAGAGATCGATCGTGCGTGCGCTGGCGCTTTTTGCGGGCGCGCTGTTTCTGGCGGGCTGCGGGTTGTTGACCAGCCCGGAGGCGACGCCCACGCCGACGCGCCCGATGGCGGCCGTTGTCCCTACGTTTACGTCTACGCCTGAAGGCGCGATGGCCGCGACCGAGTCAGGGAGCGGCGGTGCAGCGCAGCAGGCTGCGCCGGCCGCGCCGCAACAGCAGGCTCCGGCGCCGACCGATACACCGGCTCCCACGGACACGCCTGAGCCCACCGTGGCCCGCTTTACGGTGAAGACGGATATTGCAGCCGCGAACGTCAACGTACGAACGGGGCCCAGCACAGCGTTCGCCGTCATCGGTACCGTTGCCAGAGGGGCGCAGTTCGATATCAGCGGCAGAAACCAGGAATATACCTGGTTTCAGTTTTGCTGTGTCGCCGGCCAGACAGGTTGGATTTTCGCTCAGCTGGTCAATGTGGAGAACGCGCATCTGATCGCGGTTGCCCAGAACATCCCGCCAACGCCGGTGCCGCCGACCGCGACACCCGTGCCGCCTACGGCGACTCCTGTGCCAGCCCAGGTAGACCACTGCGCGGGCATCGGCGGCGATGGCTGCAAGTTCAGGTTGCGGGACCAAGATCACGCAGAAGCCGGTGGAGAGGTACTGAAGCTTCGCATCGGTTTTGTGCATGGGGGGCGTGGCGACGAGGTCCAAAAGTTTGGCGATTACTTCGTTGAACTGCAGAAGGACGGGGCGCAGGTACATGGGGTGGACCACAATACCCGCGCCGGGACGTCGGTCTTTGGTGGACCCAGAGGCAACAAATACCACTACAGTAAGGATATTCCCTTCAACCAGTTGCCAGGTGGGAACGCGGCCGGCAACTATACGATCTGGGTCAAAGACGGCAACGGTGAGCGCGACAGCCAGAACTATCACTTCACCATGAGTGGGAACCAAAACTTAATTTGGCTGATTTTCGACCAAAACTAAGATAGGGAGGCGGGGCCATTACGACAGGCGTTGCGCGACAGCGGCTGCCGACCTTTACAAAGGTAATCTACGGGCTGGGTGATTGGGGCGCGGCGTCGGCCTCGACGGCGCGCACGCTGTTCTGGTTCTACTTCACCGTCACGGTGGTGGGGGTGGATGTGGGCCTGGCCGGGGTCGCGTTCATCATTGGCCGCTTCTGGGACGGCGTCAACGACCCGCTGATCGGCATTCTCAGCGACCGCTTTCGCAGCCGGTGGGGGCGGCGGCGGCCGTTCATGCTGCTGGGCGCGCTGCCGTTCGGCGTCGGCTTCTTCCTCATGTTCAGCCCGCCCCCGTTCGAGGGGCATGTGGCCGCGGCCCTCTACTACGCGTTCATTTTCATTCTTTATGACACCGCCTTCACGATCGTCAACGCGCCCTACTCAGCCCTTACCGCGGAACTGACAGAAGATTATGACGAGCGGGCCAGCCTGGCCGGTTGGCGCATGGGGAACTCGATCTTCGTTGCGCTGCTGACAGCCGGGCTGTTCAAGCTGCTGGCGGAAGGCGTTTTTGCCGGCTGGTTCAGCGGGCCGGACGCGTTGCGCAGCGGATACGCGGTGGCGGGCGCGCTGTGGGGACTGATCATCGTCGCGTCGCCTCTGCTGGTGGTGGCCTTCATACGCGAGCCGGAGCGGGCGCTGCCAAAGAAGGAAGGCAGGCTTGACCTCATCCGCATCACCAAGGAGGTATTCGCCAACCGTCCATTCCGCATCGCTGCCGCGATTTATGTGCTGGCGTTCAGCGCGGTGGACATCATCACCTCCGTGTTCGTCTGGTTCCTGATCTACTACATGCAGTTGGAGCCGCCGTTCGACAGTTATGTCCTGGCGGCAGTGCTGGGCGTGGCGTTCCTCTCGATGCCTTTGACGGTGCGGCTGATGCAGCGGTACGGCAAGAGCCGCACGTACATCCGCATGATGGTCTTCTGGGCGGCGGTGATGGCGGTCATCAGTCTGCTGCCGCCGGGGAATGCGACGCTGGTCCTGATCCTGGCGGCGTTTGCCGGAATCGGATACGGCGCGGCCAACGCCACCCCCTGGGCGATCGTGGCCGACATCATCGAAGAGGACGAGTGGCACAGCGGTGAACGTCGCGAAGGGGTCTACTCCGCCTACCTGGTTACATTCCGCAAGATCGCGACCGCCTTCGCGGTCGGTTTTATCGTGCCGCAGACGCTGGCCGCGACCGGCTTCATCGAGGGCGCGGCGGAGACGCAGCCTGCGGCGGCGGTGCTGGCATTGCGCTTCTTCATGGGCGCGGCGCCGGCGGTTCTGCTGGTCCTGTCGATGTTCGCGGCAGCCCGATACCCTCTGGATCGAGCGGCGCATGACGAGTTGCGGCGCAAACTGGCTCTGCGGCGGGCGGGGGACGGCAGCGGCTAGTGGTTAGGTGGTCTGGGCAACTTGACGGGCGGGTTTACGCGTCTACGCGTTCGATGCGGGCGCCGACGGCGCGCAGTTTTTCGTCCACGCGCTGGTACCCGCGATCGATCTGTTCGATATTGCCGATAAGAGTGCGGCCCTCGGCGCTGAGCGCGGCGAGGACGAGCGCCATGCCGGCGCGGATGTCGGGGCTGCTGACCTCCTGGCCGACGAGCCGGGACGGGCCGACGACGACAACGCGGTGGGGGTCGCAGACGATGATCTGCGCGCCCATGGCCACCAGCTTATCGACGAAATAGAGGCGGCTCTCGAACATTTTCTCGTGGATGAGGACCGTGCCCCGGGCCTGGCTGGCGACGACAACGGCCATGCTCATCACGTCGGGGGGGAAGGCGGGCCAGGGCGCGTCGTCGATCTTGGGGATGGCGCCGCCGAAGTCCGGCCGGATGCGCAGGTCCTGTTCGTCGGGCAGGACGAGCGTGTGGCCGGTCAGCGCGGCCTGGGGGTCCTCCTGCAGGCGCATTCGCACGCCTAGCCGCTGGCAGAAGACCATATCCAACATACGCAGGTGGCCCGGGTCGACGTTGGCGATCCGCAATTCGCCGCGGGTGATGGCGCCGAGTCCGATGAAGCTGCCGACCTCCATGTAATCGGGTCCGACGGTGGCTTCTGCGCCGTGGAGGCGATCCTGGCCGTGGACGAAGAGGGTATTGCTGCCGATTCCTTCGATGGGGCAGCCCATGGCGACCAGGAGGCGGCACAGCTCCTGGACGTGCGGTTCGCTGGCGGTATTGCGCAGGGTGGTCGTGCCGTGGGCGAGTGAGGCGGCCATCACCGCGTTCTGGGTGGCAGTCACGGAGGCCTCGTCGAGCAGGATGTCGGCGCCGCGCAGTCTGCCTGGGGCGGTCAGTTCGAAGCGTCCGCTGGCGGGGCGGGCAAAGGAGGCTCCGAGCTGCTCGAAGACCAGGAGGTGTGTGTCGATGCGGCGGCGGCCGATATCGTCGCCGCCGGCGGCTCCTTCGACATGGAAGGCGCCGCGGCGGGCCAGGAGCGGCCCCATCAGGTTGAGGCCGCCGCGGATGCGACCGAAGAGCTGTGCGTCGGGCGCGTGTCCGTGCAGCTTGTCGGCGCGCAGCGTCAGCCGGCTGCCCTCTCTGCGCACGAAGACACCCAACCCTTCCAAGATGGTGAGCATGGCGGCAACGTCGTCGATCTGGGGCACATTTTCCAGGATGACCGTTTCGTCGGTGAGCAGAGAAGCGGCGATGAGGGGAAAAGCGGCGTTCTTGTTGCCGCTGATGCTGACAGTGCCTTCGATGGGTTGGCCGCCCTGGATAGCGAATGAGGCCATGCTTTCTCCTTATGGTCGTTGCGCGATGCGGACGTTGATTCGTGAATCACCCGGTCCCCGTGGAATCAGGGGGCGGCGGCATGATGGTCGCTGGCAGACACGGGCGGACCTGCTCCGTTCCGGCCGTCCCAACCCCTGCAACAGAGATCACAGTTCAATCAATTGTAGAACGGTCTACCCTTCCCGTCTAGTCCGTGACCGGGGGGGAACGGCAGGGGAACTGCGGGGGAAGGGCGCGAGGGACGTGTTGGCCTCTCTGATTGGAGGAGGGTTTCTGTGCGGAGGGATTTGGGCGCCCACAAGGGGCGCCCCTACAGGGGGTTGACGGTGAAGGTGATGGCAGCGAGGCAACGACATGAGGGTGGCGGAAGGGGGAGGCGCCGTGGGGCGAGGATATGGAGGAGCGACGGGGAGGGGCGGGGGAACTGCGGGGAAACGGCGGGGGAAGGGCGAGTCGTCCACTGAATCCTGGGGCCCGCTTCTGCTGGCTATCCCAAATCTGGACGGCGTCTTTTCGGGGCGGATTGGGACGGGCGGCGGCGGGGCGGAAATGGCGTTGCCGTTCGCCCATTTCAGGCTTATGTGGTAAAATTAGTCAGGTGAATTGCGCCGCTGAAACACTGTTTTGGAAGCGGAATTGAGATGGGTTTGGCAGGCCGAACCGGGAAGCGTTCGTGGGCATTATAGACAGTATTTCAACCGGCTACCGCTTTGTCAGCCAGCGTCCTGGGCTGTTGCTGTTGCCGCTGTTGCTGGATGCATTGCTGTGGGTTCTTCCCCGTTGGAGCGTTGGCCCCCTGTTGGGGCGGCTGGCCGATTTCTACACCGGTCTGGCCGAGGATCCGGAGTTGGCGGAGGGGAGCCCGTTTGCCCTGGACCAGATGGGAGAGATCCTGGAGATATTCGGCCAGACGAGCAATCTGGCCCAGTTTCTCGTCAATGGGCTCCTGTATCATGTGCCGAGCCTGCTGGCGACGCTGCCCAACATAAAGGAGACGCACCCCAGCATTGAGATCGAATCGATAGGCGCCGCCGGTCTCCTGTCTCTGCTTTTTGGATTGGCGGGGTTGCTGATTGGGGCGACCTATATGAACCTGCTGGCGCAGAATCTGCCGATCGGGGAGGGGCGGAAGGCGCTCTCGCTGAACATTCTGGCGGGGCGCATTGTACGCCACTGGCTGCGCACGATCGGGTTCCTGACTCTCTTCGGCCTCGGCCTGCTGATGATCTACATTCCCGGGGTGATCGGTATCACGGTGCTGGCGCTGATCAGCCCGGTGCTGGGCTCTGGGGCGCTGTTCCTGTTCGCCGGTCTGATCGTGGTGATCCTGCTTTATCTTTATTTTGTAACGACTGCCCTGGTATTGGACGATCTGGCGATTGGGCACGCGGTGCGCCGCAGCATTTTTCTGGTGCGGAGGAACTTCTGGACGACCGTTGGGTTTGTCCTGCTGACGACGTTGATTTCGACCGGCATGGGGCTGCTGTTCCGCCAGATTACCCAGTGGCATACGCTGGGGGTGGCATTCGCCACCTTGGGGAACACCTTCATCGGCACGGGGTTGGCGATGTCGCTGCTGGTCTTTTACCGGACGCGCATTCTGGCGATGCAACAGGAAGAAACGGTTGGCATTGCCTGACACTTTGCCGGCGCGAACAGTGACGCGAACAGAGCGTCGCCGACATTTCCCGCTCCTCTAACGGCAAACAGCGGTCGGCCAGGCTTGACGACAAGCCCGGGAACGGGCAGCCGCAGCCCGCGATAGCACGACAGCGGTATTGCAGCGACGACATTGCAGTGGAGATACTGCGGTAACGATGATGCGGCGGGGCGCGCGCCCGGAGGCGGGTGGCGGCTTCGCCTTAAGGGACTGGAGGTTCACGTGGCAGAGAAGATGAATAAGCAGGACTTTGTCTATGGCGCCGACCAGATTCAGGTGCTGGAAGGCCTGGAGGCGGTGCGGCGACGGCCCGGCATGTACATTGGCGGGACGGATACGAAAGCCCTGCATCACATGGTGTATGAGGTGGTGGATAACGCCATTGACGAGGCGATGCAGGGCCGCTGCGACAAGATCGTGGTTACGATCAACAAGGATGAGAGCGTCACCGTGGAGGACAACGGCGCGGGCATCCCTGTGGGCACGCAGAAGCAGACGGGGATGCCGGCCTTGACAGTGGTGATGACGAAGCTGCATGCGGGCGGCAAGTTCGGCGATGTCGGCTACAAGGTGTCGGGCGGGCTGCATGGCGTTGGCGTGAGCGCGGTGAACGCGCTGAGCGAATGGATGGTGACTGAGGTCAAGCGGGACGGCAAGGTCTGGCGGCAGAAGTTTGAACGCGGGGTGCCGGTGACAGACCTGGAGGAGGTTGGCGAATGCAAGCCCGGGGAGACGGGCACCACGCAGCGTTTTCTGCGCGACGATACGATCTTTGACGTTCTGGAATATGACTGGCAGACGCTTGTGACCCGTTTTCGGGAAATGGCATTTCTGACGCGGGGGATCGATATTCACTTTATCGATGACCGCGGGGACGAGCCGCGCGATATCACCTTCTATTTTGAGGGCGGCGTTCAGACGTTTGTGCGCTACCTCAACAAGAATCGCACGGTCCTGCACGAGCCGATCTACGTTGACATGCAGGTTGATTCGACCCATGCGGAGGCGGCCATCCAGTACACGGACGGTTACAATGAGTCGATTTTCGCCTTTGCCAACACGATCAACACGCCGGACGGCGGCTCTCATCTGACGGGGTTGCGGGCCGCGCTGACCCGGCAGATCAACGACTATGCCCGCAAGCAGGGGATTCTGAAGGACAGTGACGCCAACTTCAGCGGGGATGATACGCGACAGGGGATGACCGCGATCATCAGCGTGAAGGTGGTGGAGCCGCAGTTTGAGGGGCAGAACAAGCTGAAGCTGCTCAACAACGAGGTGCGCTATCACGTCGAGACGGCGGTGGCCGAGGGCATCAACAGCTGGATGGAGGAGAACCCGCGCGACGCCAGACGGATCACCGACAAGTGCCAGGTGGCCTTCCGGGCTCGAGAGGCGGCCCGCAAGGCCCGGGAGCTGGTGATCCGCAAGAGCGCGCTGGAGAGCCTGACCCTGCCCGGCAAGCTGGCGGACTGCTCCAGCCGCGATCCGAACGAGAGCGAACTCTACATTGTAGAGGGAGACAGCGCTGGCGGCAGCGCCAAACAGGGCCGCGATCGGCGCTTCCAAGCTGTGCTGCCGCTGCGGGGCAAGATCCTGAATGTGGAGCGCACCAGCCTGGACAAGATCCTGGGCAACAAGGAGATCCAGTCGCTGATCACCGCGATGGGGACCGGCGTGGGCGATGATTTCACCGTCGACAACCTGCGCTATAACCGCATCATCGTGATGACGGATGCGGACGTGGACGGCGCTCACATCCGCACGCTGCTGCTGACGCTGTTTTTCCGGTATATGGGGCCCCTGGTGGAAAACGGCCATCTGTACATTGCGCAGCCGCCTCTGTACAAGGTGCAGATCACCGAACGCCAGAACGGCAAGGCAAAACGGTCGGAGCAGTATGTGTACAACGACATCGCCCTTTCCCAGATCCGGAAGGAGATGGGCACGGAGAATATCAAGCTGGAGCAGCGCTATAAGGGGTTGGGGGAGATGAACCCGGAGCAGTTGTGGGACACGACGATGAACCCGGAATTCCGGACGCTGCTGCAGGTGCAGGTAGAGGATGCGGCGGAGGCGAACCGCACCTTTGACATGCTGATGGGCAGCAGTGTGCCTCCCCGCCGCCGGTTCATCCAGACGCACGCCCACGAGGTGCGTAATCTGGACGTGTAATTGCGCCGAGGTCGTAGAAGAGAGAGGGCCCGACTGTATGGTCGGGCCTTTTTTGGTTCTTAGTGAACACCGGTGGTTGACGGACGGTGGAGGGCAGAGGAGTAGCTAGGCAAATCAGTGAAGAGGGGTATGGGGACGATGGATTTCAGGCGGTATCAGACGGAGTCCCGCAAGACGTGGAGTTTGGTGCACACGGACCATGCGATTGTGTATCCGACGCTGGGGCTTGTGAATGAAGCGGGTGAAGTGGCGGGCAAGATCAAGAAGATTTTTCGCGACAAAGAGGGTGTCATCTCGGAGGACGACAGGGCGGCGTTGAAAGATGAATTGGGTGATGTGCTCTGGTATTTGACGCAAATCTGTACGGAGTTGGATCTGTCGTTGGAGGAGGTGGCGGAGCAGAATATTACGAAGCTGTTTGACCGGTTGGAGCGGGGCGTTATCGGCGGGGAGGGAGATGTACGCTGAAAGTCGAGAGGTGAAGAAAACAGAAGGCGAGGAGTGAGAGACTTTCGTGAAGTTCTCTCACTCCTCACACCTCGTCACTCTCTCCTCGCCGTTAGAGGTAGTCGCGCAGGCGGCGGCTGCGGCTGGGATGGCGCAGGCGGCTGAGGGCCTGGGCCTCGATTTGGCGGATCCGTTCGCGTGTTACGCCGAACTTTCTGCCGACCTCTTCAAGCGTATAGTTGTAGCCGTCGACCAGCCCGAAGCGGAGTTGCAGGATCCGCACCTCGCGGGGGGTCAGGCTCTGAAAGATCTCGTCGATCACCTCGCGCAGGATCTGACGGCCGGCGGAATCCTGGGGGCTATCGGCTTCTTCGTCCTCGATAAAATCGCCCAGGTAGCTGTCCTCTTCCTCACCGACGGGCATTTCTAGGCTGAGAGGCCGCTGGCTGACGCGCATGATGTGCTCGACCTTGCGCGGGATTACGCCCAGCTCTTCGGCGATCTCTTCGGTGGTTGGGTCGCGGCCCAACTCCTGCACGAGCTGGCGGCTGGTGCGGGTCAGGCGGTTGATCTGTTCGTACATATGCACCGGGACGCGAATTGTGCGGCCCTGGTCGGCGATGGCGCGTGTGACCGCTTGCCGGATCCACCAGGTGGCGTAGGTGCTGAACTTGTAGCCCCGGCAGTAGTCGAACTTATTGACAGCGCGAATGAGGCCGATATTGCCTTCCTGGATCAGATCCAGGAAGGGGACGCCGCGTCCGACATACTTTTTGGCGACGCTGACGACGAGGCGGCTGTTGGCCTTGATCAGATGTTCTTGCGCGGAGCGGCCATCGCGCACCAACCAGAGCAGTTGTTCGCGTTCTTCCCACTCGACCTGTTCATGCTTGAGCCGGTGGTTGGAATCGCGGCCGGCCTCCATGCGTTTGGCGAGGTCGACCTCTTCAGCGGCGGTGAGCAGAGGGACGCGGCCGATTTCCTTGAGGTAGAGGCTGATGGAGTCGTCGATTTCGATCTGGCTGAGATCGAATTCATCCTCAGTCACATTGTCGGCGGGATCTTTCTTTTCTCCGGTGGTCAGGTCCTCTTTGGCCTGTCCGACGGAGATGCCCTGATCGAGGAGGGATGCAAAGATGTCATCCAGTTGTTCGATATCATTTTCGGCTTCGGGCATAACTTGCAGCACTTCATCGTAGCTGACAAAGCCCTTTTCGCGACCGAGTTTGAGCAGATGGGCGAGGGTCTCTTGCGGACTGGAGAACTGCAAGTCGGCAGGCGCCGCGCCATTTTGGGGCGTGGATTCCTTTGAATTCCCGTTGCGTCCCTGCGTCAGTTCTTGCTTCGGTTCCTTGGTCAAGAGCATTTCTTCAGCCATCGTCACCCCTTTTGTGAATGAAAGTACGCTGTGCGCGGTTGGCCGGACACGAGGCGGCCAGGCGTCGTCGTTGGCGCGTAGCGATGTACTAGTGATGGTCAATTTACCATTGGGAGATGCGTCTCTTCCGTAGAGAGCATCTCAAATGGCCCAACTACGATTGGGGCGAATCGTATGGGGGTACCTTTCGCGCGCGGCCCCTGCCAACTGCATGCGAAAGGGTTACGTTGGTAGCTTGAAATCCCAGATGCGATCTGTTTGCCCATACTGACGGGTACAGGACGGGCACTGGAGCTGCTCCGGGCCGCTGGCAACCAATGGATGGGTTGCGCATGCTGGGCAGCGGAACAGCTGGGTTGGGCTGGCATCGCCCGTGTTTGCTTCACGTTGCGGCTGTTCTGCGGCGTCCGGGGCAGCAGCGCGTACGAAGACACTGGGCGCAAGGGGGAACTTGCCGCCGATGCGAAAGAGGCGGCTGTCCAGACGGGCGAGCAGATTGACCGGGAAATTGTTTTTGAGCGCTGGCAGACGGAAATGGGAAGCGCCGATGCGTTTCTCCACGTGCAGGCCGGCATTCTTGAGTTGCGCGGCCATCCAGCCGGGATGGAAGTCAAAGTTCATGGCGACGAATTCGAGCGGCGCTGGGTCAAAGGGTGACCAGGGCTGTTGTCGGGTGAGCCAGCGCAGGACGGCTTTCAGGTTGCGTTTGTTGGCATATTCGAGTACGGCGGCGCTACGTTGATGCAGAAGCGGCTGCAGCTGGTTGAGCGCGGCGGGCACATCGGCGAGATGGTGCATCACGCGCACCATGACGAGGGAGTCGAGCATGCCTTCGGCGAGGGGCATCTGGTACAGATTGCCTGCGACGAAGACAAAGCGATTGTCGTGCCCCCATTTGCGCACTGCGTCGGCCAGCATTGTCCGACTGTAGTCGAACAGCACGATCTGGTCGTAGCCGAGGTAAAGATCGGCGAGGCGGCCAAATCCGGCGCCGATTTCGGCGATACGGCCGCCTTGCGCGGGCAGGAGGCGTTGGAGGGCGATACGTTCGACGGCATCCTCGTAATCGCGTCCCTGGCCTTCCCAGAAGTCCTGGCGGTAGCCACTGCCTTCGTAGTCGATCACAGGGATGCTGGCTGGCGCGGCGGCATGGGCTTTGTTATTCGGCTTTTCGATTGCTGCGCAGTTTGCTGCAGCCAGGTTGTTTGCCGACATGCGGGCCGCTCCAGGGTGATCGGGAATCCAGCGCGTTGAAGGATTCCGGCATTCAGAAGGATTTCGACGCACTAACGGGTGCGCCGCATCCGCCTGTCTTCTGGCGCATCCTGCTATAGAGACGGATGCGAGACGGTGGATGTTTCATGTGAAACATCCATAGGCTCTGGTGTTGAAAAATCTGAAAAAGTGTCCGCGCCCCCGCGCGCATTCCTACAGTATAGCACGCGGATTGGGCATTTTCAATACCCTATCTGGTTTTTCGCAGGGCAATCGCATCTAATTTTGTAGGCCGATTCCGTTGAAATCATGGCTAGAACAAAGCGCGAATAAGTGGAAATCGGCTTCAGGTTGCTGGATCGCGAGCAGAAGTTGCCGCGGCACCGGCCGTCAGGCGTCGAAA
>JAJDZJ010000205.1 GCA_022824685.1 Caldilineaceae bacterium
ATCAGGCCCTCAGTCGGCGTGATAAGTTAAATTCTCCGTCTACGTGCCATCTTTCGTACATTTCCCTGTGTCTTACCCCGACCTGGAAGAGTATTCGGCTGCATTTCGATGTTCTGACCCAATTTAGATGCAATCGCCCTGCTTCCAACCCAAAAAGTTTGACAACATTCTCCCTCTCCCCGTATAATCCAACCCATTCCCTTCTTCAAATCCCTTAGCGACCGCCCAGGCTCCGCCTTGCGGCGTCGTTGAATTCCAATCGCAAAAGTTGCCGTTCAGACTGAGGAAAATCCCATGACACTGACAGCAATGATGGATGCCCCTGCGCAAACAGTCACGCGGCCCGAAGTCACCGCGCAACACGCCGCCTCCTTCCGTGATAACGGTTTCCTGGCGCTGCCGGACGCGCTGACGCCGGACGAAGTGCAGGCACTGCGCGACGAGACGGTGCGCATCTGCCGCGGCGAGATGGGCGAGGTCACCGGCCTGCCGCCCGTCGGCCCCGACGACAGCGACGACGAGGTCATCCAGCGCACGCTCTGCGTCCATTTCCCGCACAAACTCTCGCAGCTGATGTACGACACGCTCGCGCATCCGTCGATCCGCGATGTTCTGACGCGGGTGATCGGCCCCAATGTGAAGAGCATGCAGTCGATGCTCTTCATCAAGTCGGCCGGCAAGCCGGGCCAGGCCTGGCACCAGGACGAAGCCTTCATCCCCACGCGCGACTGCTCCCTGAACGCCGCCTGGATCGCGCTCGATGACGCCACCGTCGAGAACGGCTGCCTCTGGGTCATCCCCGGCTCGCACGCGCATCGCCTGATCTGGCCCGCCAAGGAGCACGACGACGAGCGCTTCGACTGCGTGGTGGAGGCGTTCGATTTCCCCTACACCGACGACGACGCGGTGCCGGTCGAAGTGACCGCCGGCAGCATCGTCTTCTTCAACGGCTATCTGCTGCACCGCTCTATGCCCAACCGGGCCGCCGGCGGGTTCCGCCGCTCGCTGATCAACCACTACATGAGCGCCGAATCGCTGCTGCCCTGGCGCTATCCGGGCAATGCCGAGCTGGGCGTAGCCAGTTTCGACTTCCGCGACATCGTCATGATCGCCGGCCGCGACCCCTATGCCTGGAAGGGCACGGAGGACCTGTCGTTCTCGCACATCCGCCCGGACCGGGAAGGCGGCTGCCAGTGGCCGACGCGAGAGGAAGAGTAGTTGATCGCGCGCGATTGTCAGGAGGCGCGTGCTGAGGAAACGCAGCGAAAAATTTCCGACATGAAACTTACCGCTGTTTTCAAGAAAGTGCCCGAGGGCTACATCGGATTCGTTGAGGAACTACCGGGAGCGAATACGCAGGGGAAAACTCTTGAAGAGGCCAAAGCGAATCTGCAAGAGGCGATTGCGATGATCATGGAGGCAAATCGCGCCATGGCATCTGAACAGGTTCGCGGCATCAAGAGATAAATTTGCGGGATAGATCAGTTCATTTCGTCAACGACTAGCCAAATCAACCTTATTATTCACAAACCTTTAAGGAGCATAGTCAATGTCCAATTTGCAACAGAACGCCATCAGCCGGCGCTCGTTCCTCAAGGCAAGCGCCATGGCGGCGGGCGGAGCTCTGCTGGCGGCCTGCGCAGCCCCGGCCGCGGCGCCAGCCGGTGACAGCGGCGGCGATGCAGGCGCCAGCATGGAGATGATCGAGATGCGCCTCTCGGCCTGGGCCGACGTGCAGGACGCGGTCGTCTATGAAAACATGGTCAACGCCTACATGGCACAGAACGAAGGCGTGAGCGTCTCCGTCGAGCAGTACCCTGGCGGCTACTATGAGAAGATCCAGGCCAACTTCGCCGCGGATGACTCCGCCGATGTCCTCTACTTCCAGGGCTGGATATGGCAGGCCTACGCCGAAAACCAGGTCATCTATGACATGAGCGACTATATCGCTCGCGACGGCGCCGATGACTTCTTCCCCGGCGGCGAAAACTACGACAACCAGACGCTGTGGCAGGGCGGCCGCTACATGACCCCCACCGACACCGGCTCGCTGGTGATCTATTACAACAAGGACCTCTTCGAC
Organism: Caldilineaceae bacterium; assembly: GCA_022824685.1. GTDB lineage: Bacteria > Chloroflexota > Anaerolineae > Caldilineales > Caldilineaceae > Bin5. The sequence goes on from JAJDZJ010000205.1 coordinate 2,084, forward strand.
AAGAAGGGCGTCGCCCATCCGCAACCGGGCTGGAAGTGGGAAGAGTTCCAACAGATCATTCAGGACCTCTCCTATGAAGAGGACGGCACCAAGTTCTACGGTTGGGGACAGGCGCAGGGCTGGAACGGCGCCTACGGCCGCAGCACCACCTTCATGCGTCGCAACGGCCATATCGAGTGGGACCGCATTACCGAGCCGACCGAAGCCTACTGGGACAACGAGGACATCGCCTCCGCGCTCCAATACCTGGTCTACGATGCCATCGCCAACGACTGGAGCCCCGGACCCGAGGTGGTCGAGGGCGGCGGCGTCGGTGTCGATACCGGCCGCGTTGCCATGTACCTCGAAGGACCGTGGGTGATGCCCCGCCTGCAGGGCGAGCTGGCCACAACCGAAGAGGGCATCAACTTCGACGTGATCGAGGCGCCGACGGGCACAGCCGATACAAACTTCACCTTCGGCCATGTCCACGGCCATGTGATCACATCACCCTCCATGTACAAGGATGAGGGCTGGGACCTCATCTCGTTCATCCTCGGCGAAGAGGGCCAGACGATCATCGCCAACGGCGGCCGCATGTGCGGCACCCCCGACAACATCGCCAACATCTGGGGGGATATCGCCTCCGGTGTCTATGGCTTCGAGAACACCGATGCGTTCGCCAACACGATGCGCGAAAGCTCGATCTCCGTGATCTTCGGCGAAGGCTCACAGATCCAGGCCTACGGCGGCGGCCCGGTCACCGTTCTGTGGGACAAACTGCTGGGCCAGACCGAGTCGGCGGCAGAGGCGCTCGCGATCGCGCAGCCGGAAATCCAGTCGCACCTCGACCAGTACTGGGCGGACCGAGCATAACAAGTCCCCGGCGGCCAGTAACCGGTTACCGGCCGCCGGTTCCTCGTCAATCTGGGAGTGCGCCTCTTTGACTGCCACCACATCAACGCCCGGAATCCAGACACAGTCGCAGACCCGCCGCCGCATGTCCGCGGCCCAACGCCGCGACCTGCGCGACGGCCTGCTCTTCACCAGCCCCTTCATCTTCGGCGTGCTCGCGCTGTGGGTGGGGCCGATGCTCTACTCCATTTTTCTGATCCTGCACAAGTGGAATATGCTGGCGCCGCCCAAGTTCCTCGGGCTAGGCCACTTCGAGCGCATGCTGAACGACCCGCTCGTGGGCAAGTCGCTCGTCAATACCGCCTACTACACCTTCGTCGGCGTTCCGCTGCAGCTTGTCGTCGCCTTCGCGCTGGCAGTGATGCTCAATCAGCAGATTCGAGGTCTGAGCGTCTATCGCACCGTCTACTATCTGCCCTCCATCACACCCGCTGTCGCTTTTGCCGTCGTCTGGGTCCAGATCCTCAACCCTGAATTCGGCGTGCTCAACGAAGTATTGCACTGGTTTGGGCTGGGGCCCATCAACTGGCTCTTCGAACCGGCTTGGGCCAAACCCGCCCTCATCATCATGAGCCTGTGGCTGACCGGCTTCCAGATGATCATTTTCCTCGCCGGTCTGCAGGGGGTGCCCAAGGAGTTGGAGGAGGCGGCCGAGATCGACGGCGCCAACGCCTGGCGCCGCTTCATCAACGTAACCATCCCCATCATCTCGCCGATCATCTTCTTCAACATGATCATCGGCATCATCGGCAGTTTCCAGGTCTTCACCACCGTCTTCATCATGACCGACGGCGGCCCGCAGAACGCTACGCTTTTCATGGTGCTCTACATCTACCGCAACGCCTTCGAGCTGTTCCGCATGGGCTATGCCGCCTCGCTGGCCTGGATCCTGTTCCTGATCATCATGGCCTTCACCGCGATCCAGTTCTTTTTCGCCAATCGCTGGGTCTACTATGAAGGCAGGTTATAGAGGAGACGAATAACCGGTCACAGCGCTGACCACTGCGCGCCGGGCGCCGATTTACGTTATGACTGCAAGAACAACCCTGCTCCAATCCCGAAAAAGGCAGACGAGGATCGGTCATCTCATCCTGCACATCATGATGATCGCCCTGGGGCTCACCTTCCTCATGCCGCTTGCCTGGGTGGTCAGCACATCGCTCAAGCTGCCCGGCCAGGTCTTCATCACGCCGATCGAATGGATCCCGACCGAGCCCAAATGGGATAACTATTTCGAGGTTTTCAGACGCCTCCCCTTCCATCTCTTCATCCGCAACTCCTTTTTCGTCTCCATCATGGGGACGATCGGCATGGTGCTGAGTTCGCTCACGGTCGCGTACGGCCTCTCCCGGCTGCGCTGGCCGGGGCGCGACTTCGTCTTCACCGTTCTGCTGGCGACGATGATGCTTCCCGCCGTCGTGACGATGATCCCGGTCTTCATCATCTTCAAGGAGATCAACTGGGTCGGGACATTCTACCCGCTGTGGGTGCCGGCCTGGTTTGGGGCCGCCTTCTACATATTTCTCATGCGCCAGTACATGCTGACCCTGCCCCTGGAGCTGGACGAGGCCGCCAAGATCGACGGCGCCTCCAACTTCCGTATCCTCTGGCAGGTGATCGCGCCCCTCTGCGGCCCGGCCGTCGCCACCATCACCATCTTCGCCTTCCTGCAGCACTACAACGCCTTCATGGAGCCGCTCATCTACATTTCCAAGAGCGAAATGTACACCCTGCCCCTCGGGCTCCTCTGGTTCAAAGGCCGCTTCGGCAACTTCTGGCACCTCGTCATGGCCGCGTCCATGATCACAATCCTGCCGGTCATCATCATCTTCTTCTTTGCCCAGCGCCAGTTCGTCCAGGGCGCGCAGTTCACCGGGCTCGCCGGCCGTTAGAGGCAGTTTTTAGTAGTCGGTTTGTAGTTTTCAGTGACTGCACGGCCTCAATCGATTCGCGGCCCTGAGTGAGGCAAGCAAAGGTGTTTCTCATGAGTCGCTGGCCGCTGGCCCCTAACCACTGAGTGCTGCAGTTGCGTGGGGGATGGGTCCCGCAACGCCTCCCTGACACCAGGCCCCGCCGCCTATATGCCGCCAAACCAGCAGGTCCGCCCGCCCAACGCGTTTTGCCCCCACCCCAGATGGTTAGCGGCAGGCTGGTCGTCCACATGGAATGGAGCGGAGACCCGACAGCATTGACCGGCGGCGAAGAGATACGCCTGCGCCTGCTCGACGAAACCGGCAGCCTGGTCGCCCGGTGGGACACGGAGCTCCCTCTTGAAAGCTCGCAGGTCCTGAAAAGCGTCGCAATGCCAATGCCACCGACCCTGCCGGAAGGCCCCCTGCGCCTGACGGTCGGTCTCTATGACGCATCTCTCAATGGCGCGCCCAGGATCGCGACAAAAGCGGGGGAGGACTCTTTGCTTCTGGTGTATTTCCAGGCTGAAGGGTGTGATGTCTGCGGGAGATGACGTGCCTGAACATTGCCTCGTTAATGCCTCCGGCCAAAAGGGGATTTCGCAGGGAGCAGGTAGACGCTTCAGCCTGGCCTTAACGCAGGATGGTTGGGAAGATGCAGCGCCGCACTCGCAGCTCGTCGTCATTGGCGCAATGGGGCGTGTAGACGGGGATGCTGTGAACCGGCGCATGGAGATCTGTCTGGCAGTCAGTGCCCGACGTCCGAGCGGACATATGGCACGGGCACCGTCATTGCGTGGCTGCGCCGGCGGCTGCCCCGCATATCATAGAACACAGTTCAGGAGGACCATCTGCAATGGAGCGCCATCATTTCCCGGTGCCAATGACGATTCTCAGCGGCTTTCTCGGCGCAGGAAAAACCACCCTGCTTAACCACATCCTGCACGGCGATCACGGCCTGAGGATCGCGATGCTAGTGAACGACTTTGGCGCGATTAACATTGACGCCCAGTTCGTCGTCGGTGTTGAAGGCGAAACGGTCAATCTGTCGAACGGCTGCATTTGCTGCACGATTCGCGGCGACTTGCTGAAGGAAACCCTCAAACTGCTGCGGCGGGAGGAGCCCCCTGAGTACATCATCATCGAGACCAGCGGGGTATCCGATCCGATCGCTGTCGCCAATGCCTTCCTGCTCCCTGACATCAAACCGTTGGTGCGGCTCGACAGCATTCTGGTCGTCGTGGATGCCGCAAATGTCCTGACACTGGACGGAGAAAACGCCGCGCTGGCGCTGGATCAGATCGCCGTCGCGGACATCGTGGTCCTGAACAAGGTCGATCTGGTCACGGCAGAGGAGCTGGAAGACATCAAGACCGAACTGAATCGACGCATTGCGCCGAGAATGAAGATGAGAAAGGTGTTTCTCAACGTAGTGGACTTCAGAACCGATCTGATTCGACACACTGTGCCGGGCGCGCGCATTCTGGAAGTGACTTACGGACAGGCGCCGCTGGAACTGGTGCTGGGTGTGGGCGGGTATGCGCCGGAACGCCTGCATCAGCGCGCCGAGCTCGATGTGCATGTGCATGACGTGGAGGAGGAATACGATCATGATCATGATGACGGGCATCGCCATGACCACGATGAGGCCGAACATCACCACCATGAACATACCGACCATACGCTGGTATTCAGCACCTGGAGTTGGACGACGGATAAACCGCTGTCGCTGAAGGCGCTACGCGGAACGTTCGAGGATCTGCCTGATACCGTCTACCGCGCGAAAGGTGTAATCCAGCTCCATGAAATGCCGGACAGCAGGATGATTCTGCAAATGGTGGGCAAACGCGCCAGCCTGACGCTGGCCGAGGAATGGGGCGATGAGCCGCCCCGCACGCAGATTGTGATGATCGCCTCGCATGGTGGGCTGGATGTTGAGACGCTCCGCACGCAGTTGGAAGGCTGTATCGTCGCGGAGACGCGCCCCGCTGCCGTGAGGCAGAAGACCGCCAGAACGGAATGGACGCGCAAAGGCCGGTAAACTGCAGATAGGAAAGAGAAAGCGTCAAAAGGATCAGGGGTTGACGACTGACCTGCCCTGACGTTTGTACCACACTGCGCCCCGCCCCTGGCTAAAACCCCCCGTAGATCCGCAGATAATGGGCATAGTGCGTCAGGATGCGCTGGAGGTAGAGGCGGGTCTCGTTGTAGGGGATGCGCTCGATGAAGAGGGCTTCGTCAGGCGCCGAGCGGTCGAACCAGGTTCTGGCGTTGCCGGGGCCGGCGTTGTAACCGGCCAGGGCGGCGACCGGGTTTTCACGGGCGTAATCCTGCACCCAGCGCAGGTAGAACGCGCCGAAACGAACGTTGACGAAGGGACGGTTGAGCAGACCGGTGGAGTAGTTGGGATATCCGAGGCGCTGCGCGATCTCCGCGCCGGTGGTGGGGATGATCTGGGTCAGGCCGTGGGCGCCGGCAAAGGAGCGGGCCGGCGGCTCAAACAGGCTCTCCTGGAGGATGAGGCTGTAGAGGAGCAGCGAATCGATGTCGAAGTCCGCGGCTTCCTTTTCCACAAGGGCGGAGTAGTGCCTGGGGTAGGCGAACTGCTGGATAAAAAGCGGCACGTCCGCGGTATGCCGGGCCTGGCTGAGCTGAATCAGACGGTTGGCCGCGCTGATGGAGAGCCGGTTTGCGCCCATTGTCTCGAAGCGCTGCATGAGCGGAAACAGGGCCGCGGGATCGTCGCGGTAGCGCCAGTAGCCCAGTTCGAGCAGCTTCAAGCCCTCGGCGCGCAGGCCCAACTCCAGCAGCAGCGCGCCGCCGACCAGGGCCGGGTCGTCGGCTACGGCCGGCGGCAGGCCCATGTTGCCGCTGCCGGCGACATCAACTGTGTCGAAACCGTCGTGCCGCGTCTTCAGCCAGTTTTCGGCAAAGGCGCGGCTGCCGTCATCGCCCGGCAGCGCGGCCGCGGCCACAGCGTCCATGCGGGGAATGAGGTCCTGCCCCGGATGGCCTTGCCGCGCCAGCTCCAGTCCGGCCAGCACACCGTAGTAGGTTTCCGGCGCCTCGGCCGCGAGGGACTGCCACAGGGCGCGGGCCGCGTCCTTCTCGCCCAGAGTATACTTGGCGCGGCCCAGCCAGTAGGTTGCTGTGCCCGACCGCACACCGGGATAGTCCGCCAGCAGACGCTCAAAACCGTTGATCGCCACTCCGAACTGGCCGTAGGTGAAGGCGCCAATCCCCAACACCGCCAGCGCATCCGGGGCGCGCGCGCTGTCCGGGAAGCTATCCACCAGCATCAGCAGATCGGCCACGGCCTCTACCAGGAAGTCGACTGTGGCCTCTGAATGGCTCCCGGAGTCGATGTCCAGAGTACGGTCGGTTCTGATGGCGGAGAGCGCGCTCAGCCAGAGGGCTTCGGGCGCGAGCGGGTCGCCGGGGTGATCTCTGGCGAAGGTGCGGTAGATGCGGCGCGCTGCCTCGGGCGAGCCCTGCGCACTGGCCAGCCGGGCGCGGGTCAGCCAGGCATCGCCGAAACAGTCGCAGGCGGGATACCAGTTCATCACCTGTTCCAGGGCGCGAATGGCCTCGTCCCACTGCCCCAGCCCCATGTGGGCGCGGCCAAGGCCCAGCCAGGCATGCCCGGCGCGTTCGTCCTGGGGCGATTCCTGCAGAAAACGTTCAAACGCGCTGACGGCCGGGAAATAAGCTTCGGCAAAGACGTCGATCTGCCCGCGCACGAAAAGGTCCACCGGAACGTCACGGTTCACCAGTTGGATGAGGGACTGGTAAGCGGAGTTGCTTTCCGGCCCCTCCTCCAGGGCCAGCCGCCAGCGGGCGATGGCCGTTTCCTCGTCGCCGGCGGTGGCGTAGGCGGTTCCAGCGCGGTACAGATAGCCGGTCCGGTGAATGTTCCACACTCTGTAGCCGAGGATCGCATCGAATTCGACCTCATCCCGGTTCCGCTCTTCCTCTGCAGGCTCGGTTGCGGCGAGGATCTCATCGTAGACCGGCGCGGCCTCGCCCCAGCGGCCATGGCCCTCGAGGACCCCGGCCAGCCGGTCGAGAAGACGAACCTTTTCCCAGACGCGGCCGGCATGGTTGGCCGCCCGGCGCAGCGCGTTGGCCGCCTGCGGCCAGTCTCCGGCCGCGAGCCAGGCGTCGGCGATGCGCTCTTCCACGACGCCGGCGACCTGTGGATGCTGTTGCAGGAACGCTTCGTATGCGGCGGCGGCTTCGGCGTTGCGGCCCAAACGGGCCAGCGCCTCCCCGCGCAGGAAGACGGCGCGGCTGCGGAGAGAGTCATCCGCCGGCAGCGAGCCGGCCTGCAGCGAGAACTGTTCCAGCACGGTCGCGGCGGAGGCCGGCTGTTCGTCGGCCAGATAGGAGAGCGCGAGCTGGTAGCGCGCTTCCTGCCGCCCGGCCTGCGTTATCTGGGGGTCGGCCAGCAGCGTCCTGAGCAGCCGCTGCTCCTCGCTGTAGTCGCCGACCTCGTGATGCCAGACGGCCTGCTGCAAGGGGGAGGCCGGCGCGAACACCTCAACCGTCGCCCGCTGGCGGGGGGCTGCGTTGCTCTGCTGCGGCGGGTCTGGGGTCGGCGACGCCGCGTGCGCGGCGGCCGCAGTGTCATTGGCGGCAGGCGCGGGCGTCTTGGTCGGCGCGGGCAGGCTGGTTGCCGCGGCGGCCGCGACTGCGCCAGGGGCGGCGTCGGTCGCGATGGCGATGGCCGTAGCTGTGCCGGCCGCGCGCCTGTTCCCGCAACCGCCGAATAGCAGCGCGAACAGAGCCAGAACCAGGCAGGGAAGCGTCAGTCTGAGCTGCGAGCCATAGGATGCGGCGCGTTGGGGGGATCGGCGGAAGGTCATTGCAGGGTGAGTTCAGTCCGCGAGAGGCGTTCTGTGCGTGCGTACTTCAGTTGGGTCGCCGATCATATAATAATGGTATCAAGGGGGTTGGCCTGTGTCAATAAAGGGCCGGAAGTCGCGCTTCTCACAGAGGAGACAGGGCGGTCTGCCGCTATCTTTGGTTTCGGATTTTGCCCTATGCTATGATGACGAGCAGAAGGGATAGGGCTGCCCCTGGCACGTCCGGGCAAGCCAGCACGCGCGCAAATTACGCGAACGGTATACTCCCAATGTATCAGCCACGACTGCTTCAACGTCTCGGAACGCGCTTCCCCTCCACCCGGTACCAAGGCAGCAAGGCCAAGCTGGTCAACTGGATTTGGGCGCAGATTAGAGAGTTGGACTTTAATACGACGCTGGATGCCTTTGGTGGAACTGGCGTTGTTGGCTACCGATTGAAACAGGAAGGCAAATCGGTTACCTATAATGACATTCTCCGTTTCAACCACCAGTTCGGTCTGGCATTGATTGAAAACTGTTCTGTTCTGATACGTCCTGAAGATATTGAATGGGCATTAGAGCGTCATTCACATATCGACTACCCATCGTTCGTTCAGAATACGTTTCAAGACATCTATTTCACTGATACCGAAAACCGGTGGATTGACCAGACAGTCCGCAACATCGCCGCAATTGCAGACCCCTATCGCCGGGCATTGCTTTTCTTTGCTCTGGCCCAATCTTGCCTTATCAAACGCCCCTACAACCTGTTCCACCGCAAAAACCTTTACCTTCGTTTCGCTCAGGTCGAACGCTCCTTCGGCAACAAAACCTCATGGGACAGGCCTTTCGAAGATTGGTTTCGATTTTTCATTGACGAAGCAAACCAGGCGGTCTTTCAGGGCGCTGGCGACTGCCGGGCCATCTGTGGGGATATCATCGATCTGCAGGAAAATTATGATCTCGTCTACATTGATCCGCCCTATATTTCCAAAAAGGGCGTAGCGACAGATTACGCCGACTTTTATCATTTTCTCGAAGGCTTATGCGACTACGATGACTGGGAAGGCCGAATCGACTGGCATTCGAAACATCGGCGTATGATGCGATGCGCCAATCCCTGGACCGACAAGGCACGCATTCGCTCAGCTTTCGATATCTGTTTCGAACATTTCGCGCAGAGCATTTTGGTCGTGTCCTATCGAAGCGACGGAATCCCCAGCATTGATGAACTTCACGGGCTGATGGCCCGCTACAAGTCGAACGTGCGGGTAGCAGTCTTCGGAGACTACAAGTATGCGCTCTCGACAAATACACGATCACAAGAAGTCCTGCTGATCGGTACATGACCTGATGCAATAAGAGAGACCGATGAACGTAGGCATCCTCGACGACCTGAGACAAGAATTTGAACACTTTGCCACTGCGGTCGCAGTCGATAGTGGGGAGTGGATAGTCAGAGGCTTCATTGATGTTCATCGTAATATCTACACGATTTCCAGAAACACGAAGGTCATCTCAAAAATCATCGAATTAACTCTATTTCCCGTGCTTGCTCGCTTCGCTGAGAGACACAATTATGACCTGATTTTGAGCGACCATCAGAATCACTACCCGGACCTTACATTTGTTGGCGAGGCTGGCAATCGGATTGCTGTCGATGTGAAAAGCACCTATCGTAACAGTGATCAGCGAGTAAATGGTTTTTCACTCGGCTCCTTCACCGGCTACTTCCGTCAGCGGCAATCGACCAGAAACATCCGCTTTCCTTACGATAGTTACTCGACTCACTTGGTGTTAGGAATCATATATAGTCGTAGCGACAACGCAGTCGATGAGCAGCGCATATACAGCTTTAGATGATTTACATCAGATCGCTTCCGTTATTCGAGACTTCAAGTTTTTTGTACATGAAAAGTGGAAAGTCGCCTCAGATAAACCTGGCAGTGGCAACACCAAGAATATTGGTTCAGTGAAGTCGATTGAGGCCTTGCTCTCCGGTCGCGGCCCCTTTGTCGATTATAATGAAGCTGTCTTTGATGACTATTGGCAGAACTATCTGACAAAGGATATGGCACGGACAATCGAATCGGAAGTCTCTTATCGAAACTTAGATGAGTATTGGCAATGGAAAGAACGTATCCCCCGCCGCTACTGACAGATACGAACGCGTGACACACTGTTTCACCGAGAGGACGTCGCAATTGAAACAGGAATACAACGTCGTTGTGGGCATGGAAGTCCACGCGCAGCTTCTGACGAAGACGAAAATGTTCTGCCGCTGCAGCGCCGACTACCAGGGCGCGCCGCCCAATACGCACACCTGCCCGGTCTGCCTGGGGCTGCCCGGCGCGCTGCCGGTGAGCAACCGCGCCGCGGTCGAAGCCACGATCCGCACCGGGCTGGCGCTCAACTGCGAGATCGCGGAAACCGCTGTCTTCGCGCGCAAGAACTACCACTACCCGGACCTGCCCAAGGGCTATCAGATCTCCCAGTACGAGCTGCCGCTGTGCCGCAACGGCTGGGTTGAAATAGAGCTGCCCGACGGCGGCGCCAAACGCATCCGCATCCACCGCGCCCACCTGGAAGAGGATACAGGCAAGAACACGCACGCGGGGCTGCACACGCTGGTGGACCTGAACCGGGCCGGAATGCCGCTGATGGAGATCGTCACCGAAGCCGACATCGCCAGCGCGGACGAGGCCTATGCCTTCCTGACCAAGCTGCGCTCGATCCTGCGCTATCTGGGCGTCAACAGCGGCAACATGGAGGAGGGCGCGCTGCGCTGCGAGCCCAATATCAGCGTGCGCACGCCGGAGCAGGCCGCCCGCGGCGAGTTCGGCACGAAGGTGGAGGTGAAGAACCTCAACAGCCTGCGCGCGGTGCGCAGCGCCATCGCCTACGAGGCCGAGCGCCAGGCCGATGTGCTGAACAGCGGCGGCGTGATTGAGCAGGTGAACATGGGCTGGGACGAAAACCGCCAGCGCACCGTTCTGCAGCGCTCAAAAGAGAGCAGCGAAGACTACCGCTACTTCCCCGAACCGGACCTGCCGCCGCTGGTGGTCGACCGCCAGTGGGTGGAGAAGGAGGCGCGCGCTCTGCCCGAGCTGCCGGACGCCAAGGAGCGGCGCTACCGGCAGGAGTGGTCCTTGCGCCCGGCCGATGCCGGCGCCATCACAAGCGAAAAATCGGTCGCCGACTATTTCGAGGCCGCGGTGACCGCCTACGGCCAGGAGGACGGCAAACCCCAGCGCATGGCCAACTGGATCACCGATGAGCTGTTCCGCCTGCTCTATGCCGACGGCGAGGGCCAGGATCTGAGGCAGATCGCCGATACACGCGTGCGGCCGCAGCAGCTGGCCGCGCTGGTGCAAATGGTGGACGCCCGCGAAATCAACGCCAACACCGGCAAGAAGGTGCTGGAGTCGATGTACAGCAGCGGCGACGATCCCCAGGCCGTCGTCGAGCGGGAAGGGCTGGCGATGGTCAGCAACACGGACGTCATCGACGCGGCCGTGCAGGAAGCCTTCGACAGCAACCCGGACGAGCTGGCCCGCTACCGCGGCGGCGAGAAAAAACTCTTCGGCTTCTTCATGGGCCAGATGATGCGGGCCACAAAAGGCAAAGCCGATCCCCAGGCGGCCCGCCAGCGCCTGCAAGAGATGCTGGACAGCTCGTAGAGGCAACCCTTGTGGTTGCCCTCGTGTACTGGGCTTAAAAACCTCAACGAACCCTATTGACGCCCCGCCGAAACGCTCGCGATCCGTTCGCCAGCTCCTGATCACTGACCACCGACCACTAACCACTGCCCACTGAGGTCCCATGGCACTCTCTCTTACCCATACTCGCAACGAAAAGACCCCGCCGCACAGTCACCGCACGCCTGGCTTTGCCTCGCTTGAGCTGAAGTGGGAAGCCGTGACCCTCTTCCGCTACATCTACGATCCGGACATGCCCCAGTCCGAGTCGCCCAAGCCGTTCTTCCACCCCGTCAACACGCTGGCCGGCGACCTGGTCACCATCTATCGCCCGCACGACCACGTCTGGCACAAGGGGCTCCAGATGACGATCGCGCATCTGGACGGCCAGAACTTCTGGGGCGGGGGCAGCTACCGCCACGGCGAGGGCTACGTCGACCTGCCCAACAACGGGACGCAGCGCCACGACGGCTGGGAGTCGATCGAGGTGGCGGACGACCGCTTCGCGGCCGCGGAGAAGCTCTCCTGGATCACGCTGGCCGGCGAGCACTGGATCGACGAGACGCGGGGCATCGCCGTGGAGACCGTCGACCCGGACGCCGGTTACTGGGCGCTCGACTTCACGACCAGCCTGCGCAATGTGCGCGGCGAAACGCTGCACATCGGCTCGCCCACGACCGCGGGCCGTCCGCTGGCCGGCTATGGCGGGTTCTTCTGGCGCGGGCCGCGCTCCTTCGACAACGGGAAGATCATCACCGCCGCGGGGCACGAAGGCGCCGAGGCGATGGGCGAGGTCGCGCCCTGGCTGGCCTACACCGGCCGCCACGACGGCAACGGCCACGCCTCGACACTCGCCTTCCTCGACCATCCCGCCAACCTGCGCTATCCCAACAAATGGTTCGTGCGCCAGACGCCCTACGCCTGCGCCAGCTTCGCCTTCATGTTCGACGAGGTCTACGAGTTCGCGGCGGAGGAGACAGTTACGCAGCGGTACCGGCTGGTCATCGCGAATGGGGACTGGGACGCGGCGCAGGTGGAAGCCGCGGCGGAAGCGTGGCGGGGTTGAGTGTCGCCGCTGTTTCTCGGCCATGAAGCTGTTGCGCCGCCTGCAGAGTGAACTGCTTCGTTATCTGTCTTAGCTCGCGGTCCAACTTTAGGGGCCAGGCTCATCTGGTCCGGGAAGGACTCACTCGCCAAGGTCGGATCATGCCACTTCATCTGGACAACCTGAGAGACTCGATCGAAGCGCTGGATGAACTGTTGACAGCCAGCGAAGATGATGCCCGCATGGGACGGCTGAGTGAAATCGAGCGAATCGGCATTCGCGCCGGCGTCGTAAAGCACTTTGAGATAACCTACGAACTTTCCTGGAAGCTGATGGCGCGCTGGCTGAATACCAACGTCGCCTCCGACACAGCGGATGGCGTGACGAGGCGTCAGCTCTACCGCCTCTCCGCGGCGAATAGACTCATCTCCGACGTCGATCGCTGGATGCAGCACCACGACGCAAGAAATACAACCTCCCATATTTATGACCGAGAGAAGGCCCAGCAAGTCTATGAAGCCGTGAGAGGGTTCACACACGACGCGCGACAACTGCTGAAGGCGCTGGAAACCCGCAATGATTGACCTGAGCCCAACCCACCTCAACACAGTGAAGCAGATTCTGGCGGAACACGTGCCGGCTTGCGAAGTGCGCGCCTTCGGTTCCCGCGTGACGCAGTCTGCGAAGAAATACTCCGACCTCGACCTCGCAGTCGTCGGCGCCGCCGCACTGGACCGGCACACGCTTGCACGGCTGAAGGAAGCGTTCGAGGACTCCGACCTGCCCATTCAGGTAGACGTGCTTGACTGGCAGGAAATCTCCCAGAGCTTCAAGGAGATCATTGCAAAAGACTACGCGGTCCTGCAGAAGATGTCGGGCGGGTCAGGAGGGCATGTTGCCAGGAAGTAGCGACCAGGCTTCACAGGCGGTTAGAAGAAGACACACAGCATGGACCAGACAGCCAACGCTATCCTAACAAACGGTTTGTGCGCCAGACGCCTTACGCCTGCGCCAGTTCGCTTTCATGTTCGACGAGGTGTACGAGTTCGAGGCCGGAGAAACGCTGACCCAGTGCTTTCGACTGGTGATAGCCAACGGCAACTGGGACGCAGCGCAAGTAAAGGCCGCGGCGTGGCGGGCGAATGGTGGGTGATAAGCTACGTTCCAAGTGACACCTAGAGAACTGACTAAGAATAGGCATTGTATGGGAGAACTATTTGGCAGCATTCTCAAGGTGAGATGAGGCGACGAAAGTTCGACTAGATATCGAAATCTGCAAGGATTGAATGAATCGTCTTTATGCCCTTGCAGCCGATACTTATAGCTACTGCCCTCTTGACCCAAGTTTGAACTCAACCCAAGTTGCAAAAAGGGCTTAGTATCACATTAGACTGACACAAGCAAAGGAAGGGCGAGAGATATTCTCGACCCAGGAGGCTTAACATGTCCATTGAGTTGCCCAGCAAATTCGCCACACTCCTACGAGAGCGGAAGGCATTGTTGTGGCTATGCCAAAGAGCAGAGCTAGCACCAAACGCCGAGACTCATGACGAATTCACACCCATTGAGGATGCGGTCGGTCGTTACCGGCCAGAACCAAGCGGGGTAGATTCCGAATTGGCCAGCTTATTCTGGGAGGCGTGTTGGACCGAATCAATCGTCGATCGATTCTATGAGGCAACCTCAGCAATCGCGGGCTCTACGGATGAAGACGATCTCGCGACCCAAAGGAGGCTACCTTATCGTCTAGCTACAGATCCCGATACCGAAGGACAAATAGATCGACGACGATTCTTGCCGATATACGAAGTCAATGGAACTAACCGCGATGGCGATCCCGAAGGCCAGCACGGAGGGTCCGCTGCCAGACGGTTAGCTTACAAGATGAGCCTCATCCGACGATTGGAAAGCTTTCCTGGAAGGGCCATGGTAGTTGTAGGTGCTGTAAATTCTGTTGATCTCGATACAGTTAGGATCGCTATTGATTTCATGCCTTCCAACAATACAGTGGTAATTCTGTGGCCATCTGATTCGCCCATTCCGGCTGACCTGGAGGACCGGAGTCGACTAGACATCTATTTTCTTCGTGCGACCGTGTCTGAGTTAGTCAATGCTTTAGCAGACATCGGAGCGCCCCGACATACTGCCGCACCCAAGTTAGGGATTCGATACGGACATTCCACCACTCTTGAGTTGAAAGAAGAAGACCTGCTTGAAGTTGATCAGGATTTCGTACTGATACGAGATAGCGATTTTGAAGAACATTCACAAGATGGTGCCGACGCAACCAAGTTCGATCGCCTCTGGCGTTCTGAGGCTGACGATTGGATGCCATTCGCCTCCGAAATGGTTTTCCGGCGGCATTACCAACCAAGGCCAGACACAGATCAGGATCTCGCTAGTCACGTTATTTCGCAATTGGAGAAACTGTCTAAGACTGAACGAGTAGTAAACATGACCCTGACTATTCCAGCAACGTCAGGTTCTGGAATTACCACAGCATTACGACATACTGCTTTCGTAGCAGCCCGTTTGGGATTCCCTGCTCTTTTGTGTAAGCCAGCCAATCAGAAATTTTCGGTAGAAAAGCTAGGTGCCTTTTTGAACAGGTTGCAAGAGCGAGGGAGAGAAATGTCCGATAGGGTGGACGATACACCAGCGCTAATAGTATTCGATCGGCAACACAGGGGGATAGAGCAAGTATCTGAGTTGGCGACTATCCTCGCTGCCCGGGGTAGACACGCTTTAGTTATCGAAATTATACCACCAGGAGGAGTTGATGCCGACGGTAGGCCTTTGCGTCCCCCAAAGGGGAGATACTTGACTGCACGAGAATTTCGAGGCGATGTAGACAGAACAGAACTTCGATCTCTGTCGGAGCACTTTGCAAATCTTTACAGGCCTCAAGGTATTCCTATTCCTACTTTCGATGATTGGCTGGCATACCAACAACGACAGACTATAAGCTCCCTAAATGGTGATTATAGTCCAGGCTCTCATTTTTGGATTGCCTTACGTTTCTTTGTGGGTAAAGGCTTACATGATTTCAACCTCGCGGAATGGGTAGGGAGGACGTATGAGGAATGGGTACAGGACCCTTCGGCCAAGCTTGCCGTGCGATACATAGCTGCTTTATCAAGTTTTGGAATTGCGGTTCCTCTCACGCCACTGCTACGCAGTGTAGGAAAATCGATGATACTCGACACAAGTATCATGCCGACGCTTCGTCGCGTATCCGAATCAGAGGACCTCTTACAGTGGGGTGACTCGGAAGAACATCTGCATGATCAAATAGTTAGCTTCAAGCATCGGCTAATTGCCATTCATTTGCTTGAGATACTTGGGGCGACTGGATGGGAAGATCATTTGAGGGAGTGTTGGGGGTTACTTGAGACTCTGAAAGCGGGGACTGTAGCAGACTCTTGGTTAGTGGAGACTCTTGTCTTTGAAGCACTTCGCGTGGAGCGTTTTGACTCAGCTATGCGCGATCGGCTTCCGGCCTTGTTGGCAACGTTTGAGCACATTCCTTCAGTAATAGCCGACAGAAGTGCGCCAACACAACATCACTGGGCACGAGCCCTTGGCCTCAAGGCACGACTCTCTGAAGAGATAACGGAAAAGGTTGTCTTTTACCTTCGGTCCATAAAGAGATTGGAATTGGCTTGCGAATTGTCGGAGAGACTTAGAGGCAGAGAGCATCCCAGAAATATCTACAACAGCTTAGGAGTGTTGCGCTCCGAGTTTAGTCGCGCTTTACGTAGCATTGGACAGGTCGAAAAAGCCGAAGAACTGTGGCAATCAGCGGCCGCTGCTTTTGATTCAGCACTTCGATTTGGGTCCGACAATTTTGTCGTACTATCCGCGTACGCGTATAGGCTGATTGAACACGCTAACGAAATCGACGATACATCTCAGGCACTCAACGAC
Source organism: Caldilineaceae bacterium (assembly GCA_022824685.1). GTDB lineage: Bacteria > Chloroflexota > Anaerolineae > Caldilineales > Caldilineaceae > Bin5. The sequence goes on from JAJDZJ010000205.1 coordinate 18,402, forward strand.
GTAGCTAGTGCCTTGAGCTATCTGACTCAAGCCGAAGAAGCAGCTCTTTTGGCGAATTCACTGTCTGATGATGACGAAAACTTCATAGAACTACAGCGCAATAGTGCATGGAAGGCTGTCGATCCTGAACAAGCAGACCGTCATATTGAGGAATTGATGCGCGAAGGCAATGAGATAGGATTCGTTCTACGAGCTCATACAATGTTAAGGGACTTGAACAATGAGGATTGGGATCAGGGCACTGCGGTTCAGCTATGGGATGCTTACCAGTTTCTCAGTGCTTCTCATGCTGAAGAGATTCAGAGCCGATCGTGGCGTTCTGTCTTCTTACTCTATCGCATTGTTTCAGCACTCAAATCCGAGCGCTATGATTTTCGACTCCGGCTGAAGCTACTCGACGAGTTAGATACCCTCCCTTTTCGTTGGTATTCAGGTCTGAAATTTGCACAGGCAGTCCTCTGTTATCAAACTGGCGATTTCAGACGTGGCTTCAATCTCTTCAGGGACTTACGATCTAAGTTTCGCTCTGGTGATCTTCAGCCCATGCGTTTAACGTCATTCTGGCGTGACCCAGCTCGTCCATCTAAACGCCGGCAGGCCAGCATTAGGATTCGCCAAGTACAGTCCGACTGGGTCGCGTACGGAGAAGTTCCAGAGATGAGTGGTCAGCAGGTTTTGACCCGACCTCGATGGTTCGACGTTTTACCTAAGACTGGCGATGTCAGATCATGTCACATTGCATTTGAGCCTAACGGTCCTTTGGCGGTTCCAATCAGCCGTCGGCTAGCTTCAGTGATCGACTAAGAATTCTCTGAGAACAGAGCAGTGACACAACCATTGTCGCCATGGTTTGAAACAGCCCAGAAAGCATTCAGGTTGGGCGGTGGGTATGATCCGCTATTCATTATTGGTTCGCCAGGGAACCTCCAACTTGAGTGTGCGAGAGAAATCCACGAGTATGTGGGGAGCGGCTCTTTTGAGCACGTAATCTGTTCCTCTGACTCCGTAGAACTTCGGACGCAGTTGTTTGGGCCCGCTCCTGACCCCTACTATGATCAGTTCTCTGGGGCAGGTCCTGAACTTCCGGCAGGTGCGATAAATCGAGCTACAGGAGGCACTCTTTTGCTAGAATCTGTGGATCGTTGCCGGCCGGTCGATGCTGATTGGATCGCAGAGCTTCTTAATCGGCGACAAGTCACGACAGAAACGTACTCAGCTTCCTTAGACCCAAGCACGCGAGTGATTGTATCAATAACCACCGATTGGATAGATAGGTTGGAGCATGAACTTCCTCAATGGCTGACGACCTTATTCAATGACCGCGTGCTTTTGCTAAAACCACTGGGGAGTCGACCAGACGATATTTTTATCGCTGTCGAGTGGTTTTTTTGGCGAGCATTAGAAACTCGGAGCGATAACGTCTTTCTAGCCAGAGAAGCTAAGGACTTACTTATCAGGCACCAATGGCCCGGCAATTACGAAGAGCTTGACCAGGTTGTCAAATTAGTAGTATCGAAGGCTACTACTGGGGAGGCGATCACGGCTGATTCCTGCGAGGAGGTTCTTGACATTTTTGAACGTGCCGGAATGGGAGCTGTTGACCGCAATAGACTACAGGAATGTCGCAACTACGCCTCGGAATTGACTTATATGGGACAATCCCTTAGCGCCCATGACATATACCAGTGGGCTGCCCAGTTCTCGAAAGTTTCTCATGATCGAAGATTTGACCCATGGTTACCCAGCCTTAAAATAGCCAAGGAAATAGCCCATAGGTACTTTTATTCCATTGGGCGATTACGCGAGCTGACAAGAAATGCGTACCGGTCACTCTGCGTTGATCTTGCAGACAAAGACTACATAACGGGTTGGTCTCCGACTAATGCTGGTGACTCCCTTCCAGAGCTTCATGCTATTCTGATCAATCCTCTAAGCCCAACCCAAAGTGCCTCGGGCTATGTGCCTCATATCGCTCACCTCTTGGGGGTCGGCTTTGATCAGGAAGTTTCATCAATTGGTGAAGTTGCCGACTGTCTTGCGGAAAACAGAAGTACCCGAGTGATTATGTTCTGTGACGACTTTACAGGGACTGGACAGCAAGTCGTGTCCAAAATCATTGAAGTGTTGGCAACTGATGAATTCTTACGCGAATTGTGTGTAGACAGACGCAAAAAGGGATATCCAATAGCGTTTGGTGTCGTTCTAGGCGTTGGCTTTGACGACGCGTTGCTCAGGATTCGAACGTCTGGGCCCGACTGGCTTCCCATAATAGCTCACGCTGGGGAACAGCTAGGCGCTCGGGATAAAGCATTTTCTGATAGCAGCCGAATATTTCCAGAACCAGAGCTTCGTGCCTGGGCTAAGGATCTGATAGTTAACCGAGTCGGTAGACATCTTATCCCAAGGTGGCCTGGAGGATACGGTGACTCTCAGGCGTTAGTCGTAACAGAAGATAATGTTCCTAACAATTCGCTCCCGGCTATCTATAGCTCAGGATCGGTCCTTGGAGTAGAATGGCGAGCACTATTTGAACGCGCATCCACTCCTTCTAAATAAAGAGAGGCTGCACCGTTGCCTTGATTTTGGGGAGTAAAGAGTAATAACATGTTTTCCAGACTCACTCATGACTTCTCGCAACTGGCTGCAGGAAATCTTTATCCCAACCGCAATTTGCTTTGAAGTCGCCGAAACCGTCATCCCCGCGCTGCAATCACATTGCATAACAGGATCACGGCAGGCCGTTATTCAGATTCATCAATAAAGACTATTGTACCTCTATTCTATGATTTATCTCAGTTGCAGGCTGCGAACCCCTTTTTGCAGCTACTGTCAGTATGTCCTCTTCACTCATCCCCCTACACCAACAACGCCCCCTCATGCCTTAACAGCCTCTCCTTACGCCACAACCCACCCCCATTCCCCGTCAGGGCAATTGCATCTAAATTGGGTCAAAGCATCGAAATACTTCAGAATTCCCCTCCAGTTCGGGATCAGACATGAGAAGTGTTCGATTAGTGGCACGTAGACGGGAAATCCAAATGATTTCGACGCCTGACGGCCGGTGC
>JAJDZJ010000151.1 GCA_022824685.1 Caldilineaceae bacterium
TACTATGATGAGCATTGTGTCGTCGATAGCCTGCCCGTCCCTGTGGTTAAATTCCATCTGGCGCCGCAATCGCGCATTAGATGGTCCGATTGGGGAGCAGATTATGGGCCGGTTCCCTCCAAGAAGGAGATGATCTTCGGTCACAAGCTGCATATGCTGATCACATTGGGGGGCCTCATTATCGACTTCGAGTTAGCTCCGGCTAACCAGCTTGACTTGGCTGTCGGCCGCGAACTCCTTGCCGAACACGAAAACCGCATCGTCATCGGTGACAAAGCCTACGTCAGTGCACCGGCAGCTGAGGAACTCTGGCAGTCCAATCGCATCCGCCTGCTCACCAAGCCGCGCAAAAGCCAGAAGAAACAGATCCCAGAACACACCCGCCGCCTCTACGACTCCGTCCGCCACATGATTGAAACAGTCAACAGTCAACTCGAAGCACAATTCTAGATTGAAACCAACCGCGCCCATACTTTGTGGGGCTTGTGTGCTCGACTCTACACCAAATTGACTGCACATACCCTCTGCATTTGTATCAACCGGCTCTTGGGCGTACCTGACTGTCTGAAAATCAAGCGATTGGCCTTTCACAACTAGCATAAGGCCCTAGTGGGGTCAGAGAGCTTTTCCTTTTGATCCGCAGCCTGTTTCGCCATGGCTTTCTGGCCTATGACCTGTTCGCCGATGTTTCCTCCGAGACAGAATGCGCGCACATTTGGAAAGTCGGGCAGGGACGCCAGGTGTTCAGTACAACTGCCGACTGTCTGTGTTTCGTCCATCTGTGTCAGGCGCGCGGCAAGTTCGTGAACGACGGTCAGGTAGGGAAACTCGATGTTGGGCAGGTCGGACGCCTGGTCGGTATGCAGTTGAATCAGTGCTTCCAGATGTTCCCGGTTTTCGGCGCAATGCTGTTCAGCGGCGGCGAACGCATTCATGTAGATTGCGGCAATGTAATGAGCGTCCAGGGTGATACTTGGGGGCACCATTTTTGCGCTCGAATATACGAAATCCAAGGCCCCATCCTCCTCCATGGCGGACATCGCCCACAGTTGCAACCATTTGTCTGACTTCATTTGGTTTACGTCCAAGGCGGTGACGGGGTCGCCCTGGTGGTTTATCAGGATGGCGGGTACGCCATCAAGGTATTTCAGGGAGTTCAGATGTTGGGCATATCTCGGCGGGATCGCAACAGGTTCCGGTACGGGGATGAGCGCAAGGGATTCGGGGGTGATGACGCAACCGGACAGCAGAAGCAGCAGGAGGCACAGTGACGTGATGTGTTTCATTGATAGGCTCCCAGGCGTGTGAGGCTTTTGCGGGCCGACATTTGCAACGCATCTTTGGGCGGGCGGATTGTTGGAGGCGAATCTGAGGGGGGGTCTCCTGGAAAGATTGGAGGAGGTTGGCGCGTGACGATGGTTTGCCTTGTGCTGTCCTTCGTGGCATACGGGAGGACCATTGCAGGGCTGTGTGAATTGGAGCGGACGTGTTCATCGCGTCCGAGGCATTTCAGGGTAACCAGTTTCGCGTCAATTTACCACTGTGCAGACTTGACCAAAACGTTCTGAATTTGCGGCGGCTTTGCCGGTCTCTTTACGCTATGCTATCGCTCGGAATTTCGGCGCTACACTGGCCGGCGCCGGCCAGCCTGCTCTAGCACGCTACGCATACCGATTGGCAGGCGCGTCTCAGAGATTCGACCGCTGAGACGCCTGATCCGGCGCCGAAAGCGCCGTTTTACCAACGCACAGTTGACCAGTACGCCCGTTCTTCTTCAAGAATTGCGCGCAAAGTCTCTCCCTTTGCCCGATGCGCTTGTTCCCATAGTTCCAGGTACGCCCACGCTATGCATTTGTCCAGGTCGCCTAACTCAGTTGCGATCTGTTTCAGCGTCTTTGCGCCGGTGCGGACGCGCAAGACCGGCAACTCGTGGCTCGGCCCGCGTGATACCACCATAGACACGCGAACGTCCGCGCCGGTATCGGAGTGTCCGATCTCAACCGCCAGCGTTGCACTTTCCCGCTCCTCAGCACGTATCCAGTAGCCGGCCGGAATGTCCACCTGTTCGCCGGAGCCGATTGCACGCGCCACAAGCGGCCGCAACAGCTCGATAACCGCGCCGTCCACGCCGGCCCGCGGACTGACAGCCTCATGGCCGCTTTCGGCCGTGATATGCCGCAGCCGGTCAGCCATGCGCTCACCGCGCCCGTCCGCATACTCTTTCGCGCTCATTCTGTTTGTCTCCCCTGTGCGTAAACCGGTTTGGCGCCGATAGCACCGTCTCGCGTCGCGTCATTTGCTATTTCAATCGACTTACAGCGCTCTCTCCGTATAGCTGTACAGTGGATCGCTACGTCGGAAGCGCAGGGGCAGGCCGGTCCGTTCATCCGAATTAGGCGTGTGGACTCGCCGGAACGGACTGCGTAGTGGCGTTGCGACAGCCATTTCTACGGCGCCACTCGTCCTCCGGCAGCCTTTGACCTGCCCCCGATGTTTGTACCATCCGTTATGTTAGTCCGACAAGGACGGGGACAGGTTCAGCAGGCAAGAGGGCCTCAGGCGCCGGATCGGGGCGTTCAATGCCCGAATCCGGCGCTTTTGCCTGTTTCTGGCCTGATTAGAACAAACTTTCCCGAACAGGAGGCCCGTAGAGCGCCCAAAATCGCGAAAGGGTAGCTATAGGATACCTCGTAGTTTGTTGCGATTCGGTGTCTTCGCGTCCATCTTTTGATGGTGTATACTGGCCTGCATAAATGAACGCTAAATGACGTATCGACCATTTACCGTCAACTCGTCCACCAGCCGTCGCCGCTTCGACCGGTGGAGCGTGAGCCGGGCCAGATTCTCATCCCGTGTCTTGCGGACATGGCCGGGCCCGCCATGCAAGGCCATATCGTGCAATCGACGCCCCCGTGCACAGCGCCGACCAACCCCTCCACGATAATATCCTTCCACTATAACATACTGAAGAGCCGGCTGGCCGACCACCCGGGCAGCCCGTCCCCGCTTCCCGGTCGGACTTCTAGGGCGGATCGCATTGAAAACAGAAGGATACCGTCGCGACCGATCCCAGAACCGTTTCCGACGTCCGCAGCGTGTGGGCCGAGTTCATGCGGACGGCCAGAGCCACAAATTCGGCGATGCGGTCCTCCGGCAGGCCGTGACTGTCTCCGATAAGGACCAGGGAGCCCGGCGGGAGGTCCGCTTCGCCGGGCAACGATCCGGCGTTGTCCATCGTTGCCGTCATGTCGGGGTAAAGCCATATGTCGTCGCCCAGATTGCATTCCCTGGACGCATGCAGATAGACGTGCCGGTAGCGGCGCCGCTCGTCGGCGATTGCCCGGCATATGGTGTACTGCGTGTTCGCATACTCTTTGAGCACCGGCTCGCTTGAAGAGGCCCTTGCGACGGCCGCGAAGTTGCCCATGACGGTGAAGGCAATCAATATGACCGCACAATATTGCATCTTCCTGAAAAGATTGGGGTCGTCGCGGGACTGAAGCCGACGCAGAATAGAGTCCGCGCCAACGGCGGTCAGCATGATCAGGAGCGGCAGTGCGGGCGTAAGCCGTCCAACATTGATGTTGTTGGTCAGAAAGGAGGCCCCCAGAACCATGGCGAGAACGGTCAGCGCAGACATTCGCATGAAGGAGTTGGCCGGACGCCACAGAGCATAGAGCCAGCTCAGGACGAACAGCGCGCCTGCAACCGCCGGTATCACAGACTCGCCGGGAGGCCGGAAGCTGCCGCTGGTGTGGTCGTCCACCTGCCCGATCAGCGATTGGCTATATCGCCAAACGTACCCCAATGCTCTCTCCGCGTAGCTGACGGCGTCCGGAGAAAGGGCCCTCCGTTCCGAACGATGGCGGTTGAATCCGTCCAGGAACGGGGCATTGCCCGGGTTGTCCATGACGCTGGCGATGACGGGCAGAGCAATGACCGCAAAGACCAGGACGTAAAGGCCTCCGGCCTGCAGAACGCGTCGCCGATAGGCCAACCCGTCGGCGGTCACAGCCTCCACCAGCCAGAACGCGGGCGGAAGCGCGAGCACAATCTTATATGAATCGTACTCGTACGCCAGCATGCCTGCGAACAGACCCGCGCAAGCCGCCCAGGGGAGCCAGTTCTCACGCGAGGTATGGCAGCCGGCTACGCAGCACAGAAGCAGAACTTCGAAAAGCAGGCCGGTGAACAGTTCATCGGCGACTCCGCCGGCAATGACCAGCCAGCGCAGGGTCGCCATGGTGAAGACGGCCAGCAGCGTCGGGATCCAGGCAACGCCGATGCGGCGCAACAGCAGCGCCATGACAGGTATGGCAAGCGCGCCGGCCGCGCGAAAGACGGCGCGCAGCGCTTCGAGCGAGTTGTCGCCCAGCGCGAAGCCGAGCCCGCCGAAAACGTTCGTGAATCGAAACAACAAGGGCAGCTCGGCGCCCCGCGCCACAAAGACGGCGCCGCGGCCGGCCTGAACCTCCTCAAAGCCGGGAAGCGGCGGCGGCATGAGTTCAAGCAGCCCGTACCGCAACGCGATCGCAAGGCCGACAAGGCTCCAGCCCACTTGCAGGGACGAGCCGCCCGCCAGTCCGGCGCAGATCGACGCGCTCAGCGACCGCCAGTTGAGACTGACGATGAGAGCGACGACGATCGCGATCGCCATGCCGAATCCGACGAAGTAGGGCCTCTTATACGCGTTCTCCACCTGCTCGCCGAACAGGAAAGCGGCCAGTACGGGCACGGTCACCCACGCCAGAAGCGAGAGGAGCGGTTGCTCAAACAGAGATGGGAGATTCCGAACAGCGATCGATCGCATCAACAACTCCTTCCGCGAACTGCGAATCTGCAAACGCCAAAAAGGCTGCCGATGACTCCGCTCCTTTCCCGCAGCGCAAGGTCAGGGGCTTTCGGCCATGAACACCATTTTGTCTGCGAAGAACGCGGAGGGGCGCGAAGAACGCCGGTAGAGAAAGTTTTCAAGGGGATGTCTGCCCGCGCGCGATTGTCGGAGTTTGCACGCGCTACGGCGCAGGGGGGACAAGGTAGATGTTTCCATTCTCGCTGTCGGTCAGAACCAGTTCCCCGTTTGGGCCCGCGCCGATGCCTACCAGCTTGCGTACGGGCTCGCCGGCCGGCAGGGCCCAAACCTCGGTTTTCTCCTCATCATCCGCGGCGATGCGCAGAAAGCCGCCCAGTTCCGGTTGGGTTGCGTACAGAATGCCTTCGCCGTCCAACGCCAGGTGGGGGCCGTCCACGCTGTTTGCCGCCATCAGAGACCACAGATTCAGCGGCTCGCCGCTCAGTGAAAAGCGAATGACCGCGGTGTCGCCTGCGGTGGAAACGTAGACGGCGTCGTCGGCATGGAAAGGGAATTATATACTTAGCGCAACTAGAGGCGATCTTTCTTGAGGTATAGGCGGCAGATGTAGGCGGGAGGAATGCGAAATTTCGTACCGTGATTGCGCAACCCGTCGCTGCCCGGCTTGGCCTCCCGACAATCGAAGT
>JAJDZJ010000127.1 GCA_022824685.1 Caldilineaceae bacterium
GGCCCTCAGTCGGCGAGATAAGTTAAATTCTCCGTCTACGTGCCATCTTTCGTACATTTCCCTGTGTCTTACCCCGACCTGGAAGAGTATTCGGCTGCATTTCGATGTTCTGACCCAATTTAGATGCAATCGCCCTGTTCCACGACCTCATCGGCCTTGACAGTAAACTCCTGTCCGACGCCGAACGGCTGAATGGCAACGCCATGTACCGCATTTATGAGGGCAAGGAACTGCCTGAGATCGATGAGGAACTGGACGAGGTCTCTGCCAACCAGCGCGCCATCGCCTTGTTGCAGAGAATTCAGGAGCACGAGCCCCATCTGTGGGAGACCATATCCGATCTGCCTGACGGACTTCGATCGGCTCTTCGCGTTCCATCGGGGCAGGCAGAACTGCCCGTTGGCGCGTCAATACAGGTCCCGCTTGAAATAGAGCGTATGCAGATGGCCTTAATGTCACCACAGGTGATGGAGGCTGACCCTTCTCCTTTTGATGATCCGCGGGCTGGGGAAACGTTGGTTCTTCTCAGTGCCGGCGATGTCAAGAACTGCTATGCTGTGGACAGCGAACTCCGGCCGCGCCCGATCAGCCCGTCCCAGTTTATCGCCGCGGCAGAGTGCCAGCCGGACACGCCCGCCCAGTCCTTGCCGCCTCAAACGAACGAGCGAGTCATGGCTGCCTTCGATCAGTTTCAGGAAGACTTGGGCCGACGATTGGGGAGGTTTCGTAGGCGCGCAGACAGTCGCAACCGACGTTTCCTCTCAAAGCAACTTGGAATTATTCGGAGTGAGTTGCGAGATAGCGGTGCCGAAGTACAGAGAATCGAGACATTGCGAAGCATTTTTTTGGGAGATCTTTCCCCGCAAGTGGAGAATGCCCTGACCGAAATCAGGAATATGCGGCTCGAAGGTCAGACATTGCTCAGGCGACTCGAAGCCCTTCGCTTTCGTTACCGGCTAAACCCTCCGGAAAACTCAGATATGTCACAACTCTCGGAGCCGCAGGTGATCCGCATCGTCTGTTCCGACGGCCTTGTTTAAGCTGTGAGTCTTGCAACAATTGGCGGGATGAGGATGGGCTTGTCATCTTGTTAAACGTTTGAATCGAAACGAAGGTTTTTTGCATGCACCGGCTGCACCTTGGAGTCGCAGGCGTCTTACCTGCATAACCGCCATTCATAGGCGTCTGGTCTCGTCCAGGGTCCACAATAAGAACGCTTTTGCCTTGCGGCACACACATCTTTTCGGAAGTTTTGGAACGGCTGGGACGCTTCCATGGCGAAACGCTCGGATTCACTCAGTGGCAAACGTACTGTCCTAACATAGACTTCACGTGCTGGCACGCCAGAGAAGTGTTTCAAGCGGGCAACTCAGAAAGTGATAGGCAAAAGCCAATGAGCGTCCTCCCAATACGTCTATATAAATCCGACCGCACGAATATTGTGGCGGTTACTTGTAATTAAGAGATTATCCTACAAAGGGACTTTCCTCTGGTAGGAGAAACAATGCAAACTATAAGCGAAGCAACTCTTTCAACGAGCGATTTCTTACTTCCCTTGGATGCCTTTGTACGATCCATCAAAGTGCGAAGAAATTCTCCGCACTCTCTCTTTCTAGGCGCAGGCGCGTCTATTAGCTCAGGTGTTCCATCGGCCGAAGGATGCATTTGGGAATGGAAGCGAGATATCTTCCTAACGAACAACCCTGGTCTTGAAGAGCAGTTCTCGGAGTTGTCCCTCCCCAGTGTAAGGAACAGAATACAATCATGGCTCGATTCGGAGGACATGTTTCCGGCGAGGGATTCACAGGAAGAGTATGGATTCTACATTCAAGAGTGTTTCCCAATCCCTGACGATCGACGCGCATTCTTCCAAGAAAAGGTCCAAAGTGCCAAACCCCACCTTGGATATTTGCTTCTTTCACATCTAGCGAAGGCCGATTTAGTGCGGTCTGTTTGGAGCACTAACTTTGACAGATTGGCAGCACGCGCTGTACAGCAAGAAAATGTCACACCAATTGAAATCGGTTTGGACTCACTGGGACGACTTTACCGTAGAGTAAGTAAAGGTGAACTACTCTGCGTCTCCTTACACGGGGACTATCGTTATGACAGACTCAAAAACACTACTGAAGAACTTCAGGAGCAGGAGTCGGAGCTAACCAGCGCCCTTGTTTCTGCCATCCGCGAAAATCCAGTGATCGTCTGCGGCTATAGTGGACGCGATGATTCCATAATGGATGCGTTTCATACTGCATATCAAGAAAGTAACGCTGGAACTCTTTATTGGTGTGGGTACTACGAAGGCGATATTTCTGAACGCGTAGCCAGCCTCATTTCATTCGCCCGAGGCCACGGAAACGAGGCATACTATGTGCCTTCACTCGGGTTTGACGATCTGATGACGCGAATTGCTCTTCACACTTTGGAAGAAGCTAATCTCCGCGAATCCGCACTTCAGCGCATTTCCGACCTGCCTACCATCGACCCTCTTGAGCGTCAACCGTTTGAGATAAGGAATCATCCTACGAAGTCGCTAATCAAGAGCAACGCATTCGCAATCGACTGCCCTGATGAGGTCTTGGCGTTTCGCTTGACTACCTTGCCACCTAAAGGAACTTGGGAATGGCTTCGGAATCGAATCGGGGACCGGCCGATTGCGGCTGTGCCATTTAAGGGTAAAGTATACGCACTCGGATTGATGGACGACATTAAGGACATTTTTGGAGCGGGGATAGAGGGACGGATCGAAAGAACGCCAGTAAGTCCTGCCGATTTTCGATTTGAGGATGGTGCCATTGTTTCGCTCATGCGTCAGGCATTCGTACGTTCTCTCGCAAGCGATTGCAACGTGCCAACTGATGGGCGGTCTGAATTATGGTTAAACCAGTTAGCAAAGAAATCACAACATGGCGGACGAGAATGGCGCGTGCACGAGTCAGTAATTGTGTTCTTGCGCCAGTTCAATGATAGACAGTATGCCGTACTAAAGCCTTCACTTAGAATCTTGGATGAGCATGGAGGAGAAGCCCCGTCTGAGGTTGTTAAAGTTGTAAAGCAGCGAGAACTCAGCAATCAGTACAACAATCTTTTTAATAGTGCTATAGATAAGTGGAGAAAATTCCTCTTTGCTAACTCCGGAAATGGAACTGTGAATTTTGATTTTCCACAGAGTGGAAATTCAAGTTGTAGATTCCGAATTAGGCGTTCCCCTATTTTTGCCCGGATTGGTCAGAAACGTCCTGGAAGGTCTGTGTCAATTTCTGAGAATCATAAGCCTCTTATTCAACAAGAGGGATTTGAACTATCCGAGCCGAGCCTCGCATTCTGCAGTAGGTATGGCACCAAATTGTAACCGATACACATCCCATACGTGGCGTTGTGGAGAATCGTCCCTATGATTACCCACTTACTCAGAAAGGGCTCTTACCTTCTCTAAGAATTGGAGTGATTTGCCCAGAGCCTGAAGCAACAACACTACGTTCTTATCTTCATAAGATTCAGCAAAGTCACTTTCCTTCAGATTCCGAACGTGACTATCTGGTTGACTATCCGGGTTTTTCGCAGGCCTACGGACAGCCAATAGAGATTCCCGACCCAGGGGCGCAAGGGTGGAAAGCCCTCTCGGAACCATCCAGTGGCGACCCGCATGAGGCCACCAGGTCAATTGCTCATCGAATAACACGGGCAATAGACTCTCTTCAATCTTCCTATCTGCCACATGTCGTCCTCGTCTTCTTTCCCCAACGATGGGCAGGTTTTCGGAGTTACTACGATGAACACGAACGCTTCGATGTGCATGACTTTGTAAAAGCCTTCGCAGTTCAGCGTGGTATAGCAACACAATTTCTGACTCAGGAAACGTTATCAGACATCCAGCAATGTCGTGTCTGGTGGTGGCTTTCGCTCGCCCTCTACGTAAAGGGCATGCGAACTCCTTGGTTCTTGGAAGGGCTCGATCGGGATACTGCTTATGTCGGACTCGGATTTAGTGTAGATAGGTTGGCCGAGAGAGGGGCGCATATTGTGCTTGGTTGCAGTCACATCTACAGTCCTCAGGGAGAGGGTCTCCAATATCGCCTGAGCAAGATTGAGAATCCTATCATTCGAAGGAAGAATCCTTTTATGTCTGAGGACGATGCTCGCCGAACCGGTGAAGCCATCCGGCAGCTCTTTTTCGATGCCCGCATGGAACTGCCGAGCAGGGTAGTGGTCCACAAGCGCACTCCATTCCTAAGAGAAGAAAAGAAAGGGCTCCTTGCAGGCCTTAGTGGTGTTAATGCCATTGACATGGTAGAGATACAAGTGGACCACGCACTTCGATATGTTGCTTCGAAGACTGACCGATCCGGTCATAGTTCGATTGACGGTTATCCTGTGCGGCGAGGTACAGTAATAAGGAAAGAAGATTTCTCTGCTCTTCTGTGGGTTCATGGAGCAACTGCTGCTGCAAACAACCCTAATCTTAGGTACTACCAGGGCAAGAGGCGTATCCCCTCGCCGCTTACGATCCGTAGGCATGTGGGTTCTGCCCCTCTCGAAAGGATTTGTTCTGAAATACTTGGACTTTCCAAGATGAATTGGAATTCTTTCGACCTGTATAGTAGGATGCCCGCTACGCTTCAGTCATCAAATGAGATTGCGCGCATCGGGTCTCTTCTGCAACGTTTCGGCGCGTCGTCATACGACTATAGGCTCTTCATTTAGTACCTACCTCCGTCAAGACGTCTTGAACTTCCAGACCGAAAAATCCCTCTATGGCATTACCGTCACTTCAGTGGCCTGCATAACCGCGATTCCATCCACAAGAATCAGAAGGTAGAACCGACTTTACCGCCAACACGGCTAACTTTCCACTATTCGCATTTGGAGCTGCTTTTTCAAGCAACACAGAGAACGGAGAATGTCAAAGTGATTACAAAGTGGAAGGTCTCCAATTTCAAATCAATACGTGAAGGCACTGAATTGGACATTGCACCTTTGACGATTTTCGCGGGTGCAAACAGTAGTGGCAAGAGTACTTTCCTGCAGCCCGTTCTGCTCGTGGCTCAAACTCTGGCTCATAGGGTTACTTCGAGATCTGTCATCCTGAATGGTTCTTTGACCCGCCTTGGCCAATATGATGACCTACGAAGTGAAAATAGCAGTGCCGATCGGATTTCCATCGGATGGACTGTTCAACCCAACCCATTCACCCAAGACCGGAATGTGATTCCAGGTCTACGATCGCCCAGGAGTTATGGCTTTTCTAGGCACGAACTGTCATCAGTCACTTGCGATATTTCTTTTGATGCCGATATGCAAGAAGGTGAGATAGAAATTGGACAAATTCAACCGCGTCTATTGTCGTCAAAATTGTCAGTAATTGCGCGCAATCCCGATGGACAATTTCGAAGGTTTTTCATAAATGTAGGCTTGGCTGAGGCTTCTGGGTATGAGGCGAAGCAGAAGTGGATAGATTCACCTGACCGTGTCGAAAATCGGACTTCCCTTAAATACGAAGTCAATGTTGACCGCAATTCATTTAATGAAATTAAAGAAGAATTCGTAAGCGCAAGGCTTGTGGGATGCTACCTCGGCCACTTTCTTCCTGAACGACTTTCAGTCGGAGTGGACAGAGCAATTGAAGACGCAAAGACCATATTGGATACACTGGAGGGGGGTAAATTACCCAGTTACTTTACACGTCGCATTTACCACGATAGGAAAATAGCTGTTCCCCAAAAGGTAACCGACTTCATTCTCAATGCGGCTGGAAGCACAGGCAGTGAGGCACAGAGGGTGCTCTCGGAGGAATTGTCGCGGGTGCAAACCCGACAAGGTCTATATCCATCCCCATTTAGGTCCGCCTCAATAGATGCGTTCGCTCTAGCCTTTAGGGGCATTCCTTCTGCCCTTCGGCGACGAATACTCGACAAGCTGACAGACAGTCAAGATTTTGAGCCATTGGTATATAGCGCTGTACGAGAGGAGCGCAAGGAAGATTTTGGCACAGAGGAACTTCCTCCTTCTCTAGTTGTCCGGGATGGCGTGCGATATCTCGAAAGGTTTTTCACTGAATCAGTCCGCTATCTTGGACCACTTCGCGACGAGCCCAAGCCACTTTATCCTCTGTCACCTACAGCTGATCCTTCTGACGTAGGTCTCAAAGGTGAGCACACTGCCGCTGTCTTGGAGTTGCACAAAAGCCGAGAAATCGAGTATATCCCCACATCAGCATTTTCTAGAGCAGAAGTTGATCCCAAGCCACTTGCCAGTTCACTAGAGAGTGCAGTCGTCGACTGGCTTCAGTACCTAGGAGTGGCAAAAGAAGTCGTCAGCAGAGACCGTGGAAAGTTGGGACATGAATTGACAGTTCAGATTTCAGGAGCAAATCGTTCCCACGATTTGACTCATGTAGGTGTTGGTGTAAGTCAGGTTCTGCCTATTTTGGTTGCCAGTTTGCTTTCGGAGCCAGATACTACGTTGATTTTTGAGCAGCCCGAGTTGCACTTACACCCAAAGGTGCAAACTCTTCTCGGAGACTTCCTACTTTCACTTACTCAACTCGGCAAGCAGTGTATTCTTGAGACGCACAGCGAGTATTTGATTAACCGTATCAGATTTCGTATCGCTGCGGCAGGTGACCGAAACACGTGGAAAGAGGCGGTGAAAGTCTA
Organism: Caldilineaceae bacterium; assembly: GCA_022824685.1. Lineage (GTDB taxonomy): Bacteria > Chloroflexota > Anaerolineae > Caldilineales > Caldilineaceae > Bin5. Next base: position 6,657 of record JAJDZJ010000127.1, read on the forward strand.
TTTTGTTGAGCGACCAGACGCTAGTTCGATATTCCGCGAGGTCGAAATAAACGAGTACGGTGCCATTCTAGATTGGCCCGAGGGGTTCTTCGATCAGAGCCAACAAGAGGCAGAGGCCATTCTCATGGCATCCGTAAGGAAGCGCAGATCACAGCGGGAGCGATAGCTATGCCAAGCGTGACAATTGATGCTGGAGCTTTGGCAGTGCCTCCACACAATGTCCCTGCCGAAGATGCTTATAGATACGTCAAAACAGTCTTAGGTTGGAGCAGACTGCTAGATTCTTCCTGGATGGAAGTGAATATGTCTCAGAATTCCTGCGCAGCGCTGATAAGCGATGAACTTTTCCCATTCTATCCTCAATTGAGAAAGCTAATCGCATACACTGGCATCGAAGACTTCGATGCAAATACGTTAAACACAGTAATTCTGAAATTACTTGGTCAAAGTCAACAAACCTTTGAGGAATATTTTGGAGTCAGCAATGTTCAATTTGAAAATTTGTGCGTCTCCCCCGACATCTTGTGTCAGTCAGTTGGCGATGCGCTACGTTCAGACCTTTCTCGCTGTCTGATCTTGACTGCGATTCTTCGCAAGTGCTCGATAGAATCTATGCACTCTCATGCACTCGTCCTTAGACACGCTCCAAGTCAGGTCGTAAATGTGCGAGCCGTAATTGACGAGATACAACACGACCGCTGCGACCTTAGCGACCTTCCTTTCTATCCTGAAGTATTCGAGGGAGAGGTCCTAATCTGTGATGACATTGGCGGGTTAATGGAGTGTTTGGACGGGGCATCAATGCTCGCCAGCGCTCAGGACAAAATGGGGATTAGAGCGGCCGTTCGCGTTGCCCTGTTCACATCACGCCTAAAGAGTGAAGAAAGGGCCAGATGGGACGAACTCCCGAAATTTCGAGTTGGGGACAACTTTCTTGCCACTGCCTTAAGGGCTTGCCGTAGAGAAGGAGCGTTACCGCAAAAAATATTGAGAGCCATAGTTGAGACGCTGGAGGGCTCTAACCTAGACGACGTCCATGCGTTGAGATCGGGTAAAGGCGGTGGCAACCCTCAACAAATTCGAGGGAAGGATCGCGCCTGGCGACGGGACATTGACCCGTCGCATCATCTTCATTATTGGTCGTGCGCAGATAGAATTGTCGAATTAGCGGATGTAAGTTTTCCACACGACAACTTCAAGATTACATATTAGGGCTAGTGAAGCCACCAACGGAAGAAGGGATTGACACTCATCAAGAGGAGAGACTTAAAGATCAACGGCTAGTCTCACTGTTCGCTTGACTTTTGGCAGTTTAACCGCGGCGCCTTCACCCTTTCCAAAAACTGGAGGTTCTCGTATCCGAATACACCCACGGCACTGCAGGCTTTCATGAATGGCCGATGCGCTTTCATAGCGAGAAGCTCAGTCCCCCGCAGCGGCAGACCCACTATCCCAATGAAGACTACACCAGCTGGCACTTCAAGGAGGTGTTTCGGGGCGACTATCGCGGACGCTGACCGCCTTCTCTAGAACCGCGCCAACGTGTGCTCTGCCACTTGCCAACAGTCCCCGTCGCGCCGCTGAATCTCAAAAAAAAAACAGAAACTGGCCAGCCGTCGGTACTCGCTGCACTGAGTTGGGCAGAATTCCGGGATATCACTCCCCAAAATGGTGTTTGACACTGCTGGTGAGCCGTGCTATGGTCGCGCGGTATTTGCCACATTCTTTTGACCACCGGATTCGACCAGCGCGTTGTATCAGTAGAGTACAGTTCAATACAGTAGACATAGCGGCTTTGCGCCGAGGGAGGAACGCACAATGGCGAAGTCTTCGGTTTCACGTCGCAGTTTTATGAAGGGGGCGGCTGTTGTTGGCGGCGGGGTGCTGCTGGCCGGCTGTGCGCCTGAAGCGGCTGCGCCGGAGGCGGTGGCGGAGCCGGCGCCGATGACGGCGATGACGGCCGAGGAGATCCTGACGCCGCTGGGGCTGATGCCGGGCTCGCCGGACCATGCCAAGGGCTGGACGACGATGCTGCCGGACCCGCCCGAGGGGATGCCGCTGTCGCCGCCGGTGACGGTTACTTCGTTTACACGCACGGACGCGGATACACGCTTCCAGGGCGACGATGACATTTATGACAATATCAGTCTGCGCTATCACAAGGCGCTCTTCGGGATCGATTTTGAGATTCCCTGGACCTACGTGCGAGGCGAAGAGCTCGACCAGAAGATGAACCTGGCGCTGGCGGCCGGGGATATTCCAGAATTTATGCCGGGGATCGGGCTGTCGATGTTCCAGGACATGGTAGCGGGCGACCTGGTGGCGGATATTACGGACGTCTATGAGGCGACGGCGCACCCGAAGTGGGTCAAAGAGTCGCTGGCATGGGGCGATAACCAGCTGTGGGCCTTTGCCGAGGTGGACGGCCGCAAGAAGGCGTTCCCGAGGGTTGCCCAGGCGGGCCAAAATGAGCAGATCCTCTTCATCCGCGAAGACTGGCTGGAGAAGGTGGGCATGGAGCCGCCGACGACGCTGGAGGAGATGGAAGCGGTGGCGGAGGCTTTCGTCACGAACGATCTGGGCGCGGGCCCGCCCGGAACGACCGTCGGTGTGATGGCGTCGCGCGACCTGCAGAGCTGGTACGGCGGGCTGGGACCGGTCTTCGGCGGATTTGGCGTGCTGCCCTCCTGGTACACCGAGGTAAGTACTTTCACCAAGGATGGGCAGGGCGGACTGCGTTTCGACGGTATTCAGCCGGCGATGAAAGATGCGCTGGCGTTTATCCGCGGCTGGTACGAGAAGAAGATTCTGAGTCCCGACTTTTTCACGAAGGGCTACCAGGAAAACCGCACCGAGATCGAGGGCAATCGCGTGGGCATGAACTACACGCATCCCTGGGGCGGTGTGGTCGGCGGGGGCATGGGCAGCATGGCCAATGACCCTGAGGCCCGCTGGATCTGGATCGATGTGCCGGCAGGCCCGGTGCGCAAGGGCAAGAATTTCTACAGGCCGCTGCTGCAATCGGTCTTCCCCTTCCGTAAGGACTTTGAACACGTGGACAAGGTGTTGAAGCAGGCGAATCACGAGGCTGAGCTCGTGCTCAGTCCGGAACTGCGCTATCACGGATTCGAAGGCCACAATTACGAGTGGGTCGAGGGCGAGGACAGGGTTGAGATGCTGGCGGGCGGCACGCACGGATACGGGCTTATCAGGACCCGCGGCGGCGCCAATATCAGCCCGACCTCGAATATGAGACGAATCCTGTGGGAGCTCAACTACAAGGAGACGGTGCCGCGCGAGGATTGGGATGCGATGATGGAGCTTAAGCTGGACGACCCGACGGGTCTGCAGACGATGCAGAACGAGGGCTGGCTGTTTCTGGCGGAGCATTCGCTGGCGGACACGATCCCCAACGAGTGGACGGAGGCGCCAACCGAACTGCAGAAGGAGAAGTGGAGCGGGCTGCAAAAGCTGACGGACGAGACCTATTTCGGGATCATCACGGGCCAGTTGCCTGTGGATGCGTTCGACGAGTATGTGACGAGGTGGAAGGCGCAGGGTGGGGATGAGATTTTGGCTGAGATAAACGGGTGGTGGGACGCGAAGAGCTAGCAAGTTTTTGGTTTCGAGTTTCTAGTTTTTGGTGGATAGCGGGGATGGGCACGCTATCCACTTTTTTGTGCGCGCAGGTTTGCGGGCGCTGGGGGAGATTGTATTTTGGGTGGGGGCAAAGGGCAGGCACAAGGCCTGCCCCTACCGGAGAGTGTGGGGATTGGGGGGGCTCAGGGCAGGGACGGGGCCTGAACCTGCCGTGGTCGCGGCGGGGGGCTTCGCCGCACGGCAGGGGTGAGCGATCGGGGGAATAGAAACCCGCCGGCGCACCGGCGCCAACGTGGCATGGTGTTTAGGGGGGCGTTGCGGGGGGATTCCCCCCGCACAAGGGAGGGCCGAAGGCCTGACCGCACAGAACTGCAGTGGTCAGTGGTCAGTGGTCAGTGATCAGTGGTCAGCACTGCAGTGGCCGGTGGTCAGTAGTTGGTCAGTGGATAGTGGGGCGTTGCTTGCTATCCGCATTTTTTGTGAGGTAAGTAGCTTCCGTGGCGGTGGTGGGGCGGTCCTCGAATTGTCGTGTGATGTGTCGGTTCCTGAAGTGAGGATCCGAGATGCGGTGGCCTGTGGGCCGGGATAGACCCTTTGGGCGAAGCGTGTTTGACAGTGGTGGGGAGGCCGTGCTATAGTCGCGGGGAATTGCCTCACTGTTTTGTCCACCGGATTCGACCAGCGCGCTAGATTTATAGAGTACAGTTACATACAGAAGACATAGCGGCTTTGCGCCGAGGGGGGAATGCACGATGGCGAAATCTTCAGTTTCACGTCGCGACTTTATGAAGGGGGCGGCTGTTGCTGGCGGCGGAGTGCTGCTGGCCGGCTGTGCGACTGAACCGGCTGCGCCGGAGGCGGTGGCGGAGTCCGCGCCGATGACGGCGATGACGGCGGAGGAGATCCTGACGCCGCTGGGGCTGATGCCGGGCTCGCCGGACCATGCCAAGGGCTGGACGACCGACCTGCCGGACCTGCCGGAAGGGATGCCGCTGAATCCAGGGGTGACGATCACTTCGTTCACGCGCACGGACGCGGATACGCGGTTCCAGGGCGACGACGACATTTACGACAATATCAGCCTGCGCTACATCAAGGCGCTGTTCGGCATTGAGTACGATATCCCCTGGACGTATGTGCAGGGCGAGGAGCGCGACCAGAAGATGAACCTGGCAATGGCGGCCGGCGATATTCCGGACCTGATGCCGGGCATCGCGCTGGGAATGTTCCAGGACATGGTCGCGGGCGACCTGGTGGCGGACATCACCGATGTCTATGAGGCGACCGCGCACCCCAAGTGGGTCAAGGAGTCGCAGGAGTGGGGCGATCACCAGCTGTGGGCCTACGCGGAGATTGACGGCCGCAAGATGGCGTTCCCGAGCATTGCCCAGGCAGGCCAGGATGAGCAGATCCTCTTCATCCGCACGGACTGGCTGGACAAGGTGGGTATGGATGCGCCGACGACGCTGGAGGAGATGGAGGCGGTTGCCGAGGCTTTCGTCACGAACGACCTGGGCGCGGGCCCCCCCGGCACGACGGTCGGCGTGATGGCGTCGCGTGACCTGCAGAGCTGGTACGGCGGCCTGGGGCCGGTCTTCGGCGGGTTTGGCGTGCTGCCGTCCTGGTATACGAGCGTGAGCACCTTCACCAAGGACGGGCAGGGCGGCCTGAAGTTCGACGGCATCGACCCGGCGATGAAGGACGCGCTGGCGTTGGTCCGCCGCTGGTACGAGAAGAAGATCCTGAGCCCCGACTTTTTCACGAAGGGCTACCAGGAGAACCGCACCGAGGTCGAGGGCAACCGCGTGGGCATGAACTACACGCACCCCTGGGGTGGTGTGGTGGCCGGGGCGATCGGCAGCATGGCGAATGACCCTGAGGCCACCTGGGACTGGTTCGACGTGCCCGCAGGCCCGGTGCGCAAGGGCAAGAACTACTTCAGCCCGCTGCGCACAGGTGTGTTCCCGTTCCGCAAGGGTTCGGAACACATTGACAAGATTCTGAAACAGGCGAACTTTGAGGCGGAGATCGTGCTGAGCCCGCAGCGGCGCTATCACGGTTTCGAAGGCCACAACTATGAGTGGGTCGAGGGCGAGGACAGGGTTGTGCCTCTGTCCGGCGGCACGCACGGGTACGGTGTCATCAACACGCGCGGCGGCGCCAACATCAGCCCGACCTCGAACATGAACAATATCCAGTGGAAGCTGAACTATAAGGAGACGGTGCCGCGCGACGAGTGGGACGCGATGATGGAGCTGCTGCTGGATGATCCGACCGGTCTGCAGACGATGCAGGACGAAGGCTGGCTGTTCCTGGCGGAGCACTCGCTGGAGGACACGATCCGCAACGAGTGGAACGCGGCGCCGACGGAGCTGCAGAAGGAGAAGTGGACGCAGCTGCAGACGCTGACCGACGAGACCTACTTCGCGATCATCACCGGCCAGGTGCCCGTGGACGCGTTTGACGAGTATGTGACGACATGGCTGGCGCAGGGCGGCGAGGCGGTCCTTGCGGAAATTAACGAGTGGTGGGCGGCAAAGTAGTGGGTAGCGGATAGTGGATAGTGGATAGTGGGGGTACCCGCTATCCACTTTTTTGTTATGCAAGCGTTGTCTCCGGTTGTAGATGATCTGAAGGAACAGGCCTCGAGGTTTGTTCGCTATCTGCCGCGGCTGTGGCCGCTGTACGTAATGGTGATCCCGGCGCTGATTCACCTGGCGCTGCTGAGCTATTACCCGATGTACGGGATCCGGATCGCGTTCCAGGAGTACAAGCCGGCGCTGGGCTTTGCCAAATCTCAGTGGGTTGGGCTGAAGCAGTTTCAGCTGATGCTGGACAACCCCTCCTTCTGGCAGATTTTCCGCAATACGATCGTGATCGCGACCTCGAAGATCGTCACGCTGCAGTTCTGCGCGGTGATTCTGGCGCTGCTGCTGAACGAGGTGCGGAAGCTGTTCTACAAGCGGAGCGTGCAGAGCCTGGTGTATCTGCCCTATTTCCTGTCGTGGATTGTGCTGGGCGGGATCATGCTGGAGATGCTGGGCTCGGCGGGTGTGGTCAACCAGCTGTTGCAGCGGTGGGGGGTGGAGCAGCCGATCATCTTTTTGGGCAACAACCGGACTTTTGTGCCCACGCTGGTCGCCAGCCATCTGTGGCAGCAGGTGGGCTGGGCGACGATCCTGTATCTGGCGGCGCTGACGAGTATCGATCCGCAGCTGCTGGAGGCGGCGGCGATCGACGGGGCGGGCCGATTTCAGCGCGTGCTGTATATCATACTGCCGGGCGTTCTGCCGACGCTGCTGCTGGTGCTGTGCCTGGATTTCGGGCTGCTCTTCAATGCGGCCGGTTTCGACCAGGTGCTGAACCTGTACAATCCGGCGGTCTATTCGACGGGCGATATTCTGGACACGTGGATCTACCGAGAGGGTCTGCTGGGGGCGCGTTTCAGTCTGGCGACGGCGGTGGGGCTGGTGCGTTCGGTGCTGGGGCTGATTTTGATTGTGGTGAGTTTGCGGTTGATTTCGCGGTTTACGTATTATCAGGTGTTTTAACTGCAATGGTCAGTGGTTAGTGGTCAGAACTGTAGGGGTTCGTGGGGGCCTCTTGCTGGTTGGTGAAGGGCCATTTGCTTGAATGAGGAGAGTAAGGACACGTTGCAGGCGGTTGGTGTCAATGCAGAGGGTATGCGGTTTGGGCTTGATGCATGTGCGTACGCGACGGCCTGCGGGAGTGTGAATGTAATTGGATTCAAACGTAAAATAGGGTAAGGCACGACTCGCAAAAGGGCAGTCAGTTCCAGCAGAACGCCGACAGTTCCACTGAATTGCCATGGTCAGATAGCAGTTTTGGCTGCGGGCCTCGCCGTTGACAGCGGAGTTGTTGACCGAATTCACGCCGGCGCGCATCGGAACGCCTGCTTCACCACTTTGCGGAAAGGAAAAAACAATGACAAACCATACAGTTTCCCGACGATCATTTGTTAAGATCGCAATTGTCGCGTTGTTAGGGATGGTCCTGGCGGCCTGCCGGCCAATACCCCCTATGGACGAGGCTGAACCCGCCATGGGCCAGATAACCGCGGACCAGGTCACCGACCCCGAAAGCCTCAAGGCCTTCGTCCTCGCAGCCCACGCCGAAATCCAAAGGATCACCACAACCCTGGACGCAGCGGCGAAGCTCAAGCAGTGGGTCAAAACGGAGGGCGACTGGAAATCCGGCTCGACCTACCTTATCATCTTCGCCGAGAACGGAAACGTCTACGCGCACGGGAACGACCGTGCCGCCGAAGACAGAAGCCTGATCGACATCGAGGATGACCGCGGAACCAAAGTCGTCCAGGAACTCCTGGCGGCCGCTGCCCAAGGCGGTGGTTTCGTCGAATACTACGACGACGGGCCGAAGACCGCATACGCCGTCCCATTCAGACGGCGGTTCGTGCTCGTCGGCGGCTACTCGCAGGACGTCTCCAATGTCCAGGTCCGCATCGCCGATCTTCCCACGCCCGCGGTCACCGCGTCGGAAGTGGTGGACCGCGAGACACTGATCACCTTTGTCGAAGAGGCGGCCAGGATCTACCAGGAGGCCCTCAGGTTCGAAGGCGGTCCCCCCCTCGTCGAGATCAAGAACGCTTTCCGGGTCGAAGGAGGGGACTGGAAGTCAGGCTCCATCTACCTGTATGTCGTGAGCGGAGGGGGCGTCACCCTCTTTCACGGGACTGAGCCCTTCCGCGAAGGCAATCCCACCGACATGACTAGGGTCGACTCCAAAGGCGTGCCGTTCGCCGAGCTGCTGATAGGAGGCGCACGGCGCGAGGGTAAGAGTTTTCTGCAGTATCACTACGACGACCCGGCCATCGAAGGAGACGAAGATACCGGTTCCCCCAAGCTCGGCTACGCCGTCAGCCTTCAGCTGGGCGCCTCCGACGAGAAGCTGGTCATCGGCTCCGGCATCTATATCCCCATAGACGAGGAATGACCCCGGACGCACGGTAGCCGGCGCCGCCTGGGTGGCGCCGGCATCGGCATCGGGCTGCGCTACGATTTCGGTCACGATGAGACCGCAGTGGTCAGTGGATAGAGGTTAGTTAGGAAACGCCATGAACAGGGCGGAGCGGCGGGGGTTTGGGTCGCGGGTCTTTGATATATTCAATCATACGTTCCTGCTGGCGCTGGGGCTGTCTTGTGTGATTCCCTTGATTCATCTGCTGGCGCTTTCGTTCAGCGACCGGGCGGCGGCGACGGGCGGGTTGGTGACGCTGTGGCCGGTGCGTCCGACGGCGATCACGTACGAGAAGGTGCTGGAGGCGGGCGTCTTTCTGAACGCGTTCTGGATTTCGGTGATTCGGACGGTGGTTGGAACGACGCTGCAGATGCTGCTGATCATTCTGATCTCCTTCCCACTGTCGAAGAGCAAGGAGGAGATGCCGTTCCGCAACATCATTATGGGCTCGGTGGTGTTCGCGTATCTTTTCAACGGCGGGCTGATCCCGTGGTTCCTCGTGATTCGCAAGCTGGGCATGCTGAACACGATCTGGGCGCTGATTATTCCGCAGGCGCTGCCGCTGTGGAACGTGATCCTGATGATGAACTTCTTCCGCCGCGTGCCCAAGGAGCTGGAGGAGGCCTCGATCATTGACGGCGCCACGTACTGGCAGATCCTGCTGCACGTTTATCTGCCGATCTCGGTGCCGGCGCTGGCGACGCTTACGCTGTTCGGCGCGGTCGGTCATTGGAACGCCTGGTTCGACGGCATGATTCTGATCGCGGACCGGGATCTGATCCCCTTGCAGACCTTTTTGCGCACGGTGGTCGTGAAGATGGACATGAACGAGTTCATGCGCAACCCCGAGGATTTCGACATGTTCTCGGACCGTTCGCTTCGTGCGGCGCAGACGCTGGTGACGGTCGTCCCCATTCTGGTTGTCTACCCCTTTCTGCAACGCTATTTTGTCAGCGGCATCACGCTCGGCGCTCTGAAGGGTTGAGCCATGCCGACACGAGCGCGGGCCTCTGCGGGCGGCTCTGGCGCGCGTTCGCTGCGCGTGCCGTCGGTTGTGTTCGGGGCTGAGAGCCGCGAGCCGATGCGGCGCGGGTTCGACACGCTGGCGCGGCTGCTGTCGTTGACGCTCGGTCCGCGGGGCGGGCATATCGTGAGCCAGCGGGTGAATGCGACCGGCTTTGAGCCGCTGGAGGACGGCGCGACGATCGCCCGACGCTTCACGGATCTGCCGGACCGGGTGGAGAACGCGGGCGCGATGATGATGCGGCATGTTGTATGGCATATGCGCGACCGGTTCGGCGACGGCAGCGTGACGGCGGCGGTGCTGGCGCGGGGCATTGCCCGCGAGCTGCACCGTCTGATCGTGGGCGGGGCGGATCCGGTGCTGCTGCAGCGGGGGCTGGAGAAGGGGGTGCAGGCGGCGGTCGGCGCGCTGAGGACGATGTCGATCCCGCTGACGGAGCCGGAGCATGTGGCGGGCGTGGCGCGGGCGGTGATCGATGACCCGCGCCTGGCGCAGCTGCTGGCTGAGATGATCGACGTGCTGGGGCCGTATGGGAACATTCTGATTCAGCCGGGGTACGGGTTTGGGCATACATACGGGTTCCGCGAGGGGTCGCGCTTTCCGGGCGAGTATATTTCGCGTTATCTGGTGAGCGACAAGTTCAGGTATGTGGCGGCGCTGGACGAGCCGCATGTGGTGGTGGCCGACTTCCATTTTGAGGAGCCGGGTCATGTGCTGCATCTGCTGGAGCTGGTGAAGGAGGCGGGCGGGGACAAGCTGTTCATCATCTGCAAGAACATGTGGGAGAGGGCGATCAGTACGCTGGTTGCGGCGAACGGGCGCGGGCCGGTGACGACCTACGCGGCGCGGATCAAGCCGGTGGAGGATCTGCGGCGGGATATGATGCGCGATTTTGCGCTGCTGACGGGCGCCCGTTTTATCACGGACGTGGCCGGCATGGGGCCGCATGATCTTACGGTCGATGACCTGGGGCGGGCTGAGCGGCTGGTGGCGACGGGCGAGTATGTGTCGGTGGTTGGAGGCGGCGGCGATGCGCAGGAGGTGGATGCGCATATTGACATGCTGCAGAGCCGGCTTGAGTTGGTAGAAGAGCGAGAGGAGAGAGAGCAGCTGCGCGAGCGGATCGGGCGCGTGCAGGGCGGGATCGGTGAGCTGCGCGTGGGCGCGTATACGGAGAGCGAGCGCAATGCGCTGGTGGAGCGGGCAGCGCATGCGGTGAAGGTCGTGCAGGTGGGCCTGGAGGGCGGTGTTGTGCCGGGCGGGGGCGCGGCCTATCTGGACGCGGCACCGGCGGTGGAGGCGGCTGCGTGCGGACACGGTGAGGAGGCGATGGCAGTGCGGGCGCTGGCGCGGGCGTTGGAGGAGCCGGCGCGCACGATCGCGGCCAATTCGGATGCGTACGGTCCGCTGGTTGTGAACGCGTGTCGCGAGCGGGGGCCGGGGTTCGCGTATGAGGTGGGCCAGGGGTGTGTGCGCGATATGATGGCGGCGGGGATCGTTGATCCGACGCTGGTGGTGAAGGCGGCGCTGGAGCAGGCGGCCAGCGGCGCGGCGATGCTGATTTCGGCGGAGGCGCTGGTGTTGCCGCGTGAGCCGGAGAGGACTTATAGGCCTTAGGGGCAGTTTTTCGTAGTCAGTTTCCAGTTTTTGGTTGCGTCTGTCGGGCGGGGCGCGTGTTATTCCGATCAGGCGGTTGCGGGGACGGTTCGGGCGTGGGTGAGGTCGGAGCCGGTTACTGGGCGGGCTTGTGACGGAAGGACGGTGGCGATGGCGATCGTTTCGCCGTCGAGTGAGAGAAACTCCGCGACGAAGGCTTCTTGATTGCGGTGGATGTGGATGATGGTACCCACATCGCCCGGTTTCAGTTCTTCTTGCTCGTCGCCGATGACGGGGGCGGTGAGCATGATTTGCTGATGTTCTTTGAAGTGCATGGCGGGTTATGGTCCGTGGATGGCGGCGGGAAATTGAGCTTTAGTAGCTGAAGAGTTCGGGCCAGTAGTCGCCAATGAATTTGTCGCCGTAGGACTTTCCGAGGCGGTGCATTTCCTGGGCGCATTGGTGGTTGTCGGCCTGGTCGCCGGTTTTGCGGAAGAGGCATTCGTCGGCCTGGATGTGGATGGCGATGGCACGGCGGTGCTGGCGGTGGGCGAGGTTGGGGCCGGAGCCGTGCAGGGTAAGGCAGTGGTGGAAGTTGACGCGGCCGGCCTGCATGTTGAGCGGGGCGGTTTCGTATTCGGCCCCGTCGGGCATGTACTGGCGGATCACGCGCTCCTGTTCGGCCATGTCGTAGCGGCCGAAGTGGCTGTACTCGGCGTGCCAGCCCCATTTGTGGCTTCCCTTGACAAAGTGCATTGTGCCGATCTCGGGGTTGACTTCTTGGAGCGGAATCCAGGCGGTGAGCATCTGGGGCCGGTCGCTGCTGCGCCAGTAGTTGTAGTCCTGGTGCCAGGCGACGTTGGCGGTCTCGTGACCGCCGGCGGGCTTCGTGAGGATCTGCTCGTGCCAGAGGCGGACGGCGGGCGTGTCGAGGAGCTGGGCGGCGAGGCGTCCGATCCGGGGATTGATGACGGCTTCGGCGAGGACGGGGTTGCACCAGTGGGAGTTGTCGACCTTGTGGAGGGCGTAGGGGTCGTCGCCGGGGCTCCAGAAGCGGGCGAGGGGTTCGCGGCCGGTCTCGTAGCGGCCGGCGTTGACTTCGTCGACGGCGTAGGCTAGTTCTTCCTGCTGGCGGGCGTCGAATATCTGGGGGCCGAGCCAGTATCCGTCCTCCTGGAAGCGGGTTCGGGCTTGTTCGTCGATTGTCATTTCCGCCAGAGTCATACTTCCTTCCTCTCGTAGACGTTTCACTTCAACGCAGTTCAGCCTTCAGCTGCTGCTATTTTAGCGTAGATCCTATCCTTTGTCGCCGGCGCCAGGAGTGAGGGTTGTGCCGTCGGCTGTTTCGGCGCGGAAGGCGAAGGCCCAGCCGCCGTGGTTGGAGCCGGGTTCGTTGCTGAGTTTGAGGACAACCGTGTTGACGCCGGCACGCAGCTGTACGGGGAGGCTGCGGGCGCGGAGGGCGTAGTTGTGGCCGAGGTCGATAAGATCGTCGTTTACGCGCAGGGTGAGGGCGTCGTCCCAGGCGAGGTGGAGGGTGGCGGTGGTGTCGGCGGGGGCGTGGAGTGTGCAGCGTGCGAGGGCGGCGCCGATGTCGGTTTTGCCCACACCGCGGCCCCAGGGGCGGAATAGGTGGTTGAAGTCGATGAAGCCGTGGTGGGCGGCGCGGCGATGCCAGCGGGCCCTGTCCCTGCCCTGCTGGCGCGAGCCTTCGGTCAGCCAGGCAGACTCGGCGCCGTGGAGGCCGTCGTAGGTTGCGTCGGGTTCGAATGCGGTCTCGGGCGGGAGGGTGGTTGCCATGGCTTGGCCGTCGTGGTTGGCGAAGGGGCCGCAGAGCCACCATTCGCCGCTGGCGGGCAGGGTAAGGTCGTGGGTGTCGCGAGGGAGCTCGACGCCGGGGAGGAGTTGGGGCCAGTCGGGCATGGTGAAGAAGGGGCGGACCGGGCTTTCCTGGTACCAGTAGGTGGTGGAGCAGATGTCGTTGGCCATGCAGCCGAAGCGCATGTGGATGGAGCGCTGGAAGGGGAGGGTGTCCTTTTCGAAGAAGCGGTAGCCGACGAGACGCTGGGCGGGGCGGGCTTCGCCGACGTCGTCATGCACGTAGTAGGGCATGGCGGCGTAGTGGTGCGTTTCGGGCGGGTGGAGGGCGCCGCCATAGCCGGCGCCGAAGGTGTCTTCGCCGCCGATGCCGCGCAGGAAAGCGGGATGCTCGCCTTCGCCGTCAATGTAGATGTTCTCGGCGCCGCCGTGGCTCCAGCGGTCGGTGTCGTCAAGGAGGCGGACACCGTAGACGAAGCCGAGGAGCTGGCCGGGTCCGTCGGCGTCGAGCATGAGGTATTCTTCGCCGTAGCTTTGGGTGGGCATCTCACGGCGCCAGCGGGCGCAGAAGCGGCGGGGTTCGTGGAGGGTCTGGCCGGGATAGCGGTGCCAGTCGACCTGGAGGTAGGCGCGGTTGTCTTCGGGGCCGGCTTCGAACTCGATGCGGGCGGAACGGGCGAAGGGCATGGGGAAGTAGCAGTTGTAGCCGATCCAGGCCTTGGCGGAGAGGTAGTGGGTGTCGATAGGGTACCAGCCGAGGCCGTGCATGACGCCGAAGAAGTCGCCGACGGGCGCCTCGACGTAGGGGACGGGTTCGTCGTCGAAGTAGATACGGATGATGGCCTTGCGGCTGGCGTGGGGCAGGTTTTCGGGGCGGGAAAGGACGACCCAGATGTGCTGGATGCAGCCGGGGCCGTCGAGCTGGGCGTAGGTGGTGCGCTGGTTGGCGGGCAGGGGGCCGGTGATGGAGACGCGGTCGGGAATGGGGGTGGGCGGGAGGTTGAGGTTCATGGCGCGGCCTCCGTTGGGGTAGGGGATATTGGCAGGTCGGGCTTGATGTTCTTAGTTTACTGCTTATTGCGTTTCAGGTATAGCGCGTTTATCGAGCGTGGCCGATACGCACTACGCAAAAAGGGGGGACAATGTTAAGGCTTGCGTATGCGGTCGTGATTGAAAAAGCGACAGGCAACTACTGCGCCTACGTGCCCGACCTGCCCGGCTGTGTTGCAACAGGTAGGACGCGCGAGGAAGCTTATCAGCAGATATGTGAAGCCGTGCCCTTCCATATTGAGGGAACGAAGGAGGGCGGGTTGCCTATTCCCAAACCGGGGTCATCCACGGCAATGGTGGGTGTGTAAAGTGCGACTTTGAGCAGCGCCGTTTGTTGCTAGGATCTGCAGGGGATGGGTGGGTCCCAATAATGTGGCGATGGCGTGATACGACACGGGGCATTTGTCGGAATGCAGGCGGCCCTGAACTGGGCACGAAGTGCGCTTCAGTTGGTGGGCGATGGTCGAAACCTCTGACGCGGTGGTTTCTGGCTGTAGTATTTGAAGAAGGTTGCCAAGCGAATCTCCTGTAAACACGCCATACTCTCACTAACTGCAGCGGCCACTGTCGACACCGGTCCGCAGTATAATTCCCCGCTTCTTCAACACCTACCGACCCGTTCGCGCGACTCACTCTTATCTGATTCCAAAGTCATACCTGTATTTCCGCATTGGCCTCCCGTGCCAAGTCCCGAAAGTATAACCCCAGATCTGGTGACGTCTAGTAGAAGCCCGCGCGTCTCAGCCACATACCATGTCGTCAACTTAGGACATGCTATGTATACGCCACCACTATAGAATTCACCGTCCGGATCCAAACTCAGGGCAATCGCATCTAATTTTGTAGGCCGATTCCGTTGAAATCATGGCTAGAACAAAGCGCGAATAAGTGGAAATCGGCTTCAGGTTGCTGGATCGCGAGCAGAAGTTGCCGCGGCACCGGCCGTCAGGCGTCGAAA
>JAJDZJ010000128.1 GCA_022824685.1 Caldilineaceae bacterium
TTCGACGCCTGACGGCCGGTGCCGCGGCAACTTCTGCTCGCGATCCAGCAACCTGAAGCCGATTTCCACTTATTCGCGCTTTGTTCTAGCCATGATTTCAACGGAATCGGCCTACAAAATTAGATGCGATTGCCCTGGGGACGGGGTACGATCAAGATGGCAGAGTTGACAACATCGGCCGGTCTACCACGACCTGAAATTGAGGATGCAGGTGGTTGCGTGACCGTGCGCTTTTGTCCTGGTGGCTACGTACCGCCCCAGCGCGTAGAGCGGGACCTGACCGAGCGGCAGCAGACGATTCTCGCACTTCTTAACCGAGTTGGTCGCGGACTAGCGCTGCGTGAAATTCATTCCCAATTGAAGCCGCAAGCAACTCTCCGGCAAGTGCGGGAAGATCTGGCTATACTACGAACTCTCGACTTGGTCGTGCCCAAAGGCCTAGGGCGAGGAGCACGCTGGCACCTCTTGTAGATACTGGTCTTGCACTGGCTAATTCATGGCTAATTCTGGCCAATTCACGGCCAATTCTGGCTAATTCATGGCTAATTCTGGCCAATTCATGGCCAATTCTGTAACCCGCGGCGCCAACCCAACTGCAGCCCAGACCTTCCCGGAGATAAGGCAATGACCAACGAAACACTCCACAACGGCATCACCCTCCCGCAGACCTGGCCGCCGCGTAATGTGATCGAGGGCTCGCGCGAGCCGATCCCCGTGCCCTATCTCTCCCATCCCCCACAGGTCATCCCCATCGACCTGGGCCGCCAGCTTTTCGTGGACGACTTCCTGATCGCAGAGACCTCCCTCACACGGGTCTATGGCAAACCGGAAATCCACCCGCAAAGCCCTGTGCTCAGCCCCGAAACCGACGAGGAGATGGATTCCGGCTTCTGCCCGATGGCCGCGCCTTTCAACGACGGCGCCTGGTACGACCCGCAGGACAACCTGTTCAAACTATGGTATATGCCCGGCTGGTTCCACAGCACCGCCCTGGCCACCAGCGCTGACGGCATCCACTGGGAGCGCCCCCAACTCGATGTCACGCCGGGCGCCAACCTGGTTTGGCCGAACCACGATGGGTCCGACCGCGACGGCTGTCTCGTCTGGCTTGACAACGACACACCGGACCCCGCGCAGCGCTTCAAGATGTTCCAGTACTACCGCCACTACAAGCCCAAGCCGGGGCAGCCCCCCATCCCGCCCGGAAACTGGCCGGCGCAAATGGCCAAGGGGGAGATGGTCTCCGAAGGCTGGGCGCAGGTCTCGCCCGACGGCATCCACTGGAGCGACCCCGTCATCACCACGCAGGTCGGCGACAACACATCCTTTTTCTACAACCCCTTCCGCCGCAAATGGTGCATGAGCATCCGACGCGCCGCCCGCATCGACGAAACCACCAGGCTGCGCGCCCGCTTCTACAAAGAATCGGACGACTTCCTGCAAGGCGCGCAGTGGGATATGGAGACCGATGAGGTCTTCTGGCAGCGCATCGACCACCACGACCAGCCCGACCCCGCCCGTCCCAACCATCGCGTCGCCCTCTACGACGTGAACGTGACGCCCTACGAGAGCCTCATGTTGGGGATGTTCGCCATTTTCCGCGGCCCGGAGAACGACATCTGCGCCGCCGAGGGCGTTCCCAAAACGATGGACCTGGAGCTGGCCTACAGCCGCGACGGCTTTCATTTCAGCCGCCCAGACCGGACACCCTTCCTGGCATCCAGCCGCGAGATAGGCGACTGGAACCGGGCCTACCTCCATGCCTGCGGCGGCCTCTGCCTGGTCGTCCACGACCGCATCTTTTTCTACTTCGCCGGTTTCTCCGGCCTGTCACCAAGACTGGGGCCCAACGACGTCGGGGATAGCGGCCTGTCACGGCGCGTCATGTACGCCGGCGCCAGCACCGGGCTGGCCACCCTCCGCCGCGACGGCTTCGCACGCATGGAGGCCGACGCGGGTGGCGGCACGCTGACGACGCGACCGGTCACCTTCCGCGGGGACCGTCTCTTCGTCAACGTCAATGCGCCGCAGGGGGAACTGAGAGTGTCCGTGTTGGACGGTAACGGGGAAACTGTCGAAGGGTTGGGTGCCGATTCGTGCGTCGCGCTCAGTGAAGACAGCGCCTGCGCCGAGGTGAAATGGTCGTCCGGCGCCGATCTCTCCGCGCTGGCCGGTCAGCCCTGCAGGCTGCGTTTCCATCTGCAGTCAGGGGCGCTCTTCTCCTTCTGGGTGACGGATGACCCCAACGGCGCCAGCTACGGCCACATGGCCGCCGGCGGCCCCGGCTTCACCAACGGCCGCGACCTGCCTTCATCCCAGTAGCCAGCGGCCTCACACACAGCTAAAGACTCAACGCCGTTACTGACCACTGAACTTTCAATCCCGCAATCGCTCAGCCGTCAGATAATACGCGCCTGCCAGTTGGTGGCCCTCTTCATCTCGCCACCAGCTCCTCACTGTGGTCGGCCCGCGTTCCAACGCCATTTCAAAGGTCTGTTCCGCGGCGTCCGGCGGAACCGGCAGCGTCTGCTCGCTGCGGCCCACCTGCAGCCAAGCTGAGGCGACCGGAAGCGCCTTCCCTTCCGGCCAGCTGCCGTCCACGCCCTGCATCACCGGCGCCGGGTCAGAGATGCCCAGGCCGGACTCCTCCGGCCAGCGGCGCAACGTAAAGCTGTAGAGCCCGGCGCGCGCCGCGTCAACGTGCCACGTGCCGCTGTCCATCACCGGCCCGCGAATGCCCCTCTGGTTATCGGCATAGACCCACGCCCAGTCGCAGCTGCACAGCCGGGCCGGGTTCTCGGCGTCGGAGCCGACCGTAATCGGCTGATACGTCGTTATCGTATCGCTTACGCCATCCCACCAGGCGCCGTATTGGTCTCGCAGCTGCTTGACCAGCTCCGGATTGGCCGCGGCCGCGTCCCGCTGCTGGCCTGGGTCCTCGCCGATGTTGTAGAGCTCCCGCCCATCGATCAGCCGCCACTGTCCCCACATCACCGCGGCCCGTTCCCTGCCCGTAAAACCAAATCCGGTTCCTTCGTTGGCGTGTCCGTACTGCACCACCGACGTGCGATCCGCCACCGTCTTGTCTGGCCGCCTCATGTGCGCAGCCAGCGACAGGCCGTCGCACGTCCAGCCGTCCGGCGCCTGCAGGTCACAGAGATCGATCAGTGTTGGCAGGATGTCGACCCCGCGCGTCACGCCGCCCACATCGCGGCCGCCCTCAAGCCCGCCCTCCGGCCAGCGAATGAAGCAGGGCACCCGGTGACCGCCCTCGTATAGTGAAGTCTTCCTGCCACGCATCCCCGCGTTAAATATCCCCTCACCCATGGCCGTGCCGTTGTCGGTCATGAAGATCAGGATCGTGTTATCGCGGATTTCGTTATCCAGCAGGAACTTTTCCAGCTGCGCCATATTCTCGTCAATGTTGGCGATCATCCCGAAAAAGCTGGCCTCATCCCGCTTGATGCCGTCCAGATAGGGCTGCCGGTATTCGTCGGGAACCCAATACGGGCCGTGCGGCGCATTCGTCGCAATGTAGGCGAAAAACGGCTCATCGCGCCTGTGGCAGCCCTCCATCCATCGCATCGCCTCCTCGAACCAGACATCGGTGCAGTAGCCCCGGTACTGCTTGATCTCATCCCGGTGGCGGTAATGGTCGTCAAAATAGTCATTCCCATAGTAATCGGCCGCGGAGGTGATGCCGAAGGCGGGATGGTGGATCGTTTCATGAAAACCGCGGTCCTGGGGCCGGTAGGGGTAGTTGTCGCCCAGGTGCCACTTGCCGAAATGACCGGTGTGATAACCGTTGTCCGCCAGGATATCGGCCATCGTCGGCAGGTCGGCGCGCAGCAGCGAACGCCCCATGCAGACGAACGTCGCCCCGTTGCGCAGGGCATCCTGGCCCGTCATCAGCTCGCCGCGCGTCGGGGTACACATGGGCGCCACGTGAAAATCGGTCAGACGCACGCTGTCGGCGTGGATGCGGTCCAGCGCAGGTGTCTTCAAAATCGGATTGCCCAGGCAGGACAGGTCCCCGTAGCCCTGGTCGTCGGTAAGCACGAATATGATGTTGGGACGCGACTGCGAGTTCGACATGAAGCGGCCTTTCAGTGGCGCGTTGAATCGTGAGGGAGCCGTTCTCCGCATCTTACATTGAACCCGCGCAATGCTGCAATCGCCGCCCGCGGAGGCCGTTTCTCTCTCCTCACTTCTCTCCCCTCTCTCCTCAGCTGGGGCAGTTAGCCGCAAGCGGCCTCCCTTGTGCGGGGGGGCATCCCCCGCAACGCCCCCCGCAAAAACATGCCCCGCCGCCAGAGTGTCTCCACCCTTACAGCTATGCCTGCCGCCAGTTCCTGCCCTTCCCCCACCCTTCCCACGCGGTTGACACACCCGCTCCTCCCGGCGAAAATGGTCGCAGAGAAAGAAACCTGAATCCTGCGACCCCAGCCGACAGGAGGCATCCCATGGGCCGCTATGCCAACATCAGCCTGGTCAACTTCCCCACCTTGCCTGCGGACGAGCCGGGACGGCTGCAGAAAACTTTGGACCGCATGTGCGGCTACATCGCCGATGCCGCCCAGGAGCAGAGCGATATCGTCGCTTTCCCGGAAATCTGCAACATTCTCGAAACCGCCGACCCGTGGAACACGGCCGAGTCTCTCGACGGGCCGACCATCGCCGCGCTGTCCAAGGCCGCCCGCCGGCATGAGCTCTACGTTGTCGCCCCGCTCCTGCTCGACGATGCCGGCCGCCGTTACAACTGCGCCGTGCTCATCGGCCGCCAAGGCGAAATCGTCGGCATCTACCGCAAGAACTTCCCCACCCACTCAGAGCTGGACAACGGCATCACGCCCGGTGTGGAAACGCCCGTCTTCGAAACCGACTTCGGTCGCGTGGGGCTGTGCATCTGCTTCGATCTCAACTACTGGGAGGTCGGCGCCGGCCTCTGCCAGAACCGCGCCGAGTTGGTGATCTGGCCCTCGATGTGGGCCGGCGGGCGCATGTTGAGCAAATGGGCGATGGAGTTCGGCTTTAATATGGCCGCGGTCTGGAAAGAGCAGTCCACCTTCGTCGACGTGGCCGGCCGCGAGCTCCTCGCCGTCAAACGCGAGGCCAGAGACCGCACCGGCCGTTCGCCGGTGGTCACCGCCCGAATCGACCTCGACCGCCGCCTGCTGCATCCCGACTATAATCTGGAAAACCTGAAAGCCCTCTTCGAACGCTATGGGCCGACCGCAGCCTTCACCGAGTGGCTGAAGCAGGACTGTCACCTGATCTTCGGCTCGCAAGTCCCGGGCGCCTCCAGCGATCAGCTGATCGAAGAGTTCGGCCTTGAGACGATGCGCGACTACCTTGCACGCGTGCGCCGCGACCGCAAAGCCGCGCTGGCCGCGGCTGCCGAACCGGTCTATGCCAACGGCCAGACAGGCGCGCAGGACGGAGAGAGAATCTGATGTTACTGACAGATAAAACGGTCATTGTTACAGGCGCCGGCGGGGGCTTGGGCGCCGGCATCGCCGCGGTCTGCAGCCGCGAGGGCGCCAACGTTGTTGCGGCCGACATCCGCGGGCAGGCCGCGCGCGCTGTTGTCGACAGCCTGCCCGGCAATGCCCTGGCCGTCCACTGCGACGTCGGCGACGACGAGGCCCAGGCCGAACTGGTGCAGAAGGCCGTCGCCGAATTCGGCCGCGTTGATGGCCTCGTCAACAACGCCGGCATCAACTTTGCCAAACCGTTCCTGGATACGACCGCCGAGGACTGGGAGCAGATCATCCGCGTCGACCTGCGCGCCGTCTTCTTCCTGACTCAAAAGACCTGCCGGCAGATGCTCACTCAGTCTCCCGGCGGCGGCAGTGTCGTCAACATCGCCAGCGTCCACGCCCACGCGGCCCTGCCCGGCGCCGGCCCCTACGACGCAGCCAAAGCCGGCGTCGTGATGATGGGCAAAAGCTTCGCCCTCGAGATGGCCCCGCACAACATTCGCGTCAACGCCATCTCCCCCGGCCTGCTCGACACCCAGATCTGGCAGGACCTGCAGGACGCCGCGCCCAGCCCGGAGGAGTGCCTGGCATTCTGGCGTACCAACATCCCCATCGGCCGCGTGATCGCCCCGGAAGAGATCGGCGAGCTGGCGGCCTTCCTGCTCAGCGACCGCAGCGCCTCCATCACCGGCGCCAACATCTACGCCGACGGCGGCATGACCGCCCAACTCATCAGCCAGGAGCCCTACACCTCCAAGCCGATCGAAGGCTGAGCGCAACCGGGAACCCCCTCTGCGCCGCCAAACGCGCACTACGTCAATACGTAGACGGATCGTACCCAAATTGCCCGCGACACTACGCAAAGCAAACGCACGCGCATCCACGGGAAAGAAGGCCCTCAAACACCAGTCTGTCTCCCCACAGGCTCGTCTGAATCGCGCTCCATTCCTGCGCCTGGCGCGGGCGAATTCCCGGCTTTCCTGTAGCCCGTTCCTGGTGTAAGATACTGGTCTGACGTAGATCTCTAAACCGATTCAGTTTTCCAGCCGAAACAGCGCTCCCATGAAGAAACTCCTGTCTCTCTGGACAAACCGCCCCCGCTTCCATCATGATGTCAATATGCTCCTGATCGTCGTGGGACTGGTGGCGGTCAGCTTTTTCGGCATCCAGACCTTTCTGAAGACCTTTTACGTTCTGCGTCTGGGCTACAGCATGGTCTTCTTCGGCATATTCAACTCAGCCAGCGCACTGAGCTACATGGTGATGAGCCTGCCCGCCGGCGCGTTGGGAAGCCGGCTCGGGCTGACGCGCACGATGCGCCTCGGCATCGTCGTGACCGTTTTGGGTATGGCGATGCTGCCGCTGACCGAATCGGCGCCGCCGCTCTTCCGCTACTACTGGCCCGTCTTCTCGATGATGGTTGTCTCCGGCGGCTACGCCCTCTTCAGCATCAACATGGTACCGGCGCTCATGGGGCTGACCTCCGACGAAAACCGCAACAGCGCCTACGCTACGACCGGCGTCCTGCGCGGCCTTGGCGCCTTCGTCGGCACCCCCTTTGCCGGCCTGCTGCCCGGCCTCATTGCATCCATGATCGGTGTCGGACTCGACAACCCCGCCCCGTATCGTCTGGCGCTATGGCTGAGCCCTGCAGTTTTGGCGCTGGCTATTTTTCCCTTGATGCGCATCGGCGATGCGGAGCGGAGCGGCAAACACGAAGAGAAACCAACTCTGCCGGGATCCTTTCCCGTCGCCCCTGTCAGCCTGTTGATCCTCTTCGTCTGGTTCAGCCAGGCTGCCGGCGCCACCTGCTACTCCTTCTGCAATGCCTTTATGGACGTGGAGCTGCAACTGTCCACCTTTGCGATCGGGATCGTCTCCAGCGCGGGGCAGTTCGCCTCCATCTTCGCGCCCATGCTGCTGCCGATGCTCGCCCGCCGCCGCGGCAACGGCTGGACGCTCATGGCAACGACCATCGGAGGCGCCGCGACCATGATCCCGCTCATTCTCATTCCCCAGTGGTTTGCCGCTGCCCTCGGCCAATTCGCCTCCATGGTCCTTTCGGCCGTGCGCATGCCCGCCCTTCAGGTCTATCAGATGGAGATGATCGAGAAGCACTGGCGTTCGCTGGCCTACGGCGCGGTAAACACGGCGATGGGCCTCAGCTTTGGGCTGGTAAGCTTCGGCGGCGGCCAGATCATTGAGAAATGGGGTTACACCAATCTCTTCGCGTTGGGTGTGTCCCTTTCCTTTGTCGGCGCCACCATCATGTGGATGATGTTGAAGCGGCCTACGCCGATGGTTGCAGCCCGGGGCGCGGTGCAGTAACTCCCTAGACTTTACAAAAAGAAAGGCAAGCGGTGCGCGCGCTGTGCGCTGCTATCCCGCGCCTTTGTTCCTTACAGCGCCAGCTCCGCCATCAAGCGCACGGTTTCGATGCTGCCGGTCATCACCGTCAGCGTCGTGATCGGCGCCGCCCGCCACAGTCGCAGACGGTCGGCGATGCGGGCGCGGCTGCCGCACAGGGAGACCGCGTCGACCAGCGCATCTGGCACAGCCGCGACCGCGCCGGCCCGGTCGCCGGTCAGATAGCTTGTCTGGATCCGGTCAGCCGCCTCCTCAAAGCCGTAGCGGCAGGCCAGATTGTAGTAGAAGTTCCTGCCCCGGCTCCCCATCCCGCCAATGTACAGGGCCAGCATCGGCTTGAGCTGCATCCAGCAACTCGCCAGATCGTCCCCCACCACCACTGCCGCGGCCGGCGCGATGTCGAACGCGGCCGGCCTGCCCTGCTCCCCGGCCAACGCCCGCCCGGCAGTCACAGCCTCGGCAAACGTCGCGTCGTAATGTTCCGGCGCGAAGAAGATCGGCAGCCAGCCATCGGCCAGCTCCGCGGCCAGTTGCACATTCCGCGGGCCAATCGCGGCCAGGTAGATGGGTAGATCAGCCCGCCCGTGCAGGATGCTTTTCAGCGGTTTGCCCAGCCCCACCGAGCCGGGCCCGCGGTAGGGCAATTGGTAGAACTCTCCCTCAAATGTGAGCGGCTCCTCACGCGCGAAAATGCGGCGCACGATTTCAATATATTCGCGCGTGCGGGCCAGCGGGCCGGCATAGCCGACGCCGTGCCAGCCCTCCACCACCTGCGGGCCGGAGACACCCAGCCCCAGCAGCATGCGCCCGCCCGACAGCTGGTCCAGCGTCATCGCGGTCATGGCCGTCATCGCCGGCGTCCGAGCCGCCATCTGCAGGATCGCCGTGCCCAGGTGAATCCGTTCGGTCTGCGCGCCGATCCACGCCAGGGGCGATACCGCGTCCGAACCGTACGCCTCAGCCGTCCACACCGCGTCGTAGCCCAGCCGGTCCGCCTCGCGGATCAGCTCCAGCGGTAGCGCGATCTTCCCGCCCGAGTAACCAGTGTTGAGTCCCAATCGCATCATCGCCTCCGAAGGCCAGGTGTACAGACCGGGCCGTCGTCTGTCAGAAAGGTAGTCCTGCCGGTTTTCGTTAACGCCGTTGCCGCTGCCGTGCGCATACGCTATCCGACCAGCTTTTGCAGGGTCTCCACCAGCAGGCGGTGCTCCACCGCGTGGATGCGTTCGGCCAGGGTTTCGTGGGTGTCGCCAGCACGAATCGGCACGGCCTGCTCCGCCAGCGCCGGCCCCTCGTCCACGCGCGCATCCGGCACCAGGTGGACCATCACGCCGGTCTGTTCGACTTCGCCGCGGGCAAAGGCCGCCAGCGCGTCGTCAATCGCGTGCGCGCCGGGGAACTGTCCGGGCAGCGCCGGGTGCAGATTCACAACCCGGTTGGGAAAGCGGCCCAGAAACGACTCGCTGAGGATGTGCATCCACCCGGCCAGCACCACCCAGTCCGGCGTGTACCCGCCCACCAGCGCGGCCAGATCGGCGTCGTACTCGGCGCGACTGCGCTGCGCGTCCCGGTATGGTTTCAGCGGAAAGTACCGGTCGGGGACATGCGCCCGCCGCGCCCGCTCCAGCCCGTAGGCGGCCTTGCGATTGGAGACGACGACCGCTATCCGCGCGTCCAGACTGCCCGCCGCCACCGCGTCGATGATGGCCTGCAGATTTGATCCGTTGCCCGAAATGAGAACCGCCAGCTTGGATTTCATAGCGCCCCTGAAAGCAGGTGACATGGCTCTGTGATACCGTCTACAGTATAATCGATCCCCATACGCGGTGACCTATTCTTGCCGCCAGGGAACAGAGTCCCAATCCATATCGCAAACACGTTCCCCCGCGACCTGGCTTTCAGTGCCGGGCATCATTTCCCCATCATATGAGCCGCAGCCGAATTCTAATTCTGATGAGCGATACCGGGGGCGGCCACCGCGCCAGCGCCCAGGCCTTGCAGGCCGCCTTCGCCGCCCGCTACCCCGGCCGGTTTGAGGTGGAGATCGTCGATCTGTGGACCGATTACACCCCCTGGCCCATCAATCGTTTTCCCCGCTTGTACGGCCCGATCATTGGTCGCGCTCTCTGGCTCTGGAGGCTGCTCTGGCTCGTCTTCGAAAACGAGCGGGGGCACTCTGCCGCGCTGCGCCTGGTCTATCTGCTCTGCCGCAACCGGCTGCGCAAGGTCCTGCAAGCGCATCGTCCGCATCTGATCATCTCCGTCCACCCACTGATGCAGCACCTCGTTATGTGGATGCTGGAGCAGGAAGGCGCCGCGATTCCCTTCGCGACGGTCGTCACCGATCTGGCGTCCTTTCACCATGGTTGGTTCCATGCGCGTGCCGTGCGCTGTTTCGTCGCCAGCGAAGCCGCGGCCGAAGCCGCCAGCCGGCATGGCCTTCGCGCCCGCCTGCTAGGCCTGCCGGTCCGTCCCGCCTTTTCCCAACCGCTGCCAGATAAGGTGACGGCGCGCGCCCGGTTGGGACTGGCAGAAGGCGGCTTTACGGCGCTGCTGCTCGGCGGCGGCGAGGGCATGGGCCCGGTCGCGGCGATCGCGCATGCGGTGGCCCGCCGGCTGGGAGCGGAGGGGAAAGATGCGCAACTGGTCGTCATCTGCGGCCGCAATGAGCGGCTGCGCCAGTCGCTGCAACGGTCAGATTGGCCGCTTCCGGCGCGTGTGTGCGGCTTTGTGGACAATATGGAGGAATGGATGGCCGCCAGCGACTGCGTGATCACCAAGGCCGGGCCGGGCACGATCGCCGAGGCGTTGATCTGCAGGCTGCCGATTCTCCTGAGTGGATTTATTCCCGGGCAGGAGTCGGGCAACGTGTCGTATGTGGTGGAGAACGGCGTCGGCGCCTATTGCGACTCGCCCGACGGCATCGCCGCTATCGTCAGCGGCTGGGTCGGCGGCAATGATCTGGCGCAGATGGCAACTCGCGCCCGCAAGCTCGGCCGTCCCCGCGCCGCGTATGATATTGTCGATGAGATTGTGGCGCTTATGGATGGGGAGATTGCAGAGCCAAGAGATAGTTGACAGGGGACAGTGAAACGTGCAGAATCCTGAATAGACTCAAGAAAAAGAGGTGTATATGTCGCAGACAACAAAGACAATCACCTTCTCTCTGCCACGTGAAATGGCGGACCGGGTGGAAGAGATGGTGAAGGAAGAAGGCCGTTCCCGGAGTGCGCTTCTGCGTGAAGCTCTGTCCCGTTACATGGAAGAGAATGAGTGGCGAAAACTCCTTCGCTACGGCGAACAACGGACACGTGACCTGAAGATCAATCCAGAGGATGTCAGTCCCCTGGTGGAAGAGTACCGGGCAGACATCGGTTCCTCGCGGGCATGAGGGTCGTTCTCGATACCAATGTCATCATTTCTGGTCTGAACTTCCGCGGGAATGAGCGGCTTGTTCTTGCACTGGCGCGCAGGCGACGGTTCGAGTTGTATCTCTCCTCCTTTATCCTGCAAGAGTCTGCCGGTGTACTGACACGCAAGTTTGGCTGGTCTGAGGAACGCTCAACCCAGGTTCTTCGAATGTTGCGGAGTACGGCCGCCGTTGTTGAGCCCCAACGAATCCTATCAGTAATCGAAAGCCACCAAGCCGACAATCAGATCCTGGCGTGTGCGTTAGAGGCTTCCGCCGACTTTCTAATTACCGGCGATCGGCGGCATCTTTTGCCCCTTGAGACCTACAGAAAAGTGCAAATCCTCAACGCATCTCATTTTCTGTCTCTCCTCGATGTGAAAGGGAATTGAGGCAAACTCAGCTATTACAGCGTCTGTAACAATAATTCGTGACTGTGCCTGCCTCTGGAATGAGCCAGAAAGCAACCCGCGCTCGATAGCTCGGTTGTCCTCGCGCCGCTTCTGACATCGTCGATGAGTTCGTGGGGCTTTAGGATGGGGGAGAGGCGTGGGTCTGAGGGATCCCGTGTGACCCGTCATCCTATCTCGCTGTCTCGGCGCGCACGTTCTTCCATGAGTAGCGTTGCCGCCTCTACGCCAAGATCGGTCTCGGGGCGTTGGGCCAAACGCTTCCGCCATTCCCAATGCGCCAACTCCCGTTCTATAGCGCTCAGTGCCACTGCGCGCATGGAGCAGTTGTTTTCACGCGCATAGCGGCGCAGCCGCTCGTGGAGAGTATCCGGCATGTTTCTGATCTGTAGGTTAGCCATGCGATGACAATAGCATGACACGCGGCGTGAAATCAAAGTTTTGGAGTGTGAGGAGTAACTTCAAAGTCCAACTGATCTTGCCCTTTGCAATGTCGGGTGGGACAATCGAACCATGATCTACGCATACCCGTGTGAACTCACCCCCGATGAAGATGGAAGTCTGGTGGCCCTATTCCCTGATGTTCCTGAGGCAATCACGGGCGGCAAAAACCGGACGGAAGCGCTAACAATGGCCGAAGACGCTCTCGCTACTGCTCTGGCTGGATATGTCCTCGCGCAATGGGAGTTCCCCACGCCCAGTCAACCTGCTTCCGGTCAGGAGCTTGTCGCGGTGAATCGTTCAACCTTGATCTCTTTGGTACGTTCGCGTACCTGCCACAAGTCATAAGCCGTCTGCAGGCCCAGCCAAGTCTCTGGAGAAGAGCCGAACGCCTGGGACAAACGCAGGGCCATGTCGACTGACAGGTCGACTTTCCCGTTTACCAGGCTTGACAATGCCTGCCGGCTTACGCCCAGCCCTTGCGCTGCCCGCGTCACCGTCAGTCCCAACGGTTCAAGGCAGTCCCACCTTACGATCTCTCCTGGATGGGGCGGGTTGTGCATGGGCATAATTTCACCTCTTTAGTGATAGTCGACGTAATCAACGTCAACAGAATGACCGGCCTCGAAACGGAAGGTTACCCGCCAGTCGCCCGACACCGTAACGGCATAGGCCCCTCGAAGCCCACCCGCTCGTGTATGGAGCCGGAATCCCGGAATATCCATATCGCTGTGCGTCCGTCTATCTTCGAGCACGGCAGAAGCCGAACAGGGGGCAATTGATCAAGATTTGGCCGCAAACTGCGCTGATACGCCGGCTTAACTCCAATACCTGTCAACGAAACACTTAGGACATTTCCCAGAGCAGGCGCAGAGGTACCGCGTAAAGGCCTTCGTCGAAGCGAACGCTCGTTTCACCATCGTAGAGAACCACCCCACTTGAGAAACGACTGCCTGCGGCCGCCCTGAGTTTGCGCAAGGCGCGGAAATCGGCTGCTTTCACAGTTGCGCCGGCCTTGATCTCTACGCCAGCCAGCGCGCGTGCCCCTCGTTCGAGGACAATATCCACTTCGGCGCCGTCTCTGTCCCGAAAGTGATAGAAGGAGACAGGGTCGGCATGCCAACTGGCTTGACGCCGCAGTTCCTGATAAGCAAAGGTCTCCAGCATCTGTCCCAACAAGGTGCGGTCTACCGTGAGATCGGCAGCGTCTACACCGAGCAGAGTACAGGCCAGACCGGTATCACCAAGGTGGAGTTTGGGCGTCTTGATGAGCCGCTTCAGACGATTGCTGTGCCAGGGCGGTAGCTGCTCCAGCAAAAACACCCGCTCTAGCAAGGTGACGTAATCTCGAACTGTGGTGCGACTGACTTGGAACGGAGCGGCCAACTCGGAGAGGTTAAAGAGAGTCGCTGTCTGCACAGCCGCGTGCCTCATCAGTCGCGGCAGCACGTCAAGGGAACGGATGCGGGCGATCTCAGGTACGTCCCGCTCCATCTGGGCATCGAGAAAGTTGCGATACCAGTTGGCGCGACGCCGGCCAGCTGGCCGCGCCAGAGCCGCGGGATACCCTCCCGACACGACCCGCTCAATGAGCGCGCGCCCCAGGCGCTCGGTGCGTCCGCTCTCGAATCCACGACCGAACAGGGAATCAAGAAAGCCTGGGGACCAGTCCGCGCCGCGGGATGAATCCGGTCCTCCCTGCAACTCACACTGTGCCAGCGGATGCAGTCTGACCGTTTCCATGCGTCCGGCCAAAGAATCTGACAGTGCCGGAGTCTGCAAAACGTTGCTCGAACCCGTTAGAAGGAAACGTCCGGGCAACCGCCTGCGGTCCACTTCCAGTTTCAAGGCGGCAAAGAGCGCAGGTACCCGCTGTACTTCGTCTAGGATAACCCGACCGGGCAGTTCGGCAACAAAGCCCAGCGGATCGGCCTCAGCGCCCGCGCGGACAACTTCATCATCAAAGGAGAAGTATAGGTAGTCTTCGGGTAAGCCGGATCGACGGCCAGACCGGCGTTTCCCCTCGGGCGAGTATTCTGAAGTGCAGACTAGCTGGGCAAGGGTGGTCTTGCCACACTGCCGCGGGCCCTGGATCAAAACGACCGGGGAGTCCTCCAGCGCCTCAACTAAACGCCGTTCGGTGAAACGCGGGTAAAGAATGTCCTCTGCCATCGGCTGATTGTAACCCTTAGCTTCGGCTGATTGCAACCTTAACCCTCGGCTGATTGAGAGCTTCCCCTTCTACTGCCACGTTTCTGGAGCAACTGCCGTGCCGTAGCGATTGAACCCCTTTACCGGAAGGATATGCCTGGCAGGTGAGAATCGACCGAAGTTCGCGCTGGCCCTCTCTATCTCCGTCAACGCATCGACACCGCCTACTCCTGGTTCGAACGCCCCTCACCCACCCATACGTCCGCAATAGTCCAATTGGTGCGCCACATACATTAGCTCCCTGCGGGCGACCTGCCGCCGGCGCATGGCGAGCCACTCCCCGAACTCGCCCGCGTCCAATTCCGGATGCCCCCGCAGCGTCGACTCCACGAAGTTCAGGATGCAACTGAGAAAGTAGGCTTCGTTGTGGGGATAAGCCCCACCGACTGCATGCACGACCCAATCGGAGCTGCCGGCCGCCAGCACCTCGGCCCCGCACGCCCGCAACGCGTGGAACAGCCTGCGCCCCGTGCGGCTGTCGCCGGAGGGTTGTCCGTCGGTGATGCGCGTGTCCATCGAGCGGTGATAGAGCGCTTCGATCTGGCCATCCAGCGCCGGATCGACTTCGGGCAGAAAGAGCGTTGCGCCGTCGAAGTTGATGCTGAAATAGAACAGACCGGGCGCACGCGCCATCTGCAACAGGATGGGCAGCGCGGTCGGCAGGTGGAGAAGGTCCAGCAGCGCGTGCGCGATGATCAGATCGAAGCGCTGCCGGTTTTCCCGCCGGGCCGCGAACGCATACAGATTGGCCGTCTGCAATCGTACCTGCAGCCCCGATTCCGTGCTCGCAATCAGGTGCGCCAACCGCCGCCGGGCCGCCTCGATATTTCCCTCCTCGCTATCGATCGCAGTGTAATCAACCGCAAAACTCGAGTCAGAAAACAACCCCCACTCGACAACGCGTTCGACCATCGTGCCGATGCCCGCGCCCACTTCGAGCACGCGCAAAGGCCGGTCCGGCGGCAGTGCGCCAGCCACAGCATCGGCCAGCGTCTGCCAGACGTGCCGGTTGAGCGCGCGGTCGTCTACGGTGCGCTTGGAGGCCAGGTAGCGGGTGAAATCGATGGCGTCTGTCATGTCAGGCTCTGTTGGTCACCGGACGCAGGCTGCCAGGAACTGGCGTATCTTCGCCGCGGAGTCCGCCCAGCGCGGGTGGGAATCGAAGCGCTGCCGGGCGTTGCGGCCCAGTTTGGCCAGCTGCTCCCTGTCCTTGGCCAGGCCAGACAGATGCGCGGCGATGCCGTCCGCGTCCGCTGGCTCAAGCGTAAATCCGTTGACGCCGTGGCTGACGATCTCGCTGCCGCCGCCGTGAACACCGGCCAGCGCCGGCAGCCCGAAGGCCATCGCCTCCAGGTATACGATCCCAAACCCCTCGTAAGACGGCGCCGCCAGCAGGTGCGCGGCGCTGTACTGCCGTGTCAGCTCGCCGTCCGATACGCGTCCGTGCAGGCGGATGTTCCCATCCAATCCGGCTGCGCTGATCTGTTTGCGCACCCCGGCGGCATAAGCGCCATCAACCGCACTGTCGCCGATGACGTCCAGCCGCCAGTCTGTCCGCGGCAGACGGGTGAGCGCGGCGATCAGATGGTGCAGCCCCTTGCGCGGGATCAGATTGCCGACGAACAGGACGCGCAGCGGGCCAGCGTCGCTCTGCCTGGCGCGGATCAACTCGGCCGCCGCGCGCTCGTCCGGCGCCGGCAGATGGTCCGCGGCCGGGTACGCGACCACGCCGCCCAACGGAGACAGGTTATCACTCTCTTCTCGCAGTCCGGCCACCGCCTGCCGGGTCGTCCGGCTGTTGAAGATGAAGCCGTCCACCGAGCGCAGATAGGCGCGTTCGACCGCACGATAAAGCGGCAGCAGACGACGCGGGTGCTGTTCACTGCTGCGCAGGTGATGCACGATGCTGATCAGGGGATAGCGGGGTTGGCGCCGCCGCAGCCGCAGGTTGACCAGCGCCAGCGATGGATGGTTCAACTCGTCCTGCAAGAGAATGTCCACGCGCAGGTCGCGCAGACGCCGGTGCAGGCGCAATGAGAGGTTGTCGGCCAGATGCGCCGGATAGCTGCGCCAGGGGAGCGACACGATCTCGACCGCATCGCCGGCCTGGCGCAGATGCTCGACCAGCTTGCGATCATACAGATAGCCGCCCGAGAGAGTATCCAGGGAGCCGTAAATGAGCAGGCCGATGCGCATGGGCCGCGGGGGGGCTCGTGGTCAGCGGCCGCCGTTGCGCTCCACCCGGTAGGAGGCCCAGGCGATTTCGTTTTCCCAGATGCGGGCGGTGATCGCACCGATGTTGGCGGCGTTCAGGCCATTGGAAAAGCTGTTGCCTACGATGCGGCAAAAGTGCTCGATGCTCGGATTGAGTCCGTCGAATTCCGTCAGTTCATTGAGCGTCTTATCGCGATAGCGGTCCACCAACTCTTCCAACAGCTCCTCTACATGATCGATATCCACCAGGTAGCCGTGCTGGTTCAGTTCCACGCCCTCCAAGAGGAACTCCAGCCGGTAGTGATGGGAATGCCTGTGATTTTCCGGCCCCCAGTCGCCGCCGATGAGAAAATGCTGGGCGACAAAGTCCCGCTGCACTGCCAATCTGTACATCGAATCGATCCTTTCGTCCGGGGTCTTGGCTTTCAGTCTATCGCAGCGCGGTCGCGATGTTCACTGAAAACGAAAAACTGATTGCTAGAAGTTGTAGTCGAGAATGACCTGCAAAGTCTGCTCCGGGCGGCTGTCGATCAGCTTGTAGGCTGCAGCGGCCTGCTCCACCGGGAACCGGTGCGAGATCAGCTCCTCGGCCGGCAGCTTTGCCAGCAGCTGCCAGGCGCTCTCCATGCGGCGGGCCTTTGTCCAGCGGCCGCGCAGGTGGGGAGCGATTGTGCTCACCTGGCTGCTGATCAGGCGGACGCGGTTGCGGTGAAAGGAGCCGCCCAACTGGAGCGCGGCCGCCTTGGTCCCGTACCAGGAGCCGACCACGATGCGGCTGTCGAAACCGGCTGCCGAGACCGCCGCATCCAAAGCAGTGGGCTGGCCCGAGAGTTCATAGAGCAGATCGACGCCGCGCCGTTCTCCCGCATCTGTCAGTGCCTCCTGCAGCAGGTCAGGGCCGGCGGCGCCGCTAGGGTCGATGGCCTCGCTCGCGCCCAGCCGCAGGGCCAGACGCCGCCGGCGCGGCAGTGGGTCCACCGCGATCAGCGCATCCAGCGGAAACTGTGCCAGCAGAGCGGTTGTCAGCAGCCCGACGACACCCAGCCCCATCACCGCGACCCGTTCGCCCACCAGCGGCGCGCCGTCCATCACCAGGTTGACGGCCGTCTCGGCATTGGGCAGCAGCGCGGCCTGCGCCGGCGGCATCCCTTCGGGCACCGGCAGGAGCGCCTGCGGGCTGGCGCAGAAGTGGCTCTCGTGGGGATGGAAGGCGAAGTAGCAGCGGCTGTCCCCTTCACTCGCGGCGGCTGTCCGCCCGTCCGCTTCCCGGTTTGCCATCTTTCCAGCCGGCGAACCGGGGAACGCGCAGACGCGCCCTACGCAGGCGTAGCCGTATTTGAGCGGATAGCTTACTTCTCCGGTCAGACCGGCAATCGAACTGTCGGCGGCCATGCCGGCGGGGACCTGCCCGCGGTAGAAGAGCATCTCCGTGCCGGCGCTGATGGCGGAGACGACCGTTTCGATCAGCAACTCGCCGCCCTGAGGCGGCGCCATCTCTTCCCTGCATATTTCGACCGCGCCCGGCGCTGTGAACTGCACTGCGCGCCGCTCGACACGATTGGAAGGATGCATCACGCGCCGGACCTGCCGTTCCGGGCAGTTCTCTCCCCGAACTCCCCCCACAGTACCGTATCGGTCGCCAGCCGCACCTGCTGGACATTCTGCAGCCGCGGCATCACGGCGCCGAATTCGCCTCCCGCGCGCGCTGGCTGGATCACCTGGTATCCGCCCAGAAAGACCGGCGCGATCGTGATCACGGCGTAGTCCGCCAGGCCGTTTTCCAGGAAACTCGTCAGAACGCGGGCGCCCCCTTCGACCATCAGCGAACCGACGCCCTCGGCGCCGAGTTGGGTGAGGAGGGCGGCCAAATCCACGCGGCCTTCACTGTCTGCGGGCAGAGTCAGGATACGTGCGCCGGCCTCTTCCAGGTGTCTCCGGCGAGAAGACCGCGCGCCCTCGGGCGTGGTCGCAATCCAGGCGCGGCCGTGCAGAAGACGGGCGTCCGGCGGCATGCGCAGTAGGGAGTCGACGATCACCGGCTGGGGGTTGTCACCGGAAACCAGCCGCACCGTCAATGCGGGATTGTCGGCCAGCACCGTTTCGATGCCGACCAGAATCGCGCTGTGCACGGCCCGCAGCGCGTGGGTCATCGTCAGAGAGGCGGGGCCGCTGATGGGGAAGGCCGTTCCCTGATCGGTGGTGAGGCAACCGTCCAGGCTTTGGGCATAGCTCAAGGTGACAAATGGCCAGGGAGAGAGAGGTGACGCATTCTTCCTCCCTTTATCTCTTTCCTCATCGCGGACATGGCTCTGTATGCGGGTTCGCAAGCCATCGAGTTGCGGCCGATACGCTTCCACCTGGCCATGCGTGCGGTGTTCTTTCTCTCCTCGCTTCTCTTCACCCTCTTCTACTGTCTCCGGCTCGCCCTGCCCGTTCAGCCTGATGATGTGGCGCATCCGGGCGACCTTCGTCTCCAGGTAGGCGCGGTTTTCCGGATTCGACCGCATCTGCAGGGGGATCCGTTCCCGCACCTCGACACCCAGCCCGGCCAGACCTTCGATCTTGGCCGGGTTGTTCGTCAACAACCGCACCGACCGAACGTCCAACTCCCGCAGGATCAGGGCGGCGGCCGTATAGTCCCGCTCGTCGGCCTGGTGGCCCAACAGCAGGTTGGCGTCAACCGTGTCATAGCCCTCGTCCTGCAGATTGTAGGCACGCAGCTTCTCCTCCAGGCCGATGCCCCGCCCCTCCTGCCGCAGATAGATGAGCGCGCCCCGTCCTTCCGCGGCGATCGCCTCTATCGCCCGCGTCAACTGCTCGCCGCAGTCGCAGCGTTGCGAGCCCAGCACGTCCCCGGTGAAACATTCCGAATGGATGCGGACAAGCAGATCCTCGCCCTCGGCGTCCCCGAGCACCAGGGCCAAGTGGTTCTTTTCGTCCCACGCGCTGTAAAAGTGATGCAGGTAGAAAGCGCCGTCCGCGGTGGGGATGCGGGCCGTGACCGTACGTTTCACCGCCATCCGCGGGCGGCAAGGCGGGCTATTCTTCGATTCAGAGGAGCCCGGAGGGTGCCCGGCAACGGTTGTATCCGACATCTGCTTGTGGCGACTGACGCTAGCTGAACCGTTCCTCCAGCCAGGGGTCCCCCTCCATGTGGTAACCGTGGCGTTCCCAAAAGCCGGGCCGGTCGCCGCGCAAAAACTCCAGTCCCCGCAGCCATTTGGCGCTCTTCCAGAAATATTTCTTCGGCACCAGCAGCCGCAGAGGATAGCCGTGGTCCGGTTCGATCGCTTTGCCCTGATAGAGATAGGCGAGCATCGTGTCGTCGTCGTCGAGCACATCCAGGGCGATATTTGTCGTATAGCCTCCGTCGCAATGGGCCATCACGTGTGTGGCTGCCGGGTCGACTTCGATGTGGCGCAAAAACGCCCGCCACGGCACACCCGTCCAGGTCGTGTCCAGTTTGCTCCAGCGGGTAACGCAGTGGATGTCAACGGTCTGGGTTTTGGTCGGCAGCGCCATCAACTCATCCCAGGAGAAGCGCTTCTCCTGGGCAAGCCCGGAGATCGACAGGTCCCAACCATCCAGCGAGGTGTATTGAAAGGTCGGCCCGTAGGTCAACACCGGAAACTTCTTGGTAATAAACTGGCCCGGCGGCACCCGCTCTTCGCGGGGATTCGCGGGCAGATTCTTGACCCGCTTCAGCCGTTCAACTTTGCGAAAGGGATTTTCGATACGCATTGTTTATCTCCATATCGCGGACAGTGAAAGTGAACCCCGTCCCACTCTGCCGCAGTGGCAGTCGCTCAGCACGAGCTACTAATCACCATCCACCGCTTTATAACGTTTGAGAATCAGGGAGGCGTTCTGGCCGCCGAGCCCGAAGCCGTTGCAGAGGCCTGCATCGACCCGGCAGGAGCGGCTGACATTGGGCACGTAGTCGAGGTCGCAGTCCGGGTCCGGTTCGTTGTAGTTGATCGTCGGCGCGATGCGCTGCGTCTGCATCGCCTGCACGATCGCGGCCGCGCTCTGCGCGCCGGCTGCGCCCATGGCGTGGCCGATGCTGCTCTTGAGGCTCGTGACAGGAATCGTATAGGCGTCCTCGCCGAAGATCCGTTTGATGGCGGCTGTTTCCGATCTGTCGTTCAATATTGTGCCGGTGCCGTGGGCGACGATCCAATCGATTTCATCGGTGCCGAGGCCGCTTTCGTGCAGCGCGATGCGCATACATTCGGTCGCGCCCTGTCCGCCTGGGTCCGGCGCGACCATATCGAAGGCGTCTTCGCTCAGTCCATAGCCGGCGAACTCGGCCAGGATCTGCGCGCCGCGCGCCTGCGCATGTTCCAGCGTTTCCAGTACAAACGCCCCCGCGCCCTCGCCGACGACCATGCCGTCGCGGTCGCCGCTGAAGGGGCGGCAGGCGGTTTCCGGCTCGTCGTTGCGGGTGCTGGCCGCGCCCAGGCGGCTGAAGGTGGAGATCGCCATTTTGGTCAGATAGCCCTCGGCCCCCCCGGTCAGCATCACATCCGCCTCCCCGCGCTGGATGCGCCGCGCGGCTTCGCCGATGCTCGTGATTCCCGTGGCGCAGGCCGTCACCTGGCTGTTGGTGGGACCGGTGATGCCGTGCTTGATGGCGATAAATGTGGGTGCACTGCTGATCAAGGCGGCGGTGGCGCTGGCCGGATTGAAGCGTTTGGGGCCGTTTTCCTCCAGCTTGCGGCCCTCCTCCTCGACAATGTCCCAGCCGCCGAAAGCCAGCCCCATCTCCACACCGACGCGGGTACGGTCCTCCTGCGTGAGGTCGAGACCAGAGCGGGTCAGCGCCTCCTGCGTCGCCTTCCACGCCAGCTGGGTGCCGCGGCTGGTGCGGCGCACGTCCTTGCGGTCCATGTAGGCGCGCGGGTCCCAGTCGTTGACACGGGCGGTGATCTGCGTTGGAAATCCGGTCGCGTCCCAGTGTGTGATCGGCCCGGTGCCGGATTTGCCGGCGATCAGCCCGGCCCACGAGCTTTCCAAATCATGGCCCAGAGGCGTCACCATACCTATTCCGGTGACGACGATGCGCCGGCTCGATCCCGTATCATTTCCATTCATCGCAAAGTTTCTCGTTCTTTTTCCGCGAAAGTCGCGAATTGGTCGTCCATGGTGTTTCTGACCACTGACCACTGCCGTCACCGCATTGTCAGCGCCATGACCGCCTTCTGCGCGTGCATGCGGTTCTCCGCCTCATCGTATACGATCGACTGGGGCCCGTCGATGACCTCATCGGTGACTTCGATGTTGCGGTCGGCCGGCAGACAGTGCATATACAGCGCGTTTTCGTTGGCCAGGGCCATGCGGCGGGCGTCGGTGATCCAGTCGGTGTACTGGCTGCCGATCCGGGCGCTCTCCTCGTCGTCATCGGTCGTCAGCAGCGCGCCCCAGCTCTTGGGGTAAAGGATGTCCGCGCCCTTGAACCCGGCGTCGAAATCGTCGAGAATCTCGAAGCTGCCCCCGTGCTGTCCGACATTGTCCTGGGCCTGTTGGATGATGTCCGGCATCAGCTTGTATTCGGGCGGATGGGTCAGCCGCACGTTCATGCCGAAACGGGTCATCTGCAGAATCAAGCTCTGCGGCACCGAGATCGGCTTCTGGTAGCTGCTTGCATAGGCCCAGCTGACGTTGATCGTCTTACCGCGGGGATCGCCGACCTTTTCGATGATCGTCATCAGATCGGCCAGAATCTGGAAAGGATGGTAGATGTCGCACTGCATGTTCAGCACCGGCGCCCGGCTGGCGTCGGCAACGCTGTTGATGTAGCTGTTGCCGATGCCCCAGTCGCACTGCCGGATGGCGATGCCGTCATAGTACCGCCCAAAGATCTCACCGATCTCCTTGCCGGTGTCGCCATGGCTGATCTGCGTTGTTTCGTGGTCGATGAATGCCGCGTGCCCCCCCAGCTGCGCCATGCCGGCCTCAAAGCTGGAACGTGTGCGCGTGCTGGTGAAAAAGAAGAGCATGGCCAGCGCTTTGTCGCGCAAAAGCGGATGGCCGATCCCCAGCGCACGCTCCCGTTTGAGCGTAAGGGCAACGTCCAGGACCGTCTCGATCTCCTCCTTCGAGTAGTCCATGTCACTGACAAAACTGCGACCGCGCAAATCGGTTTGCATTCGATCCTGCTCCTGACTGTATGTTAGAGATTTCGTACCCGGCTTTCAGTAACTGCAACTCCACTCGTTCACACTGCGCGCGCCGCCATCCATGCGCGGCGGGACCAATAATGAAGAGCTGACGACAAAAGCTATAAGCTGATCCGCGTTCCAGTCTCTCCTGCCAGCGCTCGTCCCAGATTCTGCGGATTGGTGATCAGGCAGCGGGCGCGGGGATTGCCGCTGCTTTCCAGAAATTCGATACAGGCCTCGATCTTGGGCTGCATACTGCCGGCGGCAAAGTGCCCCTCCTCCCGGTACCGTTTGGCTTCGGCAACGGTGAGATGACCCAGATCGACCTGTTCGGGTTTGCCAAAGTTCAGTGCCACCTTTTCCACGCCGGTGCTGATCAGAAACAGGTCGGCCTCCAAATCGACCGCCAGCAGGCCGCTCGCCATATCTTTGTCGATCACCGCGGAGACGCCCCGCAGTTGGCCGCAGGCGTCGCGCACAACGGGTATGCCGCCACCGCCGCAGGCCACGACCACCCAGCCCATCTCGATCGCCTGGCGAACCGCCTCGATTTCGACGATCTCCACCGGCCTCGGGCTGGAAACAACCCGCCGCCAGCCGCGCCCGGCATCCTCGACAACGTGCCAGCCCCTGCTCTCAAAGCTGCGGGCCGTCTCTTCATCCAGAAAGCTGCCGATCGGTTTGGATGGATTGTCGAAGGCGGGGTCGTCTTCGTCCACACACGTCTGCGTGATGATCGTCGTGGTCTCGCGCTGGATCTGCCGCGCGCGGAAGTCGTTGTTGAGCGCCTGCTGCAGCATGAAGCCGATGCTGCCCTGTGTGTCCGCGACGACCAGAGTGAGGGGAATCGTGTGGACTTCGCCGAGAGCCAACTCGTTTCGCCGCAGGATGAACCCCACCTGCGGCCCGTTGCCGTGCGTGACCACGACGCCCTGCCAGCCGTTCTCAATCATCCCGGCAATCTGCCCGGTCGTCTCATGCACGGCATCCCACTGGTGGACGATCTCGGGACGGCTGCTGTCGGCGATGAGGGAATTGCCGCCGATGGCAACGACAGCCAGATTGGTTGCGGGTCGGGGCGAGCTGTCGTCGGAGGCTAAATGGGCGTGGTGATCTGTCATTGTCGGGTTCGGTGTCCGAACGCAAATCAACTGTCGATCAGCGGATGCAGTCCAATGATTATAAGAATCGGCGCCACAAAAGTCAATGCAGCTTCTGCGCGCCGCGTTACACAGAGGCGCCTGCCGGCGGCTGCGCAGGAGAGTATGGGATGGCGTACGATGGATATGCTGTGTGTTCTCAGAGGGGGGGGTGCAGGCGGATCGGAGGAACCGCTCCATTACAAGGCCTGGTTCGCGGCGCGGCCCTCGGGTTCTGATTCACCCTGTATTGGGACTGGATCCTGCGGATGCCCGGCCTGCGCAAGCGGCAGCCGAATGGAAAATGTGCTGCCCAGCCCCACGCCTGCGCTGGTCACTTCGATCTCGCCGTCGTGGGCCTTGACAAGCGCCTGCGCGATGGCCAACCCCAGCCCAACGCCACCGGTGTCTCGCGTTCGATTCCTGTCGACCCGGTAGAAGCGGTCAAAGACGCGTGAAATCTCCGCTGGCGCGATGCCGTCACCGCTATCGGACACATCAATCGCGGCTGTCCCGTCTTCCGTCCGCAATGACAGTGTGATGACCCCGCCGACCGGCGTGTGCTGCAACGCGTTTGCCAGCAGATTCTGCAATGTCTGGGCGAACCGTATGCGGTCAACGGCGGCAACAACGGATGCGTCCGGCAACCTGGTATCGAGAGCGATATTCTTTTCTCCCGCCAATGGGGCAAAGAGCTCTGCAATCTCTTCCAGCAGGACCGCCAGATCTCTGGGCGTGCGGTGCAGCGGCAACTGGCGGGCCTCTGCCTGAGCCAATAGCCGCAAGTCGTCCACCAGTTGGTGCAGATGGCGGGTCTGGTCATACAGGCGGGCAATCTCCCTCTTTTCCAGGGGGTAGACATCGTCCAGAATCGCCCGCAGATTGCCTTGCAGAACGGTGAGGGGGGTGCGCAGCTCGTGGGCAATGTCGTTCAACATGCTGCTGCGCAGCGTCTCCGCCTCTTCTAACGCTGCAGCCATTCTGTTGAAGGAATTCGACACATCTCGCATCTCGGCACTCCCCTGTTCGGCCACGCGAAAGCTGAGATCGCGCCGGGCGATGGCCTGCGTCCCGTTCACAAGATGAATGAGGGGCGCAGAAAGCCAGCGACTGACCAGCATGCCAAAGACGATCGCCAGCACCGCGCCGAGGAGAAGAACCTGCAGCATAAAATCCCTGGTCCGTTCGGCAAAACCCGACGGGATGTCATCCGGCGGCGCAAAATCAAATGGACGTCCGGACGGGTCTTCCCGCTGGATCAGATCGAGGAAGCCAACGACGCGCCCATCGACGTTGATGGGCAGGGCCTCCTGCAGCTGGGACGCCTCCAGGCGGCTCGGCCTGTCCGCGCCCGCGGTTGTGTAGAGAACCTGGCCCTCCGGGTCCGCCAGAATAAGAACCCTCCTGGCGGCGGCGTTGAAAAAGAGCGCGGAATCAACCCCTTCCAGAAGTGGAGACACGCCCTGCCAACTTCCGCTGCCGGCATAGTACGCCTCCAGATGATCAATCAGGCCAGCCGGTCTGGAAAAATAGAAAAGGGCCAGCGAGCGCAGATTGTTGTCGGCGAGGTAGACGCGCGCTGTGTACGAAATGGTTCCAAAGCTGATGATAACGATTGCCGCGAATGCCAGGCTGAGCCGCACCCAAAGCCGGTTCATTCCCGCTCTCCCGCCAGCCGGTAACCGACCCCGTAAACCGTTTGGATGAGCTCCGGCTCGCGAGGATCGCTCTCGATTTTGCGGCGCAGGTTTCTGACGTGGCTGTCCAACACCCGATCGATGCCGTCGTAGTCATACCCCAATGCCCTATCCATCAGCTCCGAACGCGTGAAGACATAGCCGGGGCTTTCCATTAGCGTCTGCAGCAGGCTGAACTCCGTAGGCGTCAATTCGACGGCTGTCCCCCGCACCCGCACGTTGCGCCGTTCTACGTCCATCTGCAGAGCGCCAGAAGCCAGCGCCGGCGTCCGCGGCGCCGCCCTCTGTGTGCGCCGCAGCAGCGCCCGTACGCGGGCCACCACTTCGCGCGGATTGAACGGCTTGGTGACATAGTCGTCCGCGCCCAGCTCCAGGCCGACGATCTTGTCCGTATCCTCGACCCGTGCTGTCAGCATGATAATCAGCGTGTTCGCCAGCTTCGCATCCCCGCGGACAGTGCGCGTGATTTCCCAGCCGTCCCTGTCCGGCAGCATCAGATCCAGCAAGACCAGCGCAGGCGACTCCCGCCGCAGCGCATGCAGCGCGCGCTCGCCGTCATAGGCGACGGACACCGCGTACCGCTCCCGCTCCAGGTAGCTGCGCAGCAGGCGAACGATTTCGCGGTCATCGTCTACAATCAGTATGCGTTCCTCGGCCATAGGCCCGTTATAGCCTGTTCCTCCTGCAAGGGCAAGTTGCTCGACCGGCATGGGCTCGGGCTCCCTCAAGTCTGCGGGGCCCAGATTTCCAGAATCTGAACCCCTGTTGATCCAGCGCGATCCGCTCCCGCAGCCTGCGCCGCTCACAACTGCGCGCGCTCGTTTTCTACGGACGCCCGCCGCCCGCGCCTTGCGCGCCCGGGGGCGGCCCCCCGGAGAAGGGAACCCATTCGTCCTCCTGCTTGACGAAGGTGGTGGCGCCCAGCACTGCATCGCCGCCCTGCAACTGTGTTGAACGGACAACGGTCCACTCACCCTGGACTCCCTCCACGACGACCGCGACCGGCAGCATCTGGTCGTCGCTCGCCTTGAGCACAACCGTCTCGCCGTCATACGCCTGCACCGCGGTCGTGGGCACCAGCCATCGGGCATCCGCCATGTCGCTGCGCAAGGTGGCAACAGCCGTCATGCCCGGTCGCACACCTTCCAGGGCTTCATCGATCAGCCGCACCGTCACCGGGTAGTCGATCACGCCCTCTTTCGCATTGCTTGTGGGTTCGATGCCGCTGATCATCCCGGCAAAGACCCTTTCGGGGAAGGCATCGATCGAGACGTCCGCCAGCTGACCGACGCTGATCTTGGGGATGTCGACTTCGGCGACATCGATCGTCAGCTGAAGCTGGCCCAGGTCGGCCACCGTAATCGCGACAGTGCCCGCTGATATCCGGTCGCTTTCATCTACGTTGACCTGTAGAACAGTGCCGGCGGCCGGGGCGTTCAGATCCGCTTTCACCAGGTCGAGCCTTGCCTCCAGCAGAGTCAGCTGGGCCTGCTCGATCGACAACCGCGCCAGTTCCACATCTGTCTCATCCGCGCCGCGCAACAGTGCGTCCAGCCTGGACTGGGCCGAGGCGACCTGCGCCTGCGCCGCCGCGATGTTCACGGCCGTCGGTCCGGCCACCAGATCATCCAACTGCTGCTGCGCAGTCTGGGCCTGGCTCAGCGCCGCCTGTAAATCCGCCTGTGAGGCCGGCGCGACCGCCTCCTCATAGGCGGCCCGCGCCGACTCGTAGGAGATGGTCGACTGCTGCAACTGGGCCGCCTGCCGCGTCATGCCCACATCCTCGCGCCAGGCTACCTTGTCATACTCGGTCTGGGCTTCCTGCATGGTGACGCGAGCGTTTTCCACCGCGGCCGCCAGTTGGATCCGTTCATTCTCGCTGGCCCCATCCCGGAGATCATTGTATTTCGCCCATGCCGAGGCCGCGCTGCTGCGCGCCGCGGCCAGCGCCCCTTCGCTGGCTCCGTTCTGCACTTCGGCCAGATTTTCCTCCGCCGACTTCAGCTCCGCCGCGGCCGCGGCAAGCTCTGTCGCATCGGCGTCCGCCAACAGATTTTCGAGCTGCAGTTCAGCTGAAGTCAGATTGAGGTCTGCCTGGTCCACGGCCCTGCGCAGGTCTCCCCGCTCCAGCACCACCAGCAGATCGCCGCTGCCGACCTCGTCGCCCACCTCCACCAACACCTCTTCCACGTAGCCGTTCACCTGGGCCACCACCTGCGCCGTATCCACCAGCTCGATATTTCCGGCCGCAGTAACCCGGTCGACCGCCGTATCCGCCGGGCGGATGACCGTGGTCCTGATGCTGGCCGCCGGCTCCGTTCCAGATGCCGGCGCCGCGATGGCTGCCATCTCCCTTCCGGCTGCCGTCTGTTCGGGCGCAGCGATGCCGAGGAAACCTGCCGCGCCGACGCCCAGCCCAACGCCGATCACCACGGCGCCCAGAATGAACAGAATAGTTCTACTCTTCATATGAATGCTCCTTTCGATCGATAAAATCGTTTGCCGTCTGTTGCATATTTCGCCGCTT
This sequence comes from Caldilineaceae bacterium, assembly GCA_022824685.1. GTDB lineage: Bacteria > Chloroflexota > Anaerolineae > Caldilineales > Caldilineaceae > Bin5. Next base: position 28,057 of record JAJDZJ010000128.1, read on the forward strand.
TCGATGCGCGGCCGCAAGGGACTCCGGATGGGGACTCCGTCTGCCTTCAGCCGGGAAGTAGGACAACTGCCCCTTCGACTTCTCCCCGGCACGTGCATCACTCGTATCGCAACGCCTCAATCGGATCCAGCTGGGTCGCGCGCATCGCCGGATACAGCCCGAAGACCAACCCGCAGCCGGCGCTGACGCCCACAGCCATGATCAGTGCGTCGAACCCTATCAAGAGGTCGAAAGAGAAGTTGGGGATTCTTGACACCAGCAGGGCCGCCCCGTAGCTGATCGCGATTCCTATCAGCCCCCCCAGCAGCGTCAGCACCAGCGACTCGATCAGAAACTGCAGCAGAACGTCGCTGGTGTGCGCGCCCAGCGCCTTGCGCAGGCCGATCTCCTTGGTGCGCTCCGTGACCGATACAAGCATGATGTTCATGATGCCGATGCCGCCCACCACCAGACTGATGGCAGCGCTGCTGCTCAGCAGCAGCGTAAGCGTGCCGGTGACGGTGTCGATCGTTTCCAGCAGGCTGGCCTGTGTGCTGACGCTAAAGTCATTGTCGTCTTCCGCATTCAGTCCATGGCGCAGACGCAAGGTCTGTTCGATCTGCAGTTCGGCTGCCTCCACCCGCTCTTCACTCAACGCATCGGCCGATATCGATGTAACAACATATTCGCCCCGGTAGCGGGGCACGTTGAAGACGCGCCCGTGGGCCGCGCCAATAGGGATGAACCCGCTCTCGTCATTGCTGCCGAAACCCGCATTGCCGCTCTCTTCCAGCACACCGACGACCGTGTACGGCTCCCCATCGATGCGCACGCTCTCACCTACGACCTGCGTGCGCTCGAAAAGATCGGACGCCACGGTCGTCCCGATGACGATCACATTGCTCATCTGCGTGACTTCGTCCTCCGTCAGAAAACGGCCCTCGGCCATCTCCAATCTGAGAACATCGGCATAGGCCGCAGTCGTCCCTGTCACCCGAACCTGCGAGTTGTTGCTGCCGGCGACCAGTTGGAGGTTGCCCGCATATTGGGGCACCACCTCAACAACATCCGGATGGAATGCGGGGTCGGCAAGCGCCTTTACGTCGCCCATGGTCAATGTCTGAACCGGGCTGCCGGCGCCCTCTCCTTCGGTCTCTGTGACCGGGCTGATCGTCAACCGTGTTGTGCCCTGGCTAGCGACTTCGCCCAGAATGCTCTCTGACGCGCCGCGACCGATACCCAGTATTGTGAGGACCGCGGCCACGCCGATGATGATGCCCAGCATCGTCAGGCTGGCCCGCATCTTGTTGGCAGCAATGCTGTCGAAAGCGACCGGAAAATATCTAACCAGTTTCATAGACCTTCTCCTCAATCTGCTCCATCACGGCGGGCCGCGGCAGCGGCGCAAGCGCGGGCTCCCTTAGCCCGTTGGTTCCTCCAGGCGCAGCAGTTGCCGCCGCGCCGCGCGAATCGGAGATGATGGCGCCGTCCCGCATTGTAATTGCGCGTCGGGCCCGGTCGGCGACCTCCTGATCGTGTGTAATGATGATCAGGGTCAGTCCTTCCGCGTGCAGCTTCTCAAAGAGTGTCATTACCTCTTCACCCGTTCGCGTGTCGAGCGCGCCGGTCGGTTCGTCCGCCAGGAGGAGGCCGGGCCGGTTCACGAGCGCGCGGGCGATGGCCACCCGCTGCTGCTGGCCGCCCGATAGCTCCTCCGGCTTGTGGTCTGCGCGGTCGGCCAGGCCCACCTGCGCCAGCGATTCCAACGCCCGCTGGCGAGAGGCGCTGCGAGCGATTCCCGCGTAGAATAGCGGCAGCTCCACCTGCCGCCACGCAGGCGCACGCGCCAGCAGGTTAAACTGCTGGAATACGAATCCAATCTCCCTGTTGCGCAGATCCGCCAGCTGCCTGCCGGTCAGGTCGCCGGCGCTATGGCCGCGAATCTGATAGACCCCGTCGGTGGGGCGGTCCAATAGGCCGACAATGTTCATCAGCGTGCTCTTGCCGGAGCCGCTGGTACCGACGATCGCTACGTATTCCCCCTCCTCTATTGAAAGGGAGACACCGTCCAATGCGAGGACCTTCGTCTCCCCCATCTGATAGACTTTCGTTACCTCCTGCATGTCGATCAGCGCTGACGGACCGGGCATATCTCTGTCTCCTGTAGCAGAAACGCGAAAGATTGCGGAACGGGTGCGACCATGGGCCGCAATCCGGCCACTGACTTGACTCTCTGCAGGATAACGCTGGAATCTGGAAAAAATCTGGAGATGAAGCAGAGGAAATGGGGAGGATGTTTTTGCGGCGACGCGGCCGTAACGCGAAGCTGCGGAAATGCGCCGGCCTCAGAGGCCGGAAGATGAGGATACAGGCGCCGGCGGCTGGCGGCGCCCTTGCCAATCGCCCCGGTCCGCCGCTTTCGGGCGGCAGTTCCTGGTTGCCAGTGGCGCGTGGTGAGAGGGTCTTTCGCTCTGGGCGCCGAGGGCTGCCGGTGGAGTGGCGCTTGGGCGTTGCGCCGTGCCCTACGCGTCGCTGCGCGCCTGCGGCGGATCAGCGCTGCCAGCTATACGTAGACGGATCGTACGGATATTGCCCGGAACAGATTCTGCCGCGATTTTCAGCGCATCCCAGGCGCAAAAACAGCCCCTCCACCAGTGTATTTGACCGCTGCCCCTTCAGTGGATCGCACCCGTTTCAGGACGAATCCCGCACAGCGCGGCGATTGACCAACCGGAAATCGCTGGGATATGATTTTTCTGTGTGGGTCTGCTGTTCCGATGCGCCGCGCCGGCGCCGATCAACCGTTTTGCACGCTCGCGATCGTCTCTCGCAGAAAAGCGACCGACTGCGCCAGCGCTGCTTTCGGGTCGCCCGCCACCCGGCATTCGTAGGTCAGATAGCCTTTGAATCCGATGTTGGCCAGGGCCTGAATGCCCGCCCGCCAGTCGACGTCCCCGATGCCCGGTTGGATGCGCGTATTGTCTGCCACGTGGACATGACCGATGTATGGGCCTATCTTACGGATCGTCGCCGGCGTGTCGACTTCCTCGATGTGCATGTGGAAGAAATCGGTCAGCAGGGCCACCCCAGGAGGATCCCCTGCCTTCTGGATAATCTCCACCCCGTCCTCCTGTCGCCGCAGCAAATGTTGCTCATAGCGGTTGAGAGGCTCTAACAAAAGCAGTGTGCCATGACTGTGGGCAAACGCGGCCAGTTCCCGCGTGATCTCGACCAGCAGCTCTTTTTCCAGTGCCACTGCATCCTTGAGCGGCGAGAGATCGGGCAGCCGGGGCGGGCCGAAGATAGGAGGCACAATCTGCCCGGCCGCGTCGAAATGGCCGCAGGCTTCCAGATTGCGCTTGGATTCGTCGATGCTGGCCCGGCGTTTGACCGGGTCCGGGTCGAGCCAGTCGAAGGTGGCCTGGCCGCAAATGGACGATATGCGCACCGTGCGATTGCGGAACGCGGCCTCGTATTCGCTGATGTGGTCATAGAGGCGCGACCGGCCCTGGACTTCGACACCGTCGATCTGCAGCGCCTCGGCGCAGTCCAGCTTCTCGTTCAGCGTTTCGCCCGGCAGCAGGTTTTCCTGTATTGAGATGTGCATGGGGTCTCCTTTAAGACGAGCGGTCCCGTCGTCAGAATGGTGTTGCGCGATCTATCTTGGCAGAGCGGTGCAAGGACGCCGGCGCGCTTCCCTGCTTCAGGCTGTCCCGACACGGGCCCTTTTTCCCGCTCGCGATACCTGCGTGTGTGTTCCCAGCATCCATATAGCGATGCGAAAGGGCATGTGATACACTCAAATACCGGCTTGCATTGTCTTTTATTGCCTGTGATTGCGTCCAGGGCGCGTTGGCGTCAACGACCGCCGGCAATCCGCTATCTTGTAGAGCGAATCTCTTCTGCAAAGTGATAGACCACAGTTCACCGCGCTCCTCCCAACCGGGAGCGCACTCGACAAATCCCGATGACGATGGCGACTGGGTCCCTGAAACGCCCTCCGCCTCCGAGCGAAATGCCGCCGGACCGGGCGGCGGTACACACCCGCGCGCAGAGAGCGATACGGCAGGGCATCAATCAAACGCGCTCACAATCCACCGGCGCCAGACACCCGTTCTGCGACCGGAAGTCATTATCGAGATTCCTCCGCCTGTCAACAAGACCCGGCGTTATGTCTGGTTGGGCGCAGCGATCACCCCTCTGATCATCACGCTAATCGCGCTTTCCGCGCTGGCGATTCGGTCCCAGAACACGTCCACCGTCACGGCGCAAGAGGCAACCGTGGAGGCGCGCGTTGCCATGCGTTTGGCGGAAGAGCGGGCCAAAGACCACCCCCAATACGCCGCCACCGCCGCGTTGGAGGCAACCGTGGAGGCGCGGGTCGCGATGCGCCTGGCCGAAGAACGGACCGTCCGGGCGCAGCAATCGCCGGCGATCGCGTCGTCTGCGGGGGAACCGACCGTGGGCCTGACCGCCGCCACCGCCGCGGCGCCCCCCGCCGCACCTCTCTACGCCCGCTCAGCTGTCGTGTTGAATCTTCGCCGGGGCCCCGGTGAAAACTACGAATCGCTCGGCCTGATCCCGCCCGGAGAACAGCTGCGCCTGCTCGGCCGTACCGTCGACAGCGGCTGGTTCTACGTCGCGAAGACCGCCGGTGTCTCGATCGAAGAAGAGCAGGGATGGGTGGCCGGCTGGCTGGTCGATGTCCCCGGAGATCCAATGCTTCTCGACGTCGTATCCCCCAACCCGCTCGCGACGCAGAGAGAGTAGCGGTCGAGGACAGGGAAAAGACCCTCGCGCGTTTCTTCCAGTACGGCAGCGCGCCTGATGCGCGCATAGCGCGTAACGGCAGCGGCCTGGCCCGCCGCACTACAGCCCCAACGCGTCGTCGATCTCTTCCTGGTAGGCGCGCGCCGCGCCCGACAACACCTCCTCAAGCGCAACGGCGCGCCCGACGGCTGCGGACTCGTAGGCGCCCAGAATCGCCGCCACCGCGATCATGCCGTCGCGGCCGTCAACCTCCGGCGCACGCCCTTGCAGAACCGCCTCAGCGAAGTCGTGGTACTCGATCGCCAGCAGGCGGGCGTCCAGCGCCATCTCGGCATGGGCTACGTCGGGCAGATCATAGACAACGCCGTCCGCGCCGAACAATCGAGCGGTGACGTCGTTCAGCGAGAAGTCGGGCAGCAGGCTCAGGATCTCCTTGCCCTCCAATGTCCGCTGCTCCAGCCGCAGCCGCGCCGCCTTGCCGGTCCGGTCCCGGGGCACGTCCAGCGCGCCCCAGCGCCCGTGAACACTTCGCTCAAAACGGCTGCTCCCCCTGCCCCCGCCCAGGTGCGAGAACTGCACGGTCGCGCCGGACTGCATCGCGTACTGGGCGAGGATCGAGTCCTCGCCCGTGGCCTCAACCTCCTCCGGGTAGGTGGGGGTCTGCTCCCGGTAAGAGATCAGCGGGTGATTCTCGGCGGCGGGTCGGCGCCGGACCGGCTCCACGATCAGCCCCCGCCCGAAGATGCGCTCGTATTCCCCCAGATAATAGCGGATGATGTCGGCGTAATGCACGCCCATGTCCAGGCCGATGGCGCCCTTTTCCTTCAGATGCCGCCAGGGCGTGGCGGCCATGACATCGTTGCCGCCGAGCGAAGTCTGGATCATCAGGAGCGGGTCGCCCAGCAGTCCGGCGTCAATGACCGCGCGCGCCATCCGGTTGACCGGATCGCGGCGGTAGTTTTCCGCGGTCGCCAGCACTGCGCCGCTCCGTTCGGCCGCGTCAATGATGCGCTGACAGGCCCGGATGGTGATGCCCAGGGGTTTCTCCACCAGCGCGTGTTTGCCGGCCTCCAGCGCGGCCGATGCAATCTCATGGTGGCTGGAGCCGTCGGTCACCACATCGACGGCGGCAATGTCCGGGTGGGCCAGCATCCGGTCCAGGTCGGTGAAGATCAGCGGCTTGCGATCAAACAGGCGCTCCACCTCGCCCGCGATCCGCTCGGCATTGGCGCGGTTGATGTCGCAGACCGCCATCAACTCCACGTTCGACATGCCGGTCTCTTCCAGCGTATGGTACGCGATCGTGTGGCGATGGCCCATGCCGCCGCAACCCACGACACAGATGGGAACTCGTTCACTGTTCTGGCTCATCGGTCCGTCCTTGCCTGCGCTGGCCGGTTACGCGCAACCGGCCAGTGTCTATTTTTGCCTATCCACGATTCACTGCCATTACATATGCTGCGGGATCTCCGTCTCCTTCGCGGTGATGAACTCCAGCAGTGCCGGCACACCCTCCTCCGTCTTCTGGATGCCGCGCTCGATCGCGGGGATGATCTGGTCCGGCGTCTCGATTCTCTCGCCGTAGCCGCCAAATGCCTCGGCCATCTTGGCGTAGTTGCCTGAGATGTCGGTGGAGCCGTACTTCTCCTGAGAGACCGGCATGATCGGAATCTCGATCGCCATCGAGAAGTTGTTGAACAGGACCGACAGGATGGGGATGCGCTCCCGCACCGCGGTCTCAAAGTCCATGCCGGTGAAGCCGATCGCGGCGTCGCCCCACACGTTGATGCAGAGCTTGTCCGGGCAGGCCAGCTTGGCGCCCATCGCCAGGCCCAGGCCGTAGCCCAGCTGTGTCGTCTTGCCCCAGCCGATATAGGAGAGAGGCGTGATCGACTTCCAGAAGGGCGAAAGCTGATCGCGCGGGCTGCCGGCATCATGCGTGATGATGGTATTGGCCACATCAACGGTGTCGTAGAGATCGCGGATCACCCGGTAGGGGGAGAGCGGAGCGCTGTCGCTGTTGAGCTTGGCCGCCCACTCAGCCTCCCACTTGCCATTGATCTCTGCAATTTGGGCGGCGACGCCGGCCCGGCGACCGCGCGGCTGCCCGCCCAGCCGTTCCGACACAGCCTCGATCAGCGCGCGCAGCGTCAGATCGGCGTCGCCGATGAGGGCGTGCTGGGACGCGACATCTTTGTTGATGTCGGCCGGATCCAGGGTGGCGTGAATGATCGTCTTGCCGGCCGGCATGCGCACACCGAAGTTGGTGAAGCTGAAACTGCAGCCGATGCCGAAAATCACGTCGGCGTTATTCAGGAACTCGCCCACGGCCCGCGTGTGGGAACGGTTGGCCGAGCCGAGGCTCAGAGGATGTGTCTCGGGGAAAGCGCTCTTGCCGTTGAGCGTGGTTGTCACCGGCGCTTCCAGCAGCTCGGCCAGCTCCTTCAGGGCGTCCCACGCCTTGGCATAGTGGACGCCCTGGCCGGCATAGAGGACCGGCCGTTCCGCCGACGCCAGCATATCGGCCGCCCTTTGCACATCGGCCGGATCCGGCCCGTAGCGCAGCCGTTTCACGGGTTTGTAGTCGAACTCCGCCACTTCGGCAGAGGAGATATCGGAAGGAATCTCCACCAGGGCCGGGCGCGGCCGCCCGTTGCGCACCGCCGCGAACGCCCGCCGCATCGCGTCCGCCGTCATCTCCGGCGTTGTCAACTGTTCGCTCGACTTGGTGACGGAGGCGTAGCTCTGTGCAGAGTTGAAATTGGGCTGCACCTGGTTGATTGGCCGCGGATAACCGCCGGGTAGAACGACGATTGGGGCCGAATCGCCGAATGCCTGCGCAACGCCGCCGAATGCGTTTTCGGAGCCGGGACCGGACTGCATGCAGAAAACGCCGATCTTGTCGCCCGAGCTCAAGCGGCTGATGGCGTCCGCCATATGCAGACCAATACGCTCCTGACGCACGATGATCGTGCGGATGTCCAGTTTGGCTGCCGATTCGATGAGGTAATTGACAGGATAAGCGAAAAGGATCTCGGTGCCCTCCTCTTTCAGGCAGTGGGCGATAACGTCAACGACTTGCATGCTATGGTCTCCTTAGGTGTGATTCCAGTCTGATACGACGGTCTTTCGAACGGGCTGCCCCCTGGGTTGGCGAGCGTTTCGCCCGTTCCGTCCATCATCGCAAACTCTTGGCTTCTTTGGGGATAGACATCAGTATCCGCGTTGAATCCCTACTGTATTCTCTAGCGGTTCGCCATTCATGAAGCGGCTCAGATTGCTTTTCAGAATGCGCGCGACATTGGCCGAGGTCTGGACCGATGAGGGAGAACTGTGCGGCGTGATGAACAGATTCGGCGCGTCCCACAGCGGATCGTCCGCGGGCAGCGGTTCCGTGGCCGCCACATCCAGCGCGGCGCCGGCCAGCTTGCCCTCCTCCAACATCCGGATCAGAGTCGGCTCATGGATAATGCCCCCCCGCGAGATGACGATGAAAAATGCCTCCGGTTGCAGCAGGGCCAGTTCGTCCGGCCCAATCATGCCCCGCGTCTCCGAGGTGATTGGAACCGTTACCACCACCACGTCCGACTCCCGCAACAGCGCCGGCAGGCCGTCCAATAGCTGCAGGTCGGAAACATAGTCGGGCTTCTCCATCGGATTGACGTCGACCGCGATGACATCCATCTCGAAAGCCGCGGCCCGTTTGGCGATCTCGCGGCCGATATTCCCCAGGCCGACGATGCCCATCTTCAAACCGACGAGACCGACCAGCCGCGTGCCTTCGGGCACCCCCCACTCGTGCCGTTGTTGCGCCTTGTGAAGCGGACCGAACCCGCGCGTCAGGAATACCAGCATGCCCATCGTATGCTCTGCAATCGTCGTGGCGTGCGCTCCGCGTGTATTGCAGACGGTGATATCCCGTTCCGCCAGCTCCGGCGCGTTGCGCATCCATTCCACGCCTGCGCTGGGCGACTGGATCCAGCGCAGGTTGGGCGCAGCCTGCAACTGGCTGCTGTTCATTGGGCCGAAGGCGGCCTCCGCATCGGCGGCCTGCGCCGCAATCTTCTCGGCCGTATCCGCAATCACAAACTCCACTTGCGGAAATTCCCGCCGGAAACCATCTACAAATCTTTCGACCCACCCCGCTGTTATCAGGACTTTCATCGTGCTCTCCATCGTTGGTCTGAACGCTGTCGTGAAAAGTGAATCGTGGTTAGTGGGGCTGCCATCCATGAGCCGTTTTCCACTAACCACTGAGGTTTTGTCATTATACATCAGAATGGCATTGGCGCAGCATAGGCCCCGCAGGGGGTGCATCCCAAATTGTTTGATGAGTCAGGTGAGGCCAAGGAGAGCAAGGGGGTTAAGATTAGGCTGGCTAAGTAGAGTTGAGCGCAGGGCGAGCATCGCTTGGGCGCCAGACCGGGACCAGCGCATACCGGATTGCTTGAGGCGCTGCTGGACGACATGTTTGCAGGCGGATTCGACGGTGCCGCTGCCGATAGGATAGCCTGCTTTACGGAAGAGGCGATAGCGCATCCGCTTGCGATTGTGGAAGAGATAG
>JAJDZJ010000075.1 GCA_022824685.1 Caldilineaceae bacterium
AAGGCCAGGGCGATTACATCTAATTGGGGTAAGACCTCTAGACACTACCTGATTCGAGCCCAACTTCGAAAAAAAGCCGAGAACAGTGCAAATCATAGTGCGCAGTCACAAATTCATAAGCATCTCGGCGACTGAAGATCAGTTTTTCAGCCGAAAACAACCGATAAAAGTAGGGGCGCCCCTTGTGGGTGCCCTTTGTGGCACATTTTGGCGACCAGATTTAGATGCGATTGCCCTGTTTCCCGTGCGCAGCACCCTTGTGCTATGCTGGGAACGGTGACGGCGCGTTTGAGAGGGACGTATACCCCTCGCTTCCCCAAAGGAGGCCTGAAGTGCTCAACGTAAAGACGGGGCTCACATACGCCGACTATCTGAAAACGTCGGATGACGAACGCTACGAACTTCTGAACGGAGAGTTGGTCATGCCCCCAGCGCCACTCTTGCAGCATCAGTATGTCCAGATCAAACTGTCGACCCGGTTGGACGCATTCGTAGAAGAGCGCAATTTGGGTGTTGTGTATCCCACCCCGACTGACGTGGTGCTGTCGGACACGGACGTGGTGCAACCGGACATTCTGTTCGTTTCCAATGAACGAAGCCGCATCCTCACGCGTGAGAACGTTCGCGGCGCGCCGGACCTGGTGGTGGAAATTCTCTCTTCTGCCACAGCCGAGCGCGACCGCACGATCAAGCTCGATCTCTACGCCAAACACGGCGTGAAAGAGTACTGGATGGTAGACCCAGACGCCAGGACGATTACGGTTCTGCTGCGGGGCGAGACCCGCTTCGGGGTGGCGGGAACCTACGGGGAGGGGCAAATCTTGCGTTCACCGACGCTGGCGGGGTTCAGCGTCGCGCTGGAGGAGATATTCTGAGAAGTGAAGGATAGGACTATGCGTATCAGTTCAGACCGAGCCAGGCTATCGCAAAAGAAGACGCTGGAATCTCTGCGGCGCGAACCCAAATTGAATGAAATGGTCACTGTGTACCAGTCAGTAAGAAACGGCCCTTTCATTCAATTCGTGAATAGCGCTTTGATTCCGTCTGACCAAGTAGAGAGGGCGCTCTCCACTATGTATTGCAACTTGAAGGTGGATTTGGGGATGCCCGCCGCGGCTGAGAGTTACAGAGACGGGAGGGAGATAACCGAGTACCTGCGCTATGGGGACGAAAACGGGCGCGAGCCTCTCGTCATTCGCCGAAGCTTCTGCGAAATACGCGATGACTACTTCGAAATATCTGAGGAGTTCCGTCTTTTTCACAACCTGTATCACAACAGAAAGACGGATGAATACATCAAGTTCGATGACGATGGCAATGAAGACACGGTTGTCGTTGTCAAACCGGGCTGTATCCAAATCAGGCTCAAGGAGATTCGCCAATTCCTGGCAATCAAGGAGATGTTTCTATGGATTCAATACGAGTTTCTGGAATACTCTGAGCATTCTCTGGAGGAACTTGGTCTCAAAGGGGGCCGAACAGTAGAGGATGATGATCTACTATCTTGGAGGCTCTCACGCAACGACACCAGGGACGTCATACCCTACCAATCATTGAGTCAACTGCTGGGAAACCGGCTAATCCAACCTCTGCCAAAGTCCAAGAGCGGTTTCCCCGGCTTTGCCGAGGAACCGAAGGAGAAGCACGTCGAATTCATCATCGATGTCGATGAAAACGGGGATGAGGTCTCTTTCACATCTGACCCTGACGCCCTGGCAAATCATTTCGGCGCGAATCCTCATGCGCCCTACTACCTGACTCCTGTGCATTTTCGCAAAGCGGTGCTGGACAAGTACTATCAACAGCCCAGCAAATACTTTGTGGAGGATTCGCTGCTGCGTTGCGGCCGGCTGTGGATCATGGCGATTGACAACCAGCACGATGATAAGGTCTGCGCCTGGTTGGGCGATCTCGGGCGAGACCTTCCCTACAATGAACGGCTTCACTGGAAGGCGCACAATGTCCCGCCCTCGGGGAAAATGAGTGACGTTTTCTACAAGCGCCAAATCCTGGCCCAAGAGATCGATACAGACCGTCCCGATCTCCTGTTTAAGGAACGTCACGACGAGTTAAAGGAGGCGTGTAAGGAACATCTGGGTTGGCAGCTGTTACAACCCCTTCGCTCAGGCGACCAACACCACTTACAGAGCTTGCGCATTCCGGCCGCGAACGAACAGCGTGATTTCGACGAGCTAGTGCTGAGCCTGACCAAGATACTGATCGACTCCTTGCATGTGAAGCGTCTGAATTCGCTGCTTTCCGATGAACGGCAAGAAGGCGTCGGGGAAGGCGGCATACCTCTCCTTGAAGCAGTGCTGACCTCTCGCAATGTCGAAGACGCGGACAAGCATATCGCTTTCCTGCGTAACCTCCAGAGCCTGCGCTCCAGTTCTTCCGCCCATCGCAAAGGAAGAAATTACGAGAAGATTGCCAAACGGTTCGACATCGAAGGCCAGAATCTGCGCGATGTGTTCGCTGGAATCCTTTGGCAGGCGCTTGACTTCCTAAACTTCCTAATCCTACTAGTTCGGGGAGGACGCGTCGAAAACGCCGATCAGAACAGAGCAGAGGAAATGTACGCGATTTTGGATGAAATGATTGGGTCCGTAGATGCCGGCGCAACCGATGGCTCAGTCAACCACGACGACCTCATCTATGAACTGCGTACAAAGCCATGATTTTTGTCGATAGCGGAGCCTGGATCGCCCTGTTCAATGCGAGGGACCAGCATCATACGGACGCACGAGTGATCTACAGTGAACTGGGACAGCAGCACACGAGGATCTTAACGACAGATTATGTGCTCGATGAAAGCGTGACGCGGCTCAGGTATGATGCTGGCTACCCAGCAGCGAACTACTTTCTCGAAACGATTGAACGCGCTGAAGGAACAAGTGACTTGGTGGTAGCACGGATCGACGGATCGGCCTTTGAGCAAGCCAAGCGGCTGTTTCGCCAGTACAGGTCCGAGAAATTGTCATTCACGGATTGCACCAGCTTTGTCGTATGTCAGACGAACGGAATCTCCGCCGCCTTCGCCTTTGACCAGCATTTTCCGATCATGGGGATCACGCTGCTTCAGTGAGCGGTTAAGCCGAAAAACGTTCCTTCTTTAGCAAGGCGTGAGCAGAACCCTTTCCCGGCCCACTCCGGATTTGGATGCGCTGGGGGATGTTGGGGATTTACGGGTTGGCGGTTGCGGGTCTTGGCTCGCCGTTGTTGGGGCGGCCGAGGACGGAGCCGATGTCGTCCCCGCGCTGGACCTGGTAGGTGGGGATGTTGGAGAGGGCAAGCTCGTGGGAGAGCTCCTGGTAGGATTCCTGGCCGCCGAAGGTAGAGCCGTCGATCACGACGGCGACGCTGTGGACGCCGCGGCGGCGGATTTCGCGCAGGGCGCGCACCCAGGCGGGATCGGGGTCCGCGGTGACGGCGAGGATCATGTCGTTGCGGTTGAGGCGCACGCCTTCGGTCACGAGGAGTTGGTCGAAGGCGATGCTGCCCTCGGCGGAGACGACTGCGAGGGCTTCGAGCATCTTGCGCATCTGGCGTTCGCCGCGGTCGATTTGCAGGAGGTAGCGCTGGCTGCCGTGCCAGACGAGGCCGACGGCGCGGTTGCGCAGCAGGAAATAGCGGGCGATGCTGGCCGCGGCGGTAACGCCGTATTCGAGCGAGCTGGGGGCGAGTTCCAGGGCATCGGATTGTCTGCGGCCACTGAGGCCGAAAACGCCGGCCTCCGGTGGTGTCAGCCGCCACGGCAGGCTGTGCGCGGCGCGGCTGTGCAGGTCGAGGAAGAGCCAGATGTCGGCGGAGGGGTCCAGTTCAAACTCCCTGGTCATCAGGCGTCCGGTGCGGGCGGTGGACAGCCAGTGGATGCGGTTGAAGCTGTCGCCGGGGGCGTATTCGCGGATGCCGGAGACGTTGGTGGTGATGTATTGGGCGCGGCGGTTGAGGGCTTCGCCGCCGGCCAGGTCGGCGGCCGGTGGTTGGAAGGCGGAGAGCGAGACGGTGGCCGGGTAGACGATGAGGTCGCTGGTCTGGGTGAGGGTCTGGTCGATGGAAAAGAGGCCCAGGGGGTCTCCGCTGAGGAGGCGCATGGGGCCGAGGCGGTAGTAGCCGCGCTGCTGGCAATAGGTGCGCACTTGCCAGCGATGGCGGGAGCGGCCCTGGAGGTGGCTGACGACCCGGCTGGCGCCGTGGAAGGGAACGGTTGAGAAATCCCGCACTTCGAGCCACAGCTTGGGCAGCCGGCCCTGATTGCGGACTTCGAAGCTCTCTTCAAAGTGCTGACCGACCTGGCTGCGGCGGGCGCGGGTATGCCGATTGATATGGATGGCGCGCGTGCTGGTCCAGGACCAGACATAGCTGAGCGCGAGGATGCCGGTCAGGAGGTAGGCGAGGTTGAAGGCGAGGGGACGCCCGCTGTTCAGGGCGAAGACCCAGGAGGCGATTAAGGCGGCGAGCAGAAAGAGAAGACGAGAAGACATGGAGGGCAGTATCTAGTTTTCAGTTCCCGGCGCTGTTGCGCCGGTTGCCGCGACGCGGTGACCGGAAGCCTGTGGCATGGACTGAAAACCCGGAAAGTTCGGCAGACCTCTATGCGGCTCTCACGCGGCTGCCGGGCACCGGCGTTTGGGCGAGCGCGTCCTCGATCACTTGCGAGGCGTCCACATTCTTGATGCGAGCGGAGGGGCTGACGATGAGCCGGTGCGCCAGCGTTGCCTCGGCGAGCAGTTTAATGTCGTCGGGCAGAACGTATTCGCGTCCGTCGATGGCGGCCCAGGCGCGGGCGGCGCGGAAGAGCGCAAGGCTGCCGCGGGGGCTGGCGCCGAGATAGACGTCGGGATGGTCGCGGGTGGTGGTGACAAGGTCGACGATATATTCTTTGACGCTGTCGTCGACATACATGTCGCGGACGGCGCTCTGGGCCTGCGAGAGATCCTCGACGGAGACGGTCGTCTCGAGATTGTCAATCGGGTGCATCAGGGCCTGCAGGCCGAGGATGTTGATCTCGTGCGCCTTCAAAGGGTATCCCAGCCGGATGCGCATGAGGAAGCGGTCTACCTGTGCCTCCGGGAGGGGGAAGGTGCCCTCGTATTCAATGGGGTTCTGGGTGGCCAGCACCAGGAATGGCCGCGACATGTCGTAGGTGGTGCCATCGACGGTGACCTGGCGCTCTTCCATGGCTTCGAGGAGAGCGGACTGGGTTTTGGGCGTGGCGCGGTTGATCTCGTCGGAGAGGACGATTTGCGCCATGATGGGTCCTGGCCGGAATTCGAATTCGAGTGTTTTCTGGTTGAAGACGCTGACGCCGGTAACATCGCTGGGCAGCATGTCGGGGGTGAACTGGATGCGGCGGTAGGTGCTGCCGACGGTGCGTGCAATGGCGCGCGCCAGCATCGTTTTGCCGACGCCGGGCACATCTTCGATGAGCAGGTGGCCCTCGCAAAGCAACGCCACCACGGTCATGCGGATTTCCCGATCTTTGCCGATAATGACCTTTTCGACGTTGGCAATGATGCGATTGGCGACGTCTTGCACTTCTTGCATGGAGTTTTCCTTGTTGTCAGTGGTTCATGGCAAGCGGTTGTTGGCCGACAGTGTTTATGCCGATGGGAAGGCACTGCGCGGCCGTGATTGCGGACTTCGGGGGGACGCAATGCAGGCGAATTACCAGATTATGACGCATTGCGCGTGCAAATCGTGTACGCCAACTTCCAAAGTCACTGATATTTGCGACGTTTTATGCGGTTCACACAGGCCTCAACCGCAAAACGATGCAACCGGATTGCCGGATTGGACAGAATGCGGGCTTAGTTTACAGCACTTTAAGACAGAAAGACAATCGGCCGACAGGTGTAAACGCCGCCAGGATTGGCTGGGGCGGCTAGTCTTGGGCAGTGAAGGGCTGTATAATGACCGCGTATGGAGTTGCACGACTATCCCCGCCCTGCAGAAGATACAGGTATCGGCATCCACTGGTGCGCCGGCGCCGGTGCGGCCGCGCCTGAGATGGTGGAGGCGTTCTGGCTGGGGGAGTTGATCGAGCTGGGCGTGAAGTGGGTGAAGATCGGGCGCCAGCGGGGGGCGCGGCAGTTGGCGCGGGCGCTGCTGGCCGCTGAGATCATGCCGGTAGTTGAGATTGTGCGGGAGGCGCCGGGTCCGGGCGCGTTTTCGGCGGCGGAACTGGAGGCGGTGGAGGGCCTGGTCGCGGCGGGCGTGCGCTACTTTACGTTTGACAGCGAGCCGGACCGGGCGGCGCATTGGAGGCGGGAGGGGGCGCCGGCGGACGCGCTGGCGCTGACCGCGCGGGCGGCGGCCGCGAACATGGCGGCCGTTCTGGAGCGGGACGGTTTGCCGGCGGTCCCGGCGCCGACGCCGGAAGGGGACTGGCGGCTGGTCGAGGAGATAGCGCGCGCTGGCGGCGATGCGCTGTTCGACGAGCCGATCTGGCTGGCGATCCACAACGATTCGAGCATCCGGACTCAGACGCCCCCGCCGAAGACGCCCCTGCCGCCGCAGCGGGCGCGCTGGCGGGCCCTTGAAGCGCTGAACGAGGAGGCGGCGCGCCTGATCGGGCGCAGCCTGCCGATCCTCTCGACGGCCAGCGGCTACCTGATGAACGAACGCGCGGATGCGCGCGACCCTGCGACCACGCCGGCGCTGCATACGGCGCAGACGCTGGAGCTCTGCCGGGCGATGATGGGAACGAGCCGGTACCTGCCGCCGGCGCCGGACTATTATTTCTGCACGGCCTTCCGG
Organism: Caldilineaceae bacterium; assembly: GCA_022824685.1. GTDB lineage: Bacteria > Chloroflexota > Anaerolineae > Caldilineales > Caldilineaceae > Bin5. The sequence continues at coordinate 6,760 of JAJDZJ010000075.1, forward strand.
TTGCTGGCGCATGACGCGCGGCAGGGCGAGGGTTCGGTCGACGAGCCGAACGCGTGGTATCGCCCGCTGCATCCGGAGGAGAGGCGAGGGGAGAGCGGGGAGGAGAGAGAGCTGCCGGCCGGGCCTGCTCCCGTCGCTGAGACGTTTGGGTGGTCGACGCTGCCGATCGTTCCTCTCTTGAAGGCGGAGCCCAAACAGCCGAGGCCGCGGGGAGGGGATACGCCTGCGGCCGCGGTGCCCAGATGGCGCGACGGAATGCGGCCGGCGGGGGATGGCGTATTGAGCGGCAAGGTGCGGGGCGGGTCCGGCGCGCGGGTCCGGCTTACGCACAGGGACGGTTTCGCCTACGAATCGATCGCCAGGATGAGCGGCGTCTACCGTTTTGTCGATCTGCCGGCGGGCCGTTACAGCCTGGAGGTGATCGACCCTGCCGGCAGCCGCGAAGACGCGCTCGATATCGGGCCGGGTCAGGAGGTAGCTCGCGACCTGGCGGCCTTTGGCTGGGGCTATGAGATCGAGCAGCGGCCTGCGGCGCGCGGGCGCATGTTGACCTTCAGTGTGGAGGTTTTGGCGAACGACGATGCGGGCGCGCTGGCGCTGCGTATAAGCGACAGCAGGGGGGAGGGCCGGGTGGCGCCCCTGGCGCGCAGCACGCAGGGGCAGACGGCCTCCTGCGAGGTGGGGCCGCTGGACGTCGACAGCTACCGGCTGGAGCCATTGGGGTTGCCGAACAGCGGGCCAGCGCCACTGCAGTGCCGGGTCCCGATTGACCAGGGGATGGCGACCGACGTGCGGTTTGTCTACGCCTATGATGAGAAGAGGGCCGCGCCGCGGGCGTCGGCGATTAGCGGGACGGTGGAGGGCGGGCCGGGCTGCACGGTGCGGCTGCGGGCGGAGGAGGCAGGGGCGGGGCCGAGCGAGCGCTTTGCCGAGGCGGACGGAGACGGCCGCTATGCCTTCAGCGGGCTGCCGGCCGGCCGGTATTATGTGGATGTGAGGCAGAGGCGGCTGCTGGACTGGCCGGGCCCGCTCGCTTTGGACGGACGCAACCGGCCGCGCTGCGATCTTGCGCTGCTGCCGGAGGAGACGCTGCCGGCGCAGCGGGATCCGGCGGCGCTGCAAGGCCAGACGCAGCCTGTTGCCGCTGCCGGGCCGACACGCGTTACGCGGCCGGCGGGCGGCGGCGCGCCGGCCGCGCGGCTGGTTGCGCTGGTGGACGCGCGGGGGCAGCGCTACGTGACGCAGGTGGACCCGGCGGGCGAGTTCAGGTTCGACAGCCTGCCGGCGGGGGATTACGACCTTTACGCCGATCTTTTCGGCAGCCGGGGGATCCACCTGGAGGCGGGCGACCGGCTCAGCATTCAGATGTGGCAGGACGAGGCGGGATGGAGCCAGCATGTCCGCATACGGACGGCGGCGAGCAGACCGGGCATGATCCGCGTGCAGTGGACCGCAGGGACGGCGGTTACGTTTACGGTGATGGACGCGGGCAGCGGCGAGGCAGAGCAGAGCGAGGCGGAGGAGAGGCGGCGCTGGGCGGAATTCGGGCCGCTGCCGCCGGGCGTCTACCTGGTGCACAGCCCGGAGTTGGGCGTGGGCGCGGAGGTGGCGCTGGCCGCAGGTGAAGCGGCGGTGGTTTCGTTTCTTCGTCTGTAACCGCTAAGCCAAAACTGCAGTGGTCAGTGGTTGGTGGTCAGTGGTCAGTAACGGCGGTGGTTCCCCCGCACAGGGGAAGCCGCTTGCAGCTGACCGCCTAAGAGCAAGGAGAGAGGGGAGAGGGGAGAGGAGTGAGAAGATAGAAACACCGTTGCTCGTAAGTGAACACGGCCTCAACGCGATTGATGCCATCTAAACCACTTTTCCTGGCCAACTTTATGCCTCGGACGTTCAACAGACATGCGTTAAGCGTCAGCTGTTTTATCCTGCTTCTCGCCGCGCTCCTGGTCAGCCCGTTGTGGGACGAACAGGGACTTCCTGGAATCCATAACGATATGCTCCTGCATATGCACCGCGCCGCGGCAGTGGCACGGTCCTTTGAGCAGGGCGTATTCTGGCCGCGGTGGTTGCCCATTGCGTACCAGGGCCTTGGCGGGCCTGTCTTCCACCATTACAGCCCAGGTTTCCACTGGCTGGTCGCCGCGACCCATACGAGTGGATTCCGTTTGGATGAGGCGGTGAAATTGGTATTCACGGCCGCTTTTGTTCTGTCTGGATTCTGCGTCTACGGGTGGCTTCGCCGGACGTTTTCCGTACAGGCCAGTCTTATCGGGGCCGCGCTATATCTGGCTCAGCCCAAGTTTTTGCTTCGCGGCATCTACTATTTTGGGGACTATCCACAGATGCTGGGCATCCTTGTCTTGCCAGCCTGTCTGTGGGCGATTGACGCCCTGCACGCAAGAGGGAGTCCCTGGAATTGGCTCTTTGCGGTCGGTTCACTGACAGCGCTGGTGTTCAGCCACAACATTACGGCTTTAGTGGGGTCGTTTATCCTGCTGATCTACTGGCTGATGCTGGCTATTCTATACGGGCGGCCCGACAGTCTGATGAGATGCGCTCTGGCTGCGTTTACGGCGGCAGCGACATCGGCGATTTTCTGGTTGCCTGCGGTAGCTGCTCTGTCTCTTGTGCAGATAGATGATGCCCGGAGTGGTTACTTTGAAGTAGGCAACCATTTTCTCAGTTTGCGAGAACTGTTATATCTGGCGCCGGTGTTTCTGGACAGCAGCGCGGGCAATCCGTTGACGTTGCCTTCCTCTACATACGGGTGGCCGCAGATATTGGCCGTGGTTGCCGGACTGCTGTCCGCGCTCTTTGCGGCGCGTCGGGATATGCGAGTTTGGGGCTTCTTTGGCGGGCTGTTTGCCCTGGCGATGCTGACTCTGACCCTGCCGCTGTCTGAGCCCGTATGGCACGCGATTCCCGGACTTGATTTTGTACAGTTTCCGTTTCGGCTGGTTCCCTTCGCGACCCTGGGGGCGGTCGCGGCGTGCGGCGCGGCCATTGACGCCTGGGCTGCAAGATGGCGGTGGGTCCCGACTCTCGTCCTGCTGTTGGGTTCGATACTCATCATCTTTCCCTATCTGTTTCCAAGGCTGGTCTCGATTTCCAGCATTACGCATGTGGAAAGACTGAACGTTGAAGAGTCTTTGGATTACGAGAGAACCTACGGACTTTGGGGCTTTGCCGCCAGCAAGGAGTTCCTGGGCAAGGGCGCAGACTTGCGTTACGCGAAAAGGGAAAGAGAAGAGCCCCAGGCGGTAAGACCTGTATGGCACTCGCCGCACCGGGCCGTTGCGGATCTGGCCGGACAGACAGGAGCATTGCTGCGATTGCACTATCATCCTGGGTGGAGCGCAGAACCAGGGGCCGCGTTGACGCCAGGGCTGGATGGCTGGACCGAGGTGCAAGCGCTGCAGAATCCTGAACGGCCTCTGGTCATACGTTGGAAAGGAACTGTTTGGGAACGGCGAGGAAAACTGTTGAGCATGTTCGGTCTTCTGGCCGCCCTTGTCGGGTTCCTGTTCTTCGCTGTGCGCTGGCGTAGAGGCGAGCGAGGCGAATGGGGCGTGAGACGCGCTGAGGCGCCTAGCGCCTCACGGTTCGTCCCTCTCATGGCGGGATGCATGCTGACCTTCCTTATGGTTCGCTACTTGCTGGTCTGGACTGTAGGAGGTCCTTTCCTATGGCGCTCGTCTCCGGGTGAAGTGCCCTTCAGGGTGGAAGGCCAGCCAGAGACGATCGGAAACTCCGAAACCGGACAGATGACACTGCTTGGTTGGAAGCTTCTCAGCAGTTCCAATCCAAAACCTGGAGACACGGTCTATGTTCGCTTCTTCTGGCAAGCCCAAGGACAGGTGGACGGAGATCTGCGCACTCTTCTCCACCTGTACACGCCCTCCCTGCAGCAATCCTGGGCGACCGAAAACAAGGGGGAGATTCGTCCCCCAACCTCTGTCTGGGATCCGGCGAGCTACTATATTGAGACGATGCGGCTTACCCTTCCCACGGACATGCCGCCCGTAGCCTATTCGCTTGTAACGGGGCTTTCCTCTTCTGCGGGCGAGAGATTTCATGTCCCCGGCTCTACGGACGGACTTATGCATCTGAGGGAGATGTCGGTCGCGCCGTTGCGTCCGGGACGGTTCCAGAGAGTGCGTCCTTCCACCATGGCGTCAGGCGGTACGGATGACGGCTTGCAGTTGCAGGGCTATGATCTTTCTGACGGGCCGGCCGGCTACTCTTTCCGCCTGTTTTGGGAGACCGGCCAAGGCGTTGAACGAGATTGGATTACCTATATCCACCTTACGGACTCTCGAGGCGAGTTAGCGGCCCAGTTCGATGGTCCCGCTCTTGCCGGACTTGAGCCGACAAGCATGTGGAAACCCAACAGCCTGTATATAGATAGCCGCAAACTTGAACTACCTGCTGATTTGGTCCCAGGAAGTTATCTTCTTCGAGTGGGGTTATACAGTCTTGAAAGTGGAGAGAGACTTCATTTTCAACCTGAGGACGCCGAGCAGGGCCATTTCGAAGACGGCCAGCTTCTTGTGCCGATCAATGTTCAGTCGGAGGTTGCTTGCCCTATGCAATGCGGGCCTTCTGACTGGTGACCAGGTCGTCGAGGCGGAAGCGAGGGCAGGGCTTCGCCGGAATCAGGGGCGACAACGGTCTGTGGGGAGCGCGGCAGTACCACTTCGGGGCAGCCGGGGTTTCAGGGCGTCTTTGCCAGTGATGATGGAAGGAAAGAGGTGGTTCGAGTGATTGTTAAGGGGCGGAGATGGGCGGCGGGCCGGTTGCTGCTTTTGGTGTTGCTGATGGGCGCGGGGCTGGTGTGCGCGGGCTGCGGCGGAGACAGCGGCGACGCGGCGGAGGGGGGAGAAGGGGAGGCGACGGTGGCGGTGACGCCGCCAAGACCGATCCTGCGCTGGATGGGCCCGGCCTTTGTGCGGCCGGTGGACAGGGAGATCGCGGCGCGGTGCGCGGAAGAGGTGGGAATGCCGATCGAGCTGCTGCCGGCGCCGGCGAATCCGCTGGACCGCCTGGGGCTGTACCGGCAGTTTTTGCCGGCGGGGTCGGACGACATCGACCTGATTGATTTCGATGTGATCTGGTCGGGCGCGCTGGCGCGGCATCTGCTGGATTTGGGGCCGCATCTTTCGGCGGAGGAGCGGGGCCAATATTTCCCGATCTACCTGGAGAACAACAGCGTGGGGGATGCCCTGGTGGGGCTGCCCCAGATGGGTGACATCGGGCTGCTCTATTACCGGACGGACCTGCTGGAGAAGTACGGGTACGGAGGGCCGCCGGAGACGTGGCGCGAGCTGGAGGAGATGGCCGCGGCGATCCAGGAGGGGGAGCGGGCCGGGAACGCGGCCTTCTGGGGCTATGTGTGGCAGGGGAATGTGTATGAGGGGCTGACGGTGAATGCGCTGGAGTGGCAGGCGAGCATGGGCGGCGAGCTGCTGGTTGATGCGGACGGGCGGCTGGCCGTGGACGACGGCGCGACGGAGCGGGCGCTGGACAGGGCGGCGGCGTGGGTGGGCGTGATCAGTCCGCCGGAGGTGACGGTCTTTCAGGAGGAGGATGCGCGGGCCATGTTCCAGAACGGCAATGCGGCCTTTATGCGCAACTGGCCGTATGCGTATGGGCTGGGGCAGGCGGAGGACAGCCCGGTCCGCGATCTGTTCGGCGTGACGCGTCTGCCCAAGGGGGACGGCCCGGACGGGCGCCATACGAGCGTCGTTGGGGGTCAGCAGATTGGGGTGAGCCGTTACAGCCGTTATCCGGATGCGGCGGCGGATGCGGCCCGCTGTCTTACGGACGCGACGGCGCAGCGGCGGCGGGCGCTGGCCGACGGGACGCCGCCGGCGATTGCGGCGCTATACGAGGAGGCGGAAGTGCAGGCGCGCATTGGGGCGGCGGCGCAGATTGCGCAGAGCCTGGCGGAGCACGCGGTGGCGCGGCCGGCCGCGAGGACGGGCGAGCACTATACGGAGATTTCGCTGATCTATTTTATCGAAGTGAACCGGGTGCTGACAGGCGAGCAGGACGCCGCACGCGCGGTGGCGCGCATTGGCGACCAGGTCCGGGCGTGGGTGGAGTGAGAGCGAGCTGGGCGCCCTTCTTCGCGCCCCTCCGCGTCCCTTCGTGGATTTCCCGCCGTTCAACTGCCCACTGCCTACTGCCCTTCCCCTGTCGTTCCTCCGTGCCCCTCCGTGGATCAAAAGCCGTCCACCCTTCGCCCTTCTTCGCGCCCCTTCGTGGATCACCCGCCGTTCAACTGCCCACTGCCCTTCCCCAGGGCGATTGCATCTAATTGGGGTAAGACCTCTGGACACGACCTGATTCGAGCCCAACTTCGAAAAAAAGCCGGGAACAGTGCAAATCATAGTGCGCAGTCACAAATTCATAAACATCTCGGCGACTGAAGATCAGTTTGTCAGCCGAAAACAACCGACAAAAAGTAGGGGCGCCCCTCGTGGGCGCCCTTCGTGGCACATCTTGGCGACCAGATTTAGATGCAATCGCCCTGGGTCCTACCACTCCTCGTGTGTCCAGCGCTGATCCGTGTAGGCGACCAGCGTGTACGGCTTGCCGTCTGCGTACGCGGTAGCGATGCGGACGGCGCCCGGCGCCGTCCAGGTCACCGTCACCGGCTGGCCGGTAATCGGATGTATGTACTCGCGCTCGCCACTTCCGTTGTACGGGATATACGGCCCGGTTTCAATCAGACCATCATCCTTCCCAATCCAATAGAGCCACCAGCCGCTTCCTGATCCCGTCTCGCACAGAGCGACAGGACGGGCAGCATGAATCGGAATGCAATCGGATGTCCACTGCTGCGGCTCCGATCGTCCCGGATTCGACCCTCCGGGAGCCGTTCCCGAAGGAGTAGAATTTCCGGGCCGCGTGCCGTCTCCTTGCGTCTCCGGCGATTTACGCGTGCTGGTTGCGGTTGGCAGTGCCGGGGGCGGCCGCGTGTTCGTCGCCGTCGAGGTGGGAGGAGGCGTATCGCTAGGCAATGGTGTAACTGTGGGGGTGGCCGTCGGCATAGCTGTCGGCGGCGGAGTTCTGGTATGGGTAGGTGTGGGTGTGGCTGTCGGCGCCACCAGACGCGACAAGCCTTCCGGTGTAAACATGGGTGTAGCTGTCGGCGTGCGCGTAGGCGTGCGTGTGGGAGGGACCGGCGTAGGCGTGCGTGTAGGCGTGCGTGTAGGCGTGCGCGTGGGAGGAACCGGCGTAGGCGTGCGCGTAGGCACCCGCGTGGTTTGCTGTCGGACCGTGAAGAACCACAGCACGGAGTAGTCCTTGTCGCAGCAACCGCAGCTGCACCAGCCAGGCCGGCGCAAAAAGGCGCTATCCACGTGCCAGGGCGCATACTCCGGGTCGCTCTCGTTGAGCGAACTGCATTTTGTCTGGCAGGTTGCAGCGCACGCAGGTTCTATGACGGGCCCCTGCGCACTGACGCCCTTCGAGTAGCTCGTAATCAGAGCGAAAAGAAGAATAGTCAATACGATCAGGAGAAACCGGACACGCCAAGCGCGCATCGCCATCACCTCATCCGAAGTAGCAATTATTCAGCTATTCAGCCGCGCACAAGAGGTGGTAAGTGTAGAACGTCACGGTCCTGCTCTTCACAAACGTTCGGCTTACGCGGTGCTTCTGGAAGCCAGGTTCTCCCAGACTCAGAAGCTTGTACTTGCCCTTTTTCTGTGTCCCGATAGGCATACTGTCCAGAACAAGCTTGCCGTAATCATTCGCCGGATCAGTCCTGCTTATCCAGACGAAAGACAGCTGGATAGCCCGCAACCTGTGAAACCATTCGTTGGGCGGATCATCGTCTTCATCAATCCTGTCCCACTTCACATACAAGTTCCGACCATTCTTGCCCTTCGCTCCGTGTTCGGCGTTTACAAAGTCCACTGCCCCGATACCACCATTATCCGGGCAATCCACCAAGGTCTCTTGGGCAAAAGCATCAGTCGGCGCCAACACGGGACCGATAAGAAATGCAGCCAATAACAGCAGCTTCAATAATACCTTGTTGCTCATCATGACCTCCTTTTGGGTTAGAGAGAACGCCTACGCCGTAACAACGAATTATCCCTCAAAACTTGAGACTTCACCATAGCCCCCTCCCCCACATTGGCCGTGATTTCGCCGAAAATCTGTTTTCGTATACCTGTTGTAGGCAATTAGGACATCTTCGAGGCTAAATTAGGGAATTATATGCTTGACTCAGCATGCATGAGTGTCAACTGGATCAGGCTTGACTCCCAGGGCAATCGCGAACTTCGTGATAGCAGCGGGTTTGCCGCTACGACCGGGAGAACAGAGGCAATATGCAAGGCTGGTCTCGTCCGAAAGGCGCCAAATTCCGGAGTGATGCCAGTGAAATGAGCGAACTTGGCCGAATATTGTAAGGTTCGCGATTGCCCTGCATGAACATGACTGGGACGTAACACGAACGGAGCGATACCCGAGTGGGTACGTCGAATATGAACGTTGCTGGAGGTGCAATGCCTTTCGCGTCGTGCAGTATCCACCTGGAATTATTCTCGACTCCAGACCGAAGCCCGTGCCTGGGTATTGCTCAGTCGAGACAGATGAAGAAGATCAATAGATCAATATGTAATGTACCGAAATCGGTACATTTAGAGTTGACAAATCATAGTAGAGCGCGTACTTTGAAGCTGTCCCTCGACAACAGTTCCCTGTAGGATAACTTCAAAGGAGGATGTCATGAGACGATATTCTCCCAATCGCTCTGCTGATTGCGGTGCTACTGGTTCCCTCCAGCCTGTTTGCCCAAGGTGACGGGACTGACCTGGAGCCTCCTCCAATCCCGCCAGAGGAATCAGGTCTTCCAGAGAATTGCGCTTGGCCTGGTATTCTCATCAACAACAGCGGCAAAACGATGTACATTGCGTTCGATAAGGACGACGCGCCGCATGAATGGATATTCCGTGACGTACCGCCCGGAACGACCAGCAAGGCGCATACCTGAGACACCGACTACTTCACGTATCGCTATCGAAGTTGGTGGTTTGCTAACGTGCATAAACTTGCAGGATGGTGGACGAACTATATCTTTCATGCGACGTGGGAGTGCGTAGATCATCCCAGAGAACACTGAACGGTTCAGTGCAACTTTGTGAAGTACAATCATAACCCCGGAGCAGATTGATCACGTCTCAGACGGTAGACAGTTAATCGTAGAACTGGCGCAGCAAAAATACATAGAAAGGATAGATTCAATGCAACCAGTAGAACTTACACAAGGGATGAAGGACTTCGCTATTCTTATGGAGCTATACGTAGAACCGACTTTTGCATTCTTCTACTATTTCGGCGCTGCGGTAATGGGCCTGCTCCAATTTATAAGTTATATAGTGACGTTTATGACGGGCATGTAAGCAAGAAGCAGGAATGAAGAAATCATTAACGGTGCAGGGTAGAAGGAGGGCTAGAAACAAAGCCCCTGCATAAATTGTGCAGGAGCTTTTGCTTGGAACATGGAGTTGTGATATATTCGATGTAACGCAGTGTGAACCGGGTGTAGTAAAAGTGCCCGAGGGGACTCGAACCCCCGATCCGCGGTTGGCAGCCGCGAGCCTTAGCCGCTTAGCTACTGGCACATAAAACTACATCCCGTTCCACACTGCGTCTCCACTTTATGCATACCCCTCAGTTAGATACTGCTCGCTGTGATTATAGGCGCGGTATCACGTTTCACCATAGAGGCCAAACAGCAAAAATCTGTCATTTCCTGGACAAAGCGCGCCCCAGTTGATAATTTTGTAAGAAAGTGATACGATAGCATTATGACTAAGCCAGAGAAGAAGCCCAAACGCAAGCGTGGACGACCGCCCTTGCAAATGCCAGAGCCTATCGACGCGGACCCATCAGAAGTCGTGAGGGCTGCGTTTAGAGTGAACACAAAAGCCCCAGGCTTCGAGTGGCAGTACGATAAGAAGGATAAGAAGGGGGGGGCTAGGTACTAAATGGAATCCAGAACAGAATGGGATACGCCTACTCCACTTAGTGAAATTGAAAAGGTGTTGAGCAATGCAGTCCGCGTCAAGACCAAAGATTCCCCATGCCCGCGTTGCGAGAATCCCACTTTTTTTGTCTTAGGGCCAACTACTGGAAGTTGGTTTGTCGTCTGTTGTCAAAGGTGTGGTTTTAAGTTGGAGTACTTGTCTGATGTCTTGTTGAAAAATTTGGAAAAGGAGGGGTATAGTGTCGAATGAAACTATGTATGCAAAGACCCCTCAAGATATTTCAGATCGGTTAGATATTGAACGACGATTAGGCGGGCTTGAAGAACTCAAAAGACATGTTGCCACGAAGGAAGATATAGCGAACTTGCGCACGTTCATCAAGGATTCTGTTTTGACATCAGAAAATCGTACCTTGCGAGCGTTCTTAAGAAATTGGACAGTAGGCGCAGGTATCGCTGTTCCTGCTCTAACCGCACTTATAGTCTTCTTGCTAAACCTTGCCTTCAGGTAACTAAATCACCCCAAGAAAAACGACAAGCTCACGTCTTCGCTCACGCAGCGCAGCCTGTGTTTAGTTTGCGATATAATCGCCTTAGTAACTACTCAGCCTGAAGTAGAGGAGGGCTGAAGGGATGGCCTAGAAAAGCATTGTAGATGACATCAATGGCATTGAGGCTGTGTTTGCGAGCAGTAGAGATATAGGAACGGATGGCACAGAAGATTTGGGCACCCTGATGTGTACGGAAGGAGCCGGAGACCTTCTGTTGGACTTTAATCATACGCACATCGCGTTCGACCAGATTGTTATCAAAGGGGATGCGGAAATCATAC
>JAJDZJ010000098.1 GCA_022824685.1 Caldilineaceae bacterium
ACCGAGGCACTGTTCATGCCCCGCATGATGTCCAGGTTGTCGCCCGTCCACATCGTCCGGTTTGACCAATTGGGTTCAGCCATGCCAACCAGTTTAGCCGATCTTCACTGAACTGTCAAGCCCTTAACTGCCAATTGCCTAATATTAAAAGGATTCTAGGTCAGTTTGGCCAGCCGGAAGGGAAACATACTGTTCGGTAATGCATATTTCCGCCTCAAATGAAGCCCTTATATTTCTACCAAACCGTACAACAGCCGTCGTGCAATGGACCGACACGCATCCAAAGGAACGGTATCGCAGATGTTAGACTGAATCCGTGAAACTACGCGTTTCCCAAGCCGAACAATGATCCGGAAAGAAACGATTCGCGCCGCAGCACTCATTGTCTTGCCTTTCATGCTCCTGCCAGGCGCATTCTGGCTGGCAGCCAACGCCCCCGGACCAGTTCCCGCCAACGGCTGGCAACCGGGCGTAATCTGGGCGCTGCGCCTCCTTTACTTCAGCGGGGCCTTCGTCGGGTGGCGCGCCGGGCGTCCGCACTGGTTTTATCCATGGTTGGGATTCGCTGTCTACGCGGCAGTGGCCATCCTGCTGCAAATCACCTTCCTTATCACGGGTTGGGGCGACGGCCCCCTCATGATTCTCCTGGGCCTCATTCTCCTTCCTGCGGCATTCGCACCCTACTTCGCGGTCGCGCTTTGGCTGGGCTGGCGCCGCTCGCAGCGGCAACTTGCCGCCTACACCGTCTTTCCAAATGCCGGCCTGACCATACCGCTCTTTATCCTCGTGACCGGAGGGCAATCTCCCGGAGATCTGTCTGGCGTCTTTCTGTCAGCCGTGGCAAGCGCTGCAATCGCAACTCTGTACTTGTACCCTCTGTCCACGTTCGCGCAGGGGGAAACCAACTGGATTCGGACTGCGGTGCTCTATGGAGGGGTGATCCTGACCCACACACTCTTTTTCATCGGTCTGGGTTATCTGGATGACGTTGGAAGAGTCCGGGACATTCTGGTAATGTTGATCGCGCTGGTCAGCCTGGGATGGGTGATCCTGAGCGGGCCGCTCCTCCTGCCCCCACTGGTCCAATTGCTGCTCCGTGCGCTCAAAGCAGAAAGGGCAATAGGCTATCTAGGCAAAAAGGTCGGACAGGTCCTGCCCGCCTTGACCACCACAGTCACAAGGTTCAAAGACTACCTTGACCCGCCTGCTTCCAAAAGAGCGGGTGATTATCCCCCCAAAAGTGAGGAAAACATGAGCGAAGAAACAGGTGCCGCGACCGTGGCCGACACAAGAAAACCGGCTGGCCCCAACGTCGACCGCCTCTACAAGCTGTCAATCACGATCCTGGCGGCGCTGGCCGTCATTCTGGTCGCCCTCTATGCGGGTCGCGCCGCTGTCTACAAGATCCACGAATTCGAGCGCGGGCTCCACCTGCGCGGCGGCCGCTTCCTCGGCGTGCAAATGCCCGGCTGGCACATCCAGGTCCCTCTGGTCGATACAGTCATCACCGTCAAAGTCAACGAACGACTCGGCTACGTCGAGCGCATCGCCGCCATGACCTCCGACAATGTGACGATGGACGTATCGCTCCAGTACACCTATCGCGTCACTGATCCGCAGCGCTTTGCCCTCGCCGTGGACGACCCGGAACGCATCGTCTTCGAATTTGTGCAGGGCCGGCTGCGCGACGTGATCAACACCAAGGCCATGACCGGCGTCATGAACCAGCGCACCGAGATGAACCTTGAGATCATGCAGGAGTTGGAGGAGAAGGAGGGTCAGTACGGCGTCGAGTTCATAACCGTCCAGATCCAGAGCGCGTCACCGCCCACCGAGGTGCTGTCCGCCATCAAGGACCGCATGGTGGCTGTGCAACGCCAGGAACAGGCCGAAGCCGAAGCGGCGCAGCAGCGCACCGTCGCCGACGCACAGTTCTACGCCGCCCAAAAGGAGGCCGAGGCCCACGCCTACCGCATCACCACCACCGCCGCAGCCGAAGCGGAACAGATCCAGCTCACGACCGAGGCACAGCAACTCGCCGTCCGCGCCATACTCAGCGAACTGGAAGGCAAAGGCGCGCTCGCGGAAAAATACATCGACTATCTCATTGCCGTCGAACTCAAGGAGAACAGCAAGTGGATCCTTGGAGCCGGCGCTGAGCCGATCCTCGAACTGCGGCCCTCCGTAGAGGAGTAGCCCATGCGAAAACTACTCCTTCTGGCAGGCGCCGTGGCTGTCCTGGCGGCCCTTGCGCAAACCGCTCAACGGGCGCTGACAGTCTCCCAGCGCCACAGCGACCTCGTCGCCAAACGCATCTACGCCTACCGTGACTGGCAAAGTACCGGGATTCGGATCGATTACGGAGACCGAGTCAAAATAGCCGCAACCGGCGAATGGCTCTACACCCCCGATGCGTTTCACGGACCTGCCGGACACGCCAGATTCCCCGCCGCCAGTTTCTACCCAATCTCCAGCGGGGCCGGCGGCGCGCTCATCGGCCGCATCGGCGAAAGCGGAACGCGCTTCATCGTCGGCCAAGCCGTGAACATGCAAGCAGGCGAGCACGGCATCCTCTACCTGCGCATCAACGACGACATCCTCAGCGACAATGACGGCTGGGTAGCCGTCCGCATCGATGTAATCGAAACCGAAGACTCCCTCCCCTGAGAACAAGCATTCTCCAAAAGGAAATAAAAAAAGGAGTGAGAATCTCTCTCACTCCTCACTCCTCACTCCTCACCCCAGCTTTTTCACTCCTCATCATCCCCATAGCTGTGCCCAGCCATGATTGCCCGAACCTCCGCAGCGCTCGAAGCCTTCTGCATCAGCCCGATGCGGTCAGCTTCATTCGCCAGCAGCTGCTTGACGTTGCGCAGGACCTCCTCCATCCTGTTGGCCGGGAACTTGCACGCCCCGTTCTCATCCATGTGCACGATCTCGCCCGGCGCCACGTCCATGCCTTTGACGTGCACCGGCACATTCACCGCATGTACCGCCATGTCCCCGTGCCCGGGCGTAACGCCGCTCAGCAGATACTGGAAACCCATTGGCCGGATCTCGTCAATATCCCTCGACGGCCCGTTCGAAATGCAGCCCACGCAGCCTACCGCCTGCATCGCCGCCGTCATGTTGCCCCCGGCCAGCCCCACCTTCCCGGCTATCTCAGGCGGAAACTTCTGTTCCAACACAAGAATCGTCGGCTTGGGAGACGAGTCCAGCGCCTTCAGTACGTCCATGAATGAGAGCCGCGAAAAATTCGGGTCAGGCAGCCCATAGACGCACGTCACCGCGTAGCCGGCCAGCGCGCCCATTTCAGGATACATGCAGCGAATCGTCTCATCCGTATACCAGTTTTCCGTCCACGGGTTGTAAAGGCCCAGACAGAGCGGATCTTCAGGGTATGTGGCAACGACATTGGTGATCGACGGCGTATCGATTGTCTTCAACTCTTCCAGGATCGCTTCGGGATTCATTCTGCCTTCCTTGTGGTATAGGTCCCGGCTTTGGCGCAACATGCTGCCGCTAGGAATGATATGTCTGTATGAAATCGCAGATCCGTTCCATCGCCGGCTTCAATACATCCATGTCCGGCGCGTAGCAGATGCGAATTGACCCTTCTCCGCCGTTGCCAAACGCGCTCCCCGGCGCAACGGCCACCTGCCTTTTGCGCAACAGGTCGAGCGCGAATCCGAACGAGTCGTCAATGCCGTCAATCCGCGGGAACAGATAAAATGCGCCCTCCGGATCCGGCAGATTGACGCCTGGTACCGTGCGCAGCATCCCGGCGCACAGGTCGCGCCGTTCCTGAAACTCCTCCACCATCGCCGCGATGTCGTCCTCGCCGTGGGCAATAGCCGCCTCGCCGCCCCGCTGGATCATCGTCGGCGCGTGCGAAACGATGAACTCGTTCAACTGGGCCGCCTTCTGCACGAAATCTGCCCGGCACACCATCCAACCCAGCCGCCAGCCCGTCATCCGATAGGTCTTCGAAAAGGAGTTGACGACGATGACCGCGTCTTCACGCGAACACAGCTTAAGAATCGACGGCGCGATTTGCCCGGAACCTGCCTGACCCTGCACGCTCTCAACCGCGCCCTGTCCGCCGTAGTATATCCGCTCGTAGACCTCGTCAGTCAGCAGCCACAACCCGTTCTGGCGCGTGAAATCCAGCAACATCTGCTGTTCAGCAACCGTCGCCGTCCAGCCAAGCGGATTGGACGGCGAAGCGTACAACAGCATGCGCGTGCGCGGCGACAGCGCGCGTTCCATGGCCTCCACGTCCGGCGTAAACCGCTGCCCCACACGAGCCATCGGCACCTCAACTGCCCGTCCGCCGAACATCTCTACCATGGCCGACCCGTTCGGCCAGTTCGGGCTCAGCACCAGAACCTCATCACCCGGATCGACGACACACTTGATCGCAAGATTAAGCGCCTGCACACCCCCCGACGTGACCTGGATCTCCGACGCCCCAATCTCTACGCCGTGCAATCTCGCGATCAGGTCGACGATCGCGTCTCGCAGCGAAGGTAAACCCTGATTGGGTGAATAAAAGGTCCAACCTTCCTGCGCTGCCCGGTTGACCGCGTCCACCACATAGGGCGGCGTCGGCAGGGTCGACTCGCCGAACTGCAGGAACAGCACGTCCTCCATGCCAAAAGCAACGTCGGCCAGCGCCCGAATACGGGATTCCGGGACGCGCTCAGCAGAGGGCGCGAAAGATGGGGATGGCATCAGGGCAGGGAAGGTCCTTTCCGCAACGAACGAACTTGCGTAACCCGAACGATCAGCTGCTGCTCTGTCTGAACTGCTCAGTCTTGCAGCAAGGCCCGGGCAATCTCTTCCCACTCCTGCGGCAGAGGCGCCCTGCTGGCCGGTTTCTGCGCGCGCCGGTACCAGTGATCGGCATTCGGGAGATCGCCTTCAACCCGGTGCAGATACGCATGCACCCACGCCACCCCGTTGCCGTCAGGTAGACTCTGCAAAAGGACGTGGGCGCCTTCCCAGTCGTCGCCTTCCACCATCCAAAGCGCACGCAGGGGAGCGCTCACATCGTCTGGCGGCGCCTCGTTCGAAAGGCTGGCATTGAATTCGTCAAATGTCACTGTTCGCTCCTGTTTCCATTCGCTGTACGACAGTTTCTGTCTGCGCCGCCTCTATTCCGGCACGACCGCAATGCAATCAACTTCGAGCATGATGTTTGGCAACTGGCAGCCGACCGTCGTACGCGCCGGATATGGCTTGGTGACATACTGCTGGTAGACCTCGTTCATCTCCGCGAAATCGTTCAGGTCGGCCAGAAAAACACCGACCTTCGTCACATGCTCCCACGAAGTGCCCGCCGCCTCAAGCAGGATCGTCAGATTGTCGAAAACACGCGTCGCCTGCTCCCGAAAACCGCCCTCGACCCGCTGTCCGGTAGCCGGATCCAGCGGCCCCTGCCCCGCGATATACGCGACCGGTCCGTCTGCCACGATTCCCTGCGAGTAGATTCCCGCGGGTGGCGCTCCCTTCTCGGTGTACACTTCCTTACGCATTACTGATGTCTCCCGTTATCTCCTACAAAATAAGAGAGTGAATGGATGCATTATCATTGTCAACCAATCTTGCTATTAAGTCCTTCAAAATGGGATTTGCGAAATGCCTTACAGTACTCTGCAATTCCCAACTCGCAAATCGGCAATGGCTTGTTCGGCAAGATGGTCTAATTTCCCACTCTTGACGTCCTCTTCAAACCGCTCGTCCCACCTTTTTGCCTCAAATTCCTCAAACCATTCCCTGAATCGATCGAAATCCTGCGCCGAGAGTTGAGAAACGGCTGTCTGAAGTTCCTGAACCGTACAATTGATCGTCTTTCCGTCCTCTTCAAATTTGCTGGCGCAGCATTGTATTGGGAGCCCGATACATACTCTCGCGGGGAAGCGATTCCTCTATTCCCGCCACAGATGAATCTACTTGGGCTGTGCCCTCTGAATCCTTGGAGACCACTCGCTCTTGATAAATGCCAGCACGGCCCAGATCTCGGAATCGCTGAGCTGATCTTCAAACCCGATCATGTTGCTCCTGTATCCCATGCCGACAAATGCTTCCGTCCCGATCTTGGTAATCTCAAACAACTGCTCGTCGGGATGATGCCAGGTGTGCCCGGTCTCATCGTGCGGGGGCGCCGGCAAAAATCCGTTCTCATCTCGTTGCTTCCAGTTTGTCTGCCCCTCGAGCTCTGCTCCGTGACAGGATGCGCAATGCTGCTGGTAAAGGACTTCTCCCACCGCCACCAGTTGTGCATCGGTAGCGTCCGCCCCATCCACGGTCCCTTCGATCTCAGGAACCGGCGCCTCCGTCGGAGCAACCGTGACTTCCTCCGTCGGGGCTTCGCTCTGGGGCTTCTGTCCACTTTCTTCACCGCTAGACGGCCCGCAGGCCAGAAGCACTTGAACTGCCGCCAGGATTGCAACAAGCGTCAACGCCCACCGCTTCATCCGTCAGTCCCCCAATGCCCCCTGCAAGAGCCGCAGCCAGTTTCCATGGCAGATCGCCGCGATGTCTTCCTCCGCGTAGCCGTTCCCGCGCAAAAGCTCCGGGATCCGCTGCAGGTCCGCGATCGTGTCCAGGTCGGCCGGCGACTGCTCGCGGCCAAAGCCGCCGTCCAGATCGGTGCCGATGGCGATGTTGCTGGCGTTGCCCGCCAGCTCGCAAATGTGATCGATGTGCGGCGCCAAATCTTCCAGCATGATGTCGTAGTTCCACTCCTGCCCGGCCCGCCACTTCGTCGACATCATCCAAACGTCCATCGCCATGCCGACCACCCCGCCGCGTTCAATAATCGCCCGCAACTGCTCATCGCTGAACTGACGCTGGTGCGGAACAATTGCCCGGCAATTGTTGTGGCTGGCCAGCACTGGGCCATTGTAGATCTCCAACGCCTCCCAGAACGACTCATCTGACAGGTGCGTCAGATCCAGCATGATTCCCAGCCGATCCATCTCCCGCAGCAGCGCTGGCCCCATCTCCCCCAGTCCCAGCTCGGTCCCCGTTCCTCCCGCATAGCGGTTGGGCCCGTAATGGGACGGACCGATCGCCCGCAACCCCGCCTCATACCAGAATTCGACATGCTCCGGCGTCAGAATCGGGTCCGCCCCCTCCATCGACAGCACAAAGCCGAGCGGCGGCTCCTCGCCTCCCGTATCCTCCCATGCCGTCCAGCTGCTCCAGTGTTCTTCCAGCTCGGACCCAGTCGTGATGACGCGCACGATCCCAAGGTCCTCCAGGCCCCGGTAATACGCCAGATGACCCTGCGCCATCGCGCTTGCCTGCGTGGGATGATCGTAGTCGATATTGGGCGTAGGACGTCCCGTCGACCGCGCGATCGCGGTCGCGAAACTGAGGGCGACGCGGCCCTGCCGCATTTCCGGGAAGGCGACCGTTCCGTAGCCCTTGCCCTTTCCGCTGATCTTCTGCTCTGTCGTGCGAATCGTATAGACCGAACGCGTCAGATCCCGATTGCCCTGCAACGCGTTCATAGCCAGGTCGAGATGGGCGTCAATCAGTAACATGGCGTTCTCCGAAGGGTGCGAGTGACGTATCCGCTGAGGCTGACAAAGAAAGGGGGGGCCGGTCAATTGTTCGGCTACGCGCGTTGCGTGCAATAAGCGGCCCGGTTTCCCGTGCAATTGCCTTGGCCAGGCGGAGGCATGCAGAGAAACCTCGGGCCGTGAGGGTCCCAGCCGCATTGAACGCCGGCCTGCTTCCTGATGGGCCGCCGCTTCAGGTCGGCGGGACCTGATACGACGCCATCAACCACCTACATGGGCGGAATCTGCAAAAGCCTCTCCACCTGCAAACTTGCGCTGTTCAGCACCGTCACGCCATTCTCGCCACCAACGTATATGCGACCGTCCATCTCCAGCATGCACAGGGCCGGCGTGCTGCCTTCAACCGAGGACCAGGCGGCGCCGTCCTGCGAGCTCCACAGCTGCGTGTCATCGCTCAATAACCAGCCGGCCGAACCGCCTCCCCCGCCCGCGGACGCACTGTCCGACCCGTTTGCCAGGGCAAGCAACGCGTTCACCTGCTCCGGCGCCTCTTCCACCGTGTCGAACGAGCGGCCGCCGTCTGTAGACCGCCACAGTCCGCCTGCCTCGGTTCCAGCCAGCACCAGCCCGCTGCAATGTACGTCAGACGCAACCGCCACGGTCTGGTAGGCCGCGTCAGCCGATTCGCTGCGCTTCCATCCCAGCCCCGCGTTCGGTGAACGGTAGATGCCCTCCTCAGTTCCCGCAAACACGACTTGCCAGCGGGGCCATGTGTCCTCGTCCATCGGCGGCGCCCACGCCAGCGTCAGAACCGTCAGGTTCCGCAATCCGAAATTGCTGGGCATCCAACGCAGGCCCCGATCGCGACTGCGAAGCACGCCGTCGCCCTCGCTGCCTGCCAGGATAACGCCGGAATCGTCGTAGTCCGGCGCCGAGGCAAATGTAAGTACCGCCGAATCCGCGCCTTCCTGCCAGGCCGCCTGCCACTGTTCCGCACTTTCCAGAAGATAGGCCACGCCAAAGGGCGCGCCACCGGTAAAGATGCGGTCCCCAAGACTGCAGGCCGCGGTCAACCTCTCCTGCGGCTGGGGCGTGGGTGTCAGCTCCTCTTCGCCAACGGCAAACAGGCCGTAGGGGCCGGCAGCCCAAATGCTTCCTTCATGTTCAGAAAGAGAGAGAATGATCGACATCGTTTACGGTTCCATGCTTTCTGTTGGATCGCGGTGGAATACGATTGTGTTGGTGCCCAATGCCATCAGCGCGCCGCTGACTGCCGTTTCCAGCACGGCCGTCTGTACGCCCGTGACATCCACCAGGCCCGTTTCCTGGGCATTGACCAGCTTCTTCTTGACAACGTCATACGCGTAGTCCGGCCCGGCCTCTTCCAGGTGAAGGGCCGCCACCGAAGGAGATTCGACGCCTGCGTTCTGGACAATCTGCAGGAAAGGAGCGCCCAGCGAATCCTTCAACACCTTGACGCCGACATTCTCCTCGCCGTCCATCTCAAGTGTATCCAGCGCCCTGCGCGCGTGCACAAACGCCGCGCCGCCTCCCGGCACGACGCCGGTCCTGTGTGCCTGCGACGCGGCTGTCAGCGCCCGCTCCGACAGAGTCGATACGAGGTCGCGCTCATGCTTGAGGTTGGTGCCGACCTTCAGGACACCCATGCCGCCGGTGAGCGCAGCCAGCCGGTTGATGATGTCATCGCGTTCTTCATCATCCACCCGCAGACCCTCCAGCCTGGCGCGTAGCTGATCGACCGTCTCCCGCATCTCGGCAATGCGGCTCTGAAAGGGCTGCAGCTGCATCATCTTGCGGTCAACCTGCACCCGCATCGCCTCGCCCAGGTCGGCCTCTTTGGCATTGGCCGCATACGCGTAATAGTTGCGGCCCAGAATATTGGCCCCCGTAAGGGTCGACAGGTCCTGGAATGCCATGCGCCTCGGGTCGCCAATCTCCTTCAGCTGGATGCCGAGAATAGAAAGCTTCTTCTTCTCCTCGGTCTGGTTGCGCACCATTACATGCAGAGCCTCCTCCTTGATATGGGAGGCGACAATGACAAGAGACTTTTTTCCCATTTCCATCGCCCGCTCGATAAGCGTAACTGTCTCAGCCGCCTCAGAGAGCGTGTCATCGACAAGCGCAATCGTGGAATCGCCGTAGATCGCCCATTTGCGAATCGGGTCTGTGTAAAGATGGAAACTGGCAATCTCCGCCTTGTAATTGGCGCCGGCATGGTACTCGCGCGCCAGGTACGGCGCCACAAACTTCTCGACCGAAACGCGTGCGTCCGGGCCCAGCAGATAGCTTAACTCACCAATCGTCGCAGCCAGATCGCGGTCCTTGACAACCGTCAGAGCCACCACCGAAAGATCGTCCTCAGTCTCGACCGGCTTCGCCATCTCAGCCATCTCATTGCGTACAGCCGCAGTCGCCGCCTGCAGACCGATCTCCAGCTCCCGATAGCCGATACCGGCCGTCAACATCTTCAGCGCCTGGCGGTAAATCTCCCGCGTCAACAGGGCCGTTGCCGTGCCGCCGTCCCCCACCTGCCCCGCAATCCGCCAAACAATGTGGCGCATCAACATCGCGCCGACATCCACCTTCGGGTCACCCAGGCTCAATATACGGCGCACCGCCGTCGCCGCGTCGTCCAGCAGCTCCGGACCGCGCGTGCCATCCCGTTCATGCACTACGTGCCCGCCAATCGGGCCGAGTGTCGGCGCCAGCAGATCAGCGATGCTGTTGATACCGTCGCTCAGACTCTCGTGGGTCTCTTCCGGGCCGGCGACCGCGGCCCTGTAGTTTTTGATGCGTTCCAACTTTACACCTCGATTGTCTTCCTTGTGCTTTGGCTTCTCTTCCGGCACGACTGTTTTACATGACTGTTGCAATAAGGACTGCAATAAGGACTATGACCACAAATGGGCATACTTCAGCCCGCTGCCTGTGTTGAACAGTACCACCGCTTCGTCTCCCTGGAGCCAGCCTGAATCCAACAACCGCTTCTGACCGGCCAGCGTCGCCGCCCCCTCCGGCGCCGGAAACACGCCCGTATGCCGTCCCATCTGCTCCGCGCAGCTCAGCATCTCTTCGTCGGTGACCGCGAGCGCAACGCCGCCGCTTGCCCGAACCGCTTCAAGTATCAGGAAATCTCCCACCGCCGCGGGAACGCGCAGACCGTCCGCAACCGTCTTCGCGCCCTCCCAGGCCGCGGCAAACTCTTCGCCCTGCTCAAACGCGCGCACCATCGGCGCGCAGCCGCTGCTCTGTACACTGACCATACGCGGCCGTTCGCTTCCAATCAGGCCCATCTCCTCCATCTCGTCAAACGCCTTCCACATGCCCACCAGCCCGGTGCCGCCGCCCGTCGGATAGATGACGACGTCGGGCATGCGCCAGCCCAGCTGCTCAACGATCTCATAGCCCATCGTCTTCTTGCCCTCAATCCGGTAGGGCTCCTTCAGCGTGCTGACGTCAAACCAGCCGAACGCCTCGACCTTCTCCCGCACCTTCGCGCCGCAGTCGGTGATCAGGCCGTCCACAAGCGTTACTTGCGCCCCCAACGTGCTGCACTCGACGCGAAACGCGGCCGGTACGTCCTCAGGCATATAGACATGGGCCGGCAGTCCCGCCTTGGCGGCGTACGCGCTCATCGCGCCGGCCGCGTTGCCCGCGCTCGGAATCGCCAGCTCCGCCGCCCCCAACTCGTACGCGCGGCCCACCGCCATCACCAACCCTCGCGCCTTAAAGCTGCCCGTCGGGTTGAGCGACTCATCCTTTATAAGGGTTTCCGGACATCCAATCTCACTGCCCAGCGACCGCGCGCGGAACAGGGGCGTCCACCCCTCACCCAGCTTGAGCTGGGCCGCTCGCGTCCGCACCGGAAGCACCTCCTCGTACCGCCACAACGAAGGTTCACGCGCCCGCAAAGAATCCCGGGTCAGCGTCTTCGCCGCTTGCCCAAGATCGTAGCGTGCCAGAAGCGGCTTCCCGCAGGCCGGGCACAGATTCATCAGCTGTTCCGAGTCGTACGCCTCACCACACCGGCTGCATGCAAGATGTGTGAGAGTAGAGCACGTTGCTGCCATTCTTCAAGTCCGGTAGGTGGATGCCGTCCGACGTTAGCAAGGAGAACATCGTGCGCGGTCTTCTATCGACATATGAAAAGGAGCAGCGGCACAGGGGCGCCGGCTGCCTGCACAATTGTACTTCTCTTCCGACAACAAAGCAAAAAATGGCGTACAGATTTCGCCATGATCATTTTCCCCAACAACCTATCCCAACTGTCCCGCAGAACCGGTCGCGCCCCGGTCACCAATCAGCGTCCTTCCCCTATCCGGCTCCAGCCAACGAATACTGACCACTGACCACTGCAGTAAGACGTCCAAACTTGGCATCAAGTTCACAGTCAGTGGTATCCTCTCCTGGCGCCGCCGGTTTCAGACCGCGCTCTCTCGCCGAAACTTTGTCCGTCCGCAGCCGTATGTACTACCGAGGAGACGCTATGCAATTAATGGTAGAGGCGCGCAACCTGCGAAAAACCTATAAACGCCCCGATGGCTCCAGCATTGAAGCGGTCAAGGGCGTGGATCTCGAAATCCGCCAGGGCGAAATCTTCAGTCTACTCGGCCCCAACGGCGCCGGCAAAACCACCACGATCTCCATGATCAGCGGCCTGGTGGAGCCAACCGAGGGCGACGCATCCATCGGCGGCTACTCGATCACCAAAGAGCCGATGGCCGCCAAACGCCTCATGGGCTTCGTTCCCCAGGAGATCGCCCTCTATCCCGAACTCAGCGCTCGCCAAAACCTCGCCTTCTTCGGCAGAATGTACGGCTTGGGCGGAAAAGAGTTGGGCCGTCGCGTTGATGAACTGCTCGAATTTGTGGATCTCTCCGACCGACAGAATGATCGCATCGACACTTTTTCCGGCGGCATGAAGCGCCGCATCAACCTCGCTGCCGGTCTCCTTAACAACCCCCCGCTCGTCTATATGGACGAACCCACCGTCGGCATCGATCCCCAAAACCGGCGCCGCGTCCTGGACACCGTCAAACTGCTGCGCGATGAACACAACATGACCGTCCTGTATACAACCCATCTGATGGAAGAGGCCCAGGAGTTGAGCGACCGCGTCGGCATCATCGACCACGGCGAGATCATCGCCATGGGAACACAGGACGAACTGGTGCAGCAGGTAGGCGAAGAGGACCGGCTGGAAATCACCATCGGGGCGCAGGAAATCGCTGAATCGCACCTCGAGCGCATGCAACAGGAGACTGCCGGCGTTACCCGTATTCTCTGCAACCCGCCGGAGCAGGTCAGTGACGACAGCAGTGAGTCCATGCCAGCCAAACTGACAGTCTTCGCCAAACGCGGCCGCACCGCGCTACCGCAAATCCTGCAAGACCTCGACTCAGCGGGCGTTGAAATCCAGTCCGTCGCCGTGCGCGAGCCTGACCTGGAGGCGGTTTTCCTGGCACTTACAGGCCGCGCGCTGAGAGACTAACTCCCGTACTCGCCCTTCCATGGCTGCCCGCCGCCGTGACGTCGGCAATGGGGCAGCCTCAAAAAGCCTTAGACCAACGCCCCTCCCGTCCACAGCAGACCGCCTTGATAGATGCAAAAGATCCTCGTCTTCGCCTCCAAAGAACTCTACACAGCCTTTCGCGATCGCAACCTGGTGCTCCTCATGTTCGCGACGCCGCTGGTGCTGTCCACCATCATCGGGCTGGCCTTCGGAGGCATCGGCGGCAACAGCGACTCCGAACTCCCTGAATTCGCCGACATTCCGGTCGCTGTAGTCAATCTCGATGTAGGCGTCGACACGCAAGAGGTCATCACTCTGCCGGACCAGTTTGCCAATCTGGACGCGCTGCCATTCGATCCCGGTGATCTCGCCAGCGCCTTCAACCAGGCCGGCATCGGACCGGACCAGCTTTCTCAGAACGGAACCGCGCTCAACTTCGGCGATCAACTGGCCGCAATTCTGTTGTCCCAACCGGTCGAAGGTTCCGGTACAACCACAACTGAAGGATTCGATCTGACCGAATTGGGATGCAGCCTGCTCGACGATTCCGAGAATGCCGGCCCCCCCGCGGTCGCCTCGCAAGGGTCCCTGGACGACTTGCTGAATGGAACTGCGATGGACAATGCAGACCAGGCGCGTGCCGCCGTCGACAACGGAGATTTCGTAGCCGCGGTCATTATCCCTCCAGGCTTCAGCAAGCGGGTAATACCCAAATTTGCCTTCGATGATAACCTCAGACTTCGGGCCCAATCTCCAGGCGATGGCGGAACAGTCGAGGTATACGCCAGCAACGGCCGGCCGGTCTCCGCACGAATCCTGCACAGTATCGTATCGGGAATCGTAAATCAGTTTGTGCGCGCCGGCGTCGCACTTGGGGCGACTCTGGAAACATCCGCAAACGCGCTTGCAAGTGGTATTGTCGAGGGAGAGATCGACCTTGGCGCAGTTGACCTGTCGGCGCTCCCAACCGGTCTGCAAAATCTGAACGCCGCCGCGCTCGAACCGCTCGGCTGCCTGATCACGCCCGGCGCCAACAACATCAACGTCACCCAACAGCCGCTGGCTGCCATCCAGGAAGCCCCTCCCTTTTCCCGCGTCATCGTCCCGGCAGGCGCGTCGCAAGCAGTCTTTTTCGCCCTCTTCACCGGCGTATTCGGCATCCAATCCATCTACCAGGAGCGCAGGCACTGGACCCTCCAACGTCTCATCGTCTCGCCAACACCGCGCGTCTATATCCTGGCAGGCAAGTTGGTGGGCAACCTTGTCACCGTCTTCCTTCAGATCATCATTCTCCTTGCCGCGCTGACCCTGATCGCATCCATCGTCATCGGCCAGCCAACCCTTATCTGGGGGGCCAACTTTGCTGCTATTCTCATTGTGACCTTGGCGCTGTCGCTCTGCGTTTCGGGCCTGGGCGTCTTTGTCGTCGGTCTGGCAAAAACGCCCGAACAGGTCAACCTCTTCGGACCGATGATAAACATTTCTCTGGCCGTGCTGGGAGGCGCTTTCGGCTTCGCTCTGCCCGACCAGGCCGCCAGATTCTCGCTCATCTACTGGGGCGTGGACGCATTCATGCAACTGGCCAATGCCCAGACAGGCATCGCAGTCAATCTGCTCGTTCTCTTTGGCCAGGGCATCCTTCTCTTTCTGGTGGGCGCATGGCTCTTCAAGCGTCGCTTGGATCTGTAACCTCCTGCAGGACTTACGACAGATGCGGACTACGCAAAACAGCACTCCAGACAGCCTTCGGCAATGCGATCAATCCTGACCATTATTCTTAACGATCTGCAAATCTTCTTCTCGCAGCGGGGCAACCTCCCGGGCCTGCTCATCATCCCCGTGCTCCTCACACTTGTGATCGGATGGAGTCTCGGCCAAATCGGCGGCGGTGGACCGATGCGGCTGCGAGTCGACCTGATCGATCTTGACCAGAGCGGCATGTCCGCCAAGCTGATCGAGGACCTCCGCGCCGCTAATGACGCCATCGTACTTTGCCCGCTCGACAACGACGCCGAAGACTTCTGCAGCCTGGGCGAAGAACCTTTACAGCTGGAGCGCGCCATCGAACGCGCACGTACGGGCCGCGCCAGCGCTCTGATCGTAATCCCCGCCGGCTACGCCGCTGCCTTGGAGGCGTTCGAAATTATCTCGGTCGACTACTACTCCTTGTCCGACCCCATGCAGCCGGGCCCCGTTCTGCAGAGCCTCAACGCTGTCCTGCAGCGCGCCAGCACGGCATCCATGACGACAGGTGTGGCCGACGCCCTGCTGACGAATCTGACGGCGGCCTTCGAACTGCCGCCTCTCGGCGCCGAGACGCGCGATGGCTTCCTTGGCGCCCTCTATCTGCGGTCGCAAGAGATGCTGACGGAGCAGCCAGCCCCCGTCCGTTTCCAAGTCGCCGACGCCGAAAGCGCCAGCGAGGACGGCTCAATGAACGGCTTCAACCAGTCGGCGCCGGGAATGGGAACCCTGTACGTCATGTTCACAGTCTTAGGCGGCATGGCCGTCCTCCTGCGCGAACGCAGCCAGTGGACGCTCCAGCGCCTGATGGCCCTGCCCCTCTCCCGAGCCCAGATCCTCGGCGCTAAAATCGGCGTCTATTTCTCGCTCGGCATGATTCAGTACTTCATCGTTTTCGCTGTCGGCGCCGCCCTCGGTATGGACTTCGGCAGCAGTCCTGCCGCGATTCTCGCGGTCATGGCCGCCTTCGTCCTCTGCATCACCGCTCTCACCTTCGCCCTCGCCCCCTGGATCAAGAGCGAAGGCCAGGCCAGGGGCCTTGTTCTACTCCTGTCTCTGTCGCTCGCCCCTTTGGGAGGGGCCTGGTGGCCGCTTGAAATCGTGCCCGAATTCATGCAGACGCTCGGGCATCTCTCCCCGGTCGCCTGGGCCATGGACGGTTTCCACGACCTCATCTGGTACAACGGCGGCTTCACCGACGTCCTCCCCGAAGTAGGTGTCCTCATCGCCGCCGCCGTCGTCCTCTTCGCCATCGGCATCCGCCGCTTCAAATACGAGTGAGCGACAGAAGCTTCCTTGCGCCCTCGCAAACCACCGTAGGGGCACCCCTCGTGGGCGCCCTTTACAAGCACCAGCGATCGCCCAATGCCGCCCACATTTCCACGAATCCCCGTAGGGACACCGCTTGTGGGTACCCTTGCCAACCCGAACGTCACTTAGGTAAAAGACCACAGTAGCTCTCATGATCGCCTGAAGGGGCGACCTGCTGACACTCCAAATATTGGGTGCTCAGGCTGACAGACCGCGCGACCTGGTCTCCTGCCCGCGACGCATAAGAGTTCTCAATGTAAAATCTTGCTGCACATCCCTGATTGATAGAGTGCGACGATTTCCGGCTTTTCTGCTATGATTGGAATGAATGCCCTCTGCAGCATTGGCGCCGGCCGCAAAGTAAGTCACTGAGGAAATGTGAGATTACGAGTGCTGAATCTCTCTATGACATTCGCAGAACCGGCTGGTTTACACTTATGAATTCTCAGGATAAGAATGCAGCATTCCCCGGAATCGAATGCAGGGCAGGCGTGAAGGGAGGAGATCCATGCATCGCGGGCACTCGCATTCCTGTTTGGCTCCTGGTGAAGGCCAGACTACTTGGAAGCGATGAACAGGATCTGCTCAAGGCCTATCCGTCCCAACGCGCCCAGGACCTGAGAAATGCTTGGGCCTTCTACCATTCAAATAGAGCCGAGATTGACCAACAGATAACGGAAAACGAGGCCGCATAAGAAAGTCCTGCCTATCCCCAGCAAAAGGTTCTCCTCGGCGCAACCTATCTGCTCAACCCTGTCTGCTTTTCTTCCTCTCCCCATCAAACTGTCATGTCAGAATCCGAACAGGGCACAAGTTCACTGCCAAACACAAGTGGCTTCGCCAGCCAACTCTCCAGTCAGTACGCCGCCGCCGGCGTCGACATCGAAGCCGGCAACCGCGCCGTCGAACTGATGAAGGCGGCCGTCCGCTCGACCTTCACGCCCGGCGTGCTCGCCGACGTCGGCAGCTTCGGCGGCCTCTTCGCCCTCTCCGATCTCCCCGCGCAGCCCCTGCTCGTCGCTTCCACCGACGGCGCCGGCACCAAGGTCAAGCTCGCCGCAGAGCATGGCGGCTGGCAGGGAATCGGCCATGACATCGTCAACCATTGCCTGAACGACATCCTCGTCCAGGGCGCACGCCCGCTCTTCTTCCTCGACTACATCGCCGCCGACGAGCTCGTTCCAGAAAACGTAGCCGCAGTCGTGACCGGCATGGCCGAGGCCTGCAGCGCCGCCGGCTGCGCCCTCCTCGGCGGCGAAACCGCCGAAATGCCCGGCGTCTACACGCCCGGCTCCTGCGATGTGGCCGGGACCATCGTCGGCCTGGTCAACCGGGACGCCCTCCTCCCCCGCTCGCACGAAATGCAACCGGGCGACCGCCTCTTCGGCCTGCCCAGCAGCGGCCCCCACACCAACGGCTACTCCCTCCTTCGCCGTATCCTCGCCGATCGCGACCTGGACCAACAGTTGGAAGACGGCCAATCGCTGCTCGACGCCGTACTCGCGCCCCATCGCTCCTATCTGCCCGCGCTCCTGAAACTGGAGGAAGCCGGCATTGCAATCAAGGGACTGGCCCACATCACCGGCGGCGGCCTCGTCGACAACGTGCCTCGCATCCTGCCGTCCGGGCTGCGCGCACGCATCAATCGCCGCAGCTGGAAAGTCCCTCTTCTCTTTCGCCTACTGCACGACTGGAGTGGGATGGAACTCGAAGAAGCCTACCGCGTATTCAACATGGGGATCGGCATGGTCGTCGTCATCAGCGCAGACCAAACAGGCTTGATCCAGACTGCACTGACCGAAGCCATCACCATCGGCGCCTTGACCGCCAGCAACCAGCCAGACCCGGATGTTGTCTTCGAGGAATAACCTGTCACCCGGTCAACCGAAGTCCGTAAGGCTTCGTATTCCGCTCGCAAAACGACAGCCAACCAAAGCGCGAACTGGGGCTGGGCGCTGCTGACAACGGTCAGACCAGCCAGTGGCGGAAACTAATGTGATCCTGATCAATGGAAGGCTACCCTGCCACGCAAAAAATTCCGCATTCCCCACCCATGTCCAACGCGACCCTTAGCGGATCAAAAAAGGCTGTTCTCCGTGGCCCTTCGTGGACAGAAGGTGTTTCCTTCGCACCCCTTCGCGTTCCTTCGCGGATCAAAAAGATGTCGTTCGCGGTCCCCTTTTGCCCTTCGCGGAGGACAAGAGTGTTCTCCGCGTCGCCCGCTTTCTAAATCTCCGTCCGCTCCCTACCCAAAGGAGTCGCCATGACCACTGACCTCGTTCAACTCACATACAAAGGGCCAATCGCAACCATCGTCCTCAACCGCGCCGACAAGCTCAACGCCCTCAATTCTGAGATGTTGACCGCCCTCGAAGCGTACGCGCACGAGCTAGACCGCAACCAGGACGTTCGCGTCGTCCTCCTCGCCGCCACAGGCAGAGCCTTCTGCGTCGGCGCCGACATCTTCGAGTGGAGCGACCTGACGCCGGTGGAAATGGGCCGCCGCTGGATTCGCGACGGCCACCGCATCTTCACCCGTTACGCGCGCCTGCCCCAGCCGGTCATCGCCGTGCTCAATGGCTACACCTTCGGCGGCGGGCTCGAACTGGCGCTGGCCGCAGACCTGCGCCTCGCCGCCGCAGGCGCGCAACTCTCCTTCCCGGAGGTAAAACTGGGGGTCATCCCCGGCTGGGGGGGAACGCAACGCCTCACCCAGCTTATCGGACCCAGCCGGGCCAAGCAGATGATCTTCAGTGGAGAACGAGTGTCAGCCGAGCAGGCCGAAACGTGGGGACTTGTAAACGAGGCCGTACCGGCCGATCAACTGGCCGAACGTGCGCTTGGCCTGGCCAAAACCATCGCGGCCAACGGTCCGGTCGCAGTGCAAATGACCAAGCAGCTCATCGACTCCGCCAGCCCGGCCGCCGGCGACAACGCAGCCGTCCTCGAATCGATCGCCGGCAGCCTGGCCTCATACACGGCAGACGCCCAGGAGGGCGTTTCCGCTTTTCGCCAGCGCCGCCAACCTCAGTTCAGCGGACGTTAAGCGCTTTTCCGGTTTGTTACTGCTTCTTGTCAAAGTTTTGATGGTCTAACTGCCACCGACAAGCGCAAGTAATCTTAGTGATAGACCGAGGGCGAAAGGTTCACTACCTCCTTCTCCCTTGGAACTGGCTCAGAGGGTCAGAAGGAGTGGTCATTGGCGAAACAGTTGACGGCTATTATAGAACGAGAAGGCGATGGTTATGTTTCACTCTGTCCAGAGCTCGACATTGCAAGTCAGGGAGAAACTGTTGCAGAGGCTCGCGAGAATTTGAAGGAGGCTCTCGAACTGTTCTTCGAGACCGCTTCTGCCAGCGAAATAAAGAGTCGCTTGCACCATGAAGTATATGTGACTCAGGTGGAAGTCGCCGCTGCCTGGGCTCCGCGTGCTATCGGGTCGTGAGGTTCGCAGGATCCTGGCGCATAACGGATTCGCTGAGGTGCGTCGAAGAGGCAGTCACGTGATTATGCAAAAAGCGGCCCCTGGGAATACGATCACCGTCCCGGTTCCAGACCACAGAGAACTGTGGACGGGAACCCTTATGTCAATCATTCGCCAATCGCAGTTACCCAGGGCGTTTTTCGAGTGAAGGGCACCCGTCGCCAAAGTTTCCGAGCGAGTCTGAACTCAGGTCCTCCCTATGTTACATCCTCTCGATCACCTCACCGCAATGGGGACACCTCACCGGATGGCGCGCCTCCTCCTCCAACGCCTCCATGAATCCCGATCCCAAAATGCCCGCCGGCAGCGCAAACAGCCCAATGCCCACGATCGCGATGACCCCCGCCAGTAGCCGCCCCGCCGCAGTAACCGGAAACACGTCACCGTAGCCCACCGTCGTCAGCGTGATGATGCTCCACCACATCGCCTTGGGAATGCTGGCGAACTCCTCCGGCTGCGCTCTGTGTTCCGCGAAAAACATCAGTGACGACGTCATCACCAGCAGAAGAAAGAGGACCGACACAACCGCTGTCAGTTCACCCCGCTTCGTGTGCAACACCTTGCCCAGCGTGCGCAAGCTGGAAAAGTACCGGCCCAACCGCACGATGCGCGCCAGCAGCCGCACTAACCGCAGAAATCGCAGGTCCAGCCCGCGCAGATTCACGAAGAAGACCAGGTAGACCGGCAGAACCGCCATCAGGTCAATCAGCGCCAGCGGAGAGACCATATACCGCAGTCGACCCTTCACGGGATGGGCGTATTTCGCTTCCTCTGTGCAGGTCCAGACCCGCAGGGCATATTCTACCGTAAATATGCCGACCGATGTGACCTCAAAGAGGTGAAACGCCCGCGGGGAAATGAGGTGGATCCCCTCTACTGTCCCCACGATCAGCGCGACGACATTGAGAGAGATCAGCGCGATCAAGAATATGTCGAAGATCTTGCTGGCGCGGTGGCCCGGCGCCGCCTCTTCGATGATCTCGTAGACCGTCTTCTTGAGAGATGTCATCCGCTATCAGGCAATGAAAGGACCCGCAGATCGCGTAAGCCGATTCAGTCAATGTTCTGTTGCGAAACGCCGGCTGTACCCAGGCTATACGGGGAGAGGCAAAGATCGGCCATTTCTATAGAAGGACGCCTAAGGCTGCGGCCGCGTCGAGTCTCGACACGGACGACCGCATCACTTGCCAGATGAACTGGAATCTGAACTTCTCGAATAGGGGACATCGAACGTTGCGGAAGGTGGGCGAGGAGGGACTCGAACCCCCGGCCTCACGGATGTGAACCGTGCGCTCTAACCAGCTGAGCTACTCGCCCTCGTATTTCATGCTGTCAAGGTCCAACCCTGACCGAAGCAGGGCAATCGCATCTAATTTTGTAGGCCGATTCCGTTGAAATCATGGCTAGAACAAAGCGCGAATAAGTGGAAATCGGCTTCAGGTTGCTGGATCGCGAGCAGAAGTTGCCGCGGCACCGGCCGTCAGGCGTCGAA
>JAJDZJ010000122.1 GCA_022824685.1 Caldilineaceae bacterium
GGCCCTCAGTCGGCGAGATAAGTTAAATTCTCCGTCTACGTGCCATCTTTCGTACATTTCCCTGTGTCTTACCCCGACCTGGAAGAGTATTCGGCTGCATTTCGATGTTCTGACCCAATTTAGATGCAATCGCCCTGAGGCCTGGCCGCGGTCGTGCGCGGATCGGCGCAGGCCTATGATAGAATTGTGCAGCGGAGTCCATTCCATTCAGGACAGGTAAACATGACAGAGTCCAACGTACCCTTGACAGCCCGCGTCGCGTGCGCTGGTTGAGCCTCTAAGCTCCCGCCGGGGGCGTTGTCGCAGGTCGTGCGGCAGATGGCTGCGGTTTTTCCTCAAAGTGAATACCCGGATGTGCTCATTGGTTTGGGCAAACCGGACGATGCGGCGGTATATCGTCTGGACGACGAGCGCGTGCTCATTCAGACGACCGACTTTTTTACGCCGATCGTTGATGACCCCTGGCTGTACGGCGCGATTGCCGCCGCGAATTCGATGAGCGACGTGTACGCAATGGGCGGAGAGGTGCGCGTCTGTCTCAATATAGCCGGATTTCCCGAAGATCTGGCGGCCGGGGTGATTGCGGAGGTGCTGGCGGGCGGCGCCGCCAAGGTGCAGGAGGCGGAAGCGGCCATTGCCGGCGGGCATACGGTGACCAATCCTGAGCCATTCTATGGGCTGAGCGTGACCGGCATCGCCGCGCCCGGGTCGCTATTCCGCAAGGGAAGCGCGACGGCGGGAGATCGCCTTGTCCTGACCAAGCCGCTTGGCACCGGCATCATCACGACGGCCGCCAAGCTCACGGGTCCCGGCGAGAATGCGGCCTCCCGCGCAGCGCGGCGCGCCCAGGGCAAGCCGGACCTGGAGCCTTCCCATCTGGACAGCGCGATCGAATCAATGACCCGCTTGAACCGTGCAGCGGCCCATGCAGGCCGCGCCGCGGGCGTAGGCAGCGGCACGGATATCACCGGTTACGGCCTCTTGGGGCACGCAGTCGAACTCGCTACGGCGTCTGCTGTTGACGCGCCGGTCCAGCTCCGGATTGAGGCGGAGCGCGTTCCGGCCCTTGCGGGTGTTTTCGGCTATATCGAGGCCGGCTATCTGACTCGAGGAAGTACCCGCAATCCGGAGCATTTCGGCGCCCATGTTTCCGCGGCCGCGAACGTGACCACGGCCCACCAGACACTGCTATGGGAAGCTGAAACGAGCGGGGGCCTGCTGCTTGCGGTTCCGCCTGCGGGTCTCAGTCGATTCCGCGCGGTATGTGAAGGTGAGGAGCAGCCTTTCTGGGAAATCGGGGAGGTCAGTCCGGCAGAGAGGGGCGCGCCGGTCATCGGCCTGATTTAGTGTATCTGGGAAGTGAAGCAACGCCAGCCGCGCCAGAGTGGCCGCCGCGATCACGCTGGCGCAAAGCCATATGACAATCTCATACAGGGAAACCTCGGCGCGCCAAGCGCGGCGCTGAAGTAAACTGCGTTGCTGCGACAGAGGGACTCCCTACCGGCGCGGAGCTGAGCCCAAAGTCTCATCGCCGCCACTTCGATCGCGCTGACCCGCCTCCCCATCGTCCTCTTCCTCATCAGGCAGGAGGGAGGAAGCCTGGGGACGCGCCCACTGCTCACTGCTCCAGTCGGTCCGCTCGTCGCCGCTATTCGTTTCCGGTTCCTGGCCGGCGGCTGAAGAGAATTCAGCGAAGTCGTAGTATTCGTCGTCGTCTTCGGGGTGTGTGACGGGCAAGGGGCGGGCAGGCGGCTCTCCTACAGGTCCGGGGAAGGGGGCCGGTTCATCTTCTGGGAAGGAGGTTCCGCGCTCCTGGGGAGCGGTGTCGACGGTTTCGGAGAAGGGCGGGGGCGCGCCGGTCAATGCGCCGGTGGGTGTCGACATCACCGACATTGGCGACCGCGAAGGCACCGGCGCCGTCAGGAGTGTTCGATTCACCTCCCAGCTGCGAAAGCGGACTGTGGCCAGCCCCAAGAGACCCAGACCCACCAACGCGTAGACGCCGAGGGCAACGACGATCAGCAGAACGTTGACCAGATCCATGATGGGAAGGCCGCCGCCAATGCTTCCCAGTTGCTCCATAAGGGGCCCTGAGTCCAGGACGGCGCTGCGCAGGAAGAAACCCAGCGCAGCGTAGAGGACAATTGCGACAACCGTCATCACCCAGTTACTCAAAACGGCAACAAAATTCTCCCCTGGGGTACTGCCCAACTGCATCGGCTGGTCGCTCAGGGAAACGTGGGTCAGAATCTGACGGCGCAGTCGGTTGCGGCCCCAGTAGTAGTAGAGCCCCAAAGTCAGCGGCGTCAAAAGTACGAGCAGAAACCATTCCCAGAAAACATCCAGCGACCTGCCCTCATACTCCATGCGCAGGCCATTGGGTGTGAGGGTGTGAGCGTATTGCCAGCGCAGCATCCTGGTGGAGGAAAATCCAAGAATGACATACAGTCCCAAAGTAATCAGGGTAAAGAATCCAATGACAATAAACTGTACAAAGGCCCCTGCGCCGGATCCGTCAAACTCCAACTGCTCGTCCTCGAAATAGGTGTTTTCGGTAATTATTCGTTGCCAGCGGGCATATCCCCAGGGCAAGTAGATGCCCGCCGTGACGCCTGAGAAGATTGCGATCAGGATCAGATTTCCGTATATATTCAGCCAGCGGCCGCGAAACTCCAAGGTGATAGGCATGGCAGAATCCTTCCGCGCAGGTAGCGATTCGGATAGGGCGATGGGGGATCGAACAAGGTTATTAAGCCAGTATATCCCAGGCCCGTCCGCATGACAAAGCAGCGCCTTTTTTGGGTGCATCCCAGATTTTTTGAGAGGCAGAAGGGGGTAGATGGGAACGATTACATTTCGACTGACACTGGCACGACCTATCCGGACCTCTGTACCTTCACGTAGGAGTCTGCGAGCATGTTACAAGCGAAGGAAGTCAACAATGGACTGCCAACCCGCAGATGGTTCGTACACGTTGGCATGTGGTTCGCCTTGGCCCTCTTGTTGCTTTCGCTCTACGGCCGATGGTTGATTGACGCGACGCCTGGTGCCCTCCGTCCAGCCTGGTATGTCTTCGGCCCATTCCTCTTGCTGACTGATTTCTTCAATATTGTGTTCTTCAGTCAATTTTGGTTCTTTTTCCTCTGCGCTGTAGGACTGTCCGTATGTGGTCTTCTCTTGTTTTGGGGAGGGTGGCGAGCGCGAATTGTGTCTTCGCTTATTCTGGGCTTAGTTCTGGCCGCCCCATTTGCTATTACACAAATCTATGGCCAATATACGTTACGGACGGTTGCTTCGGCACCAGGCTACGAAATAAACTGGCTGACACAGCCCGAAGGCAACTTTTCGAGCGCTTTCAAAAGCGCACAGCGTGAACACGATGTGCTTGGATGCAGGTATAGAATCCACGGTTGGAGCAAAAACAATCGGCTATACTTCGGTTCCCATTGCAGGAATGATCTGTGGATGTATGATGCGCAAAAGGAGGAAAACCCTCGCAGAATCCGACGACTTCCCCGCGGCTTCGAACCAGTATCAGCGGTGAAAACATGGCAGGTCCGCCACAGTGGACAGGGCGGACTCTGGGTCACTAAGGTCGTGGAGGAGTCGGAATCAAAGGATGGCAGGACTAAGGCATTTGTAGTCCAGGACAGCTTCTATGGTCCTTTTGACGTCCTCATAATGTGGCGAGACAAGCTCGACTAACTTTGGTGATAGGTGCTTTGCCTGACGTGATCCTTGCTTGCTTAATTCTCTTACGGGTGTATCCCAAATTGTTGTCCGTCGAGTGGGTCTATTTCAATGGCCAGACTGAAGTCACCTCCGGTCAGACGAAACACGCCAAAAATCTGGGATGCACCCCCTTTTTTCCGGGGGGCCCGCCCGCGATGGCAGCTTAGACGACGCCGCTGCGCCGTAACGCCTCGATCTCTGCCGGGTTCAGGCCCAGCTTTTCGCGCAGCAGCTCCTCTGTGTGTTCGCCCAGCAGCGGAGGCGGCCGGAAGATCTGCGCCGGCGTCCTGTCCAGCTTGGGTACCGGTCCGACCAGTGGGATCCTTTCGCCGTTGCCGTCTGTGACCGTCTGCAGCATCTGGCGGCGCTCGGCCTGGGGTGACGCCAGCGCGGTCGGAATGTCATTGACCGGGCCGCACGGTACGCCGGCCGCGCGCAGCCGCCTTATCCACACATCGGTCGTGTCCCGGCGAAAATGGTCGGCCAGCGCTGGAATGAGCTGACCTCGAAATTTTACCCGCGCCGGATTTGTGGAAAATCGGGCGTCGTCTGCCCACGATGGCTCGCCAACTGCGTTCGCCAGTGAAGCGAACTGGCCGTCGTTGCCCACCGCCAGCATGAGATGGCCGTCGGCGGTGGCAAAGGTCTGATAGGGTACGACGGTGCCATGGGCATTGCCATAGCGGCGGGGCGGTTCGCCGGACAGGAGATAACCGCTGGCGACGTTTGCCAGCCAGCTCAACTGTGTGTCGTAAAGCGC
The DNA here is from genome assembly GCA_022824685.1 of Caldilineaceae bacterium. GTDB lineage: Bacteria > Chloroflexota > Anaerolineae > Caldilineales > Caldilineaceae > Bin5. The sequence goes on from JAJDZJ010000122.1 coordinate 4,493, forward strand.
AATGTCAATGTACTGGCCCTCTCCGGTCTGGTCACGATGCTGCAGAGCCGTCAGGATGGCCACGGCCGCCTGGAGGCCGGCGGTTATGTCGACGATGGCCACGCCAACTTTGTAAGGCTCGCCATCGGTTCCATCGCCTGTTGGCCCGGTGATACTCATGATGCCGCCCTGGGCCTGGATCACCGTGTCGTAACCGGGGAGGCTCCGGTCGGGCCCGGTCTGACCATACCCTGTAATGGCGCAATAGATCAGGCTGGGGTTGTCGGCGCGCAGGCTCTCATAGCCCAGGCCCATCCTCTCCATCCCACCCGCCTTGAAATTTTCGACAACGACATCGGCCTGCGCGGCGAGCCGCCTGAAGATAGTCTGACCGGCCGTCGATTTCAGGTTCAGGGTCAGGCTGCGTTTGTTGCGATTGGCGCACAAGAAATAGGCGCTCTGCCCGCCCTCGGTGAAAGGGGGGCCCCAGTGGCGGGAGTCGTCGCCCCGGCCGGGCTGTTCAATTTTTATTACCTCGGCGCCGTAATCTCCCAGCGCCATCGTGGCGTAGGGCCCGGCAAGGACGCGCGAAAGGTCGAGAACGGTGATATGGGTCAGAGCGTGGCGCATTGGTGCGGGGCGGGGCGGTTGGCGTGAAGCGATTGGCGGGCAAGCAAGAACTCAAAAAGCGAAGAGCTCGGAAACGGTAAGCGTGAAGCCGGGAAGCGTGAAGCCGCTGCGCAGAGCGGTGCGCTGGGAAGCGGATCAATGGACGAAGACGGTCTCTTCATCAGGATCGACGCCCCAGATCCGACCCGGGCCGCGGCGGATGTAGACACCAACTTCCCCAACCAGGCGCCAGCCTGAATGCGCGTCTTCCACAAACATGCCCAAACGGCGATTCAGCTTTGATTTGAGCAACCCGTGGACACCGCCGGTTGGGCCCGCTCTTACAACTGCTCCGTCGATGCGTCCGCAGGGGCCGATGTCACCCATCGCCAGCAGTTCGACGCCGGTTATGAGTCTGGCTGTTGTCGCCGCGGGTTGCGCCGTCTTCAATCAGGTCTTAACAATCATCTGGCGCGTGACTGCTGGCCTGCGCGCCAAAACCGCCAGAAAGTGAACCGTCGGTCTTCGTCATGCAGTATAGCACACCAGCCAGCCAGGACAGACAGCGCCAGCGCGCACCCGGCAGTGGACGCGAGGCAGCGAATCTGACAGTCTGCGGCGAAGAGGTTGGGCGGCCCAACCGCACGCGCTGTTCGCGCCGATTGTGTTCCAGCGCGGAAAGAGCACTATAATGCAGACAGATGCCGGCTCGCATCCCTTGCGCCGGCAGAGCGGCGCAAGCTCGACCCATTCCACTGGGACTTTCGCGCCAGATGGAAAGGAAGCGCCATCCTACTCATTCCAACACCGAAAGGAATCACTTGTGACGCAGTATTCATCGCCTCCGGCCATGCAACTCGATCCGAAGAAGGCCTATACGGCCAAGATCAAGACAAACCGGGGTGAAATTGTCATTGATCTTCACGCCGACAAAGTTCCGAATACGGTGAACAACTTTGTGGCGCTTGCCCGAGACGGGTTTTACGACGGTATCAGCTTTCACCGCGTGATCGCCGATTTCATGGTCCAGGGCGGCGATCCAACCGGAAGCGGCCGGGGTGGTCCCGGCTACAGATTCAACGACGAATTTCACCCGGAACTGGTGCATGACGGCCCCGGCGTACTCAGCATGGCCAACGCCGGGCCGAACACCAATGGCAGCCAGTTCTTTATCACCCATGTGGCCACCAACTGGCTCGACAACAAGCACTCCGTCTTTGGCAAGGTGCGCAGCGGCCAGGATGTCGTCGATTCGATTCAGCAGGGCGATGTGATGGAGCGGGTCGAGATCGAGGAAGGCTAAGAACGGGATGTGAGGAGTGAGGAGCTGGAACAGTCCTCACTCTTCTCCCTGGCACGATCAATTTAGGACGTAGTTTTTGGCTCGGGGGTCGCTCTCCACCGCCCACTGCATCGTGTAGAGCTGGTGGTAGCGGCCTTTGCGCGTCAACAGTTCCTCGTGGCTGCCCTCCTCCAGGACGCTTCCCTGGTCCAGGACAACAATTCTGTCAGAATTGACAATCGTATTAAGCCGGTGGGCGATGACAAAGCTGGTGCGACCCTTGAGCAGCTTTTCCAGTCCGGCCTGGATCTGGCGTTCCGTGGTCGTGTCGATGGAACTGGTGGCCTCATCAAGAATGAGAATACGGGGGTCTGCCAACAGAGCGCGAGCGAATGAGACGATCTGACGCTGTCCGACGCTGAGGTTGACGCCGTTTTCCCCCACCTGGGTGTTGTAGCCGTCCGGCAGATTGCGGATGAACTCATCGGCGCCGACGGCGACGGTCGCAGCTTCGACCTCGTCATTCGTCGCGTCCAACCGGCCGTAGCGGATGTTTTCGCGGATTGTGCCATCGAATAGAAATGTGTCCTGCAGGACGATGCCCAACTGGGCCCGCAGACTGGCCTGGGTGACATCGCGAACGTCGTGGCCATCGATCAGGACGGCGCCGCCGCTCACGTCGAAGAAGCGGGCGATGAGACGAATCACGGTGCTCTTGCCTGCGCCGGTCTCGCCGACCAGCGCGATGCGCTCCCCCGGCTCGGCGCTGATGTTGACGCACCGCAGGACGGGTTCGTCCTCCTTGTAGTGGAAGGAAACGTTTTCCAGGTCGACCCGGCCGGCAATCGGCGGCAGAGGAAAGGCCCCGTGTGCGTCCTGCAGATCGGGTTCGGTGTCAAGCAGGGCGAAGAGGCGTTCGCTGGCTGCCATGGCCGCCTGAAAAGTGTAGTAGCGGCGCGACAGCTCACGAATTGGATCGAAGAAGCGCTCCACCCAGATCACGAATGCGGCCAGCACGCCTGCGGTCAGTTGGTCCCCCAGAATCAGCCATCCGCCGACGCCAACCACGAGGGCAGTCGCCAGCGAGCCGATAAAGTCGACTCCGGGGAAGAAGAAGGCAGCCAGCTGCGTGGTGCGCAAATTGGCGTCAAAGTAAGAGCGGTTGAGGTCGTCGAAATGGCGTGAATTGGCTTGCTCGCGCGAGAAGCTCTTCGTCACGCGGATGCCGGTGATCGACTCATTGAGAAAGCCGTTGATCAGCGAAAGGCGTTGCCGTGCGGCGCGATAGGCCTGGCGCACATAGCGGCGGAAATAGTTGGTTAGCGCGATCATGGCCGGCGTGACTGCAAAGGCCACGAGCGCCAGCTGCCAGTTCAGAAACAACATCGCCACGATAATCCCGACCAGGATGAAGGCCGATCGGGCCAGCCCGGTGATCGACCAGGTTACGAAATCCTGAAGCACACTGACATCGCTGATCAGCCGGCTCATCAGGCGGCCTACGCTGTAGTCATTGAAGAAGCCCATGGACAGCGTATGCAGATGGCGGAAGAGCTGACTGCGGATGTCGGTTACAATGCGGGTGCCGGCATAGGCCATCACTGTGAGGCGGGCCCGGCTTGCCACCCATTCAAGCGCGACTGCGGCCAGGAAGAGGAAGGTCCAGAAGCGCAGTGTGCCCAGATTGCCGGCGCGGATGCCTTCGTCAATCGCCCGCTGGATAATCCAGGGCGTTCCTACGCTCATGACAGAAGTCAGCACGATCAGAAGAAGAGAGATTACAAACTCCCGCTTGTAGACGGCTACATATACCATCAGCCGCTTAACCAAACGGCTGTCGTAGGTCTTCTCCTGCGCCTCCTCTTCGTCCGGCAACAGGTCCTGGATCTTGCGCTCCCGGCGGAGCCATTCCTTTTCAACGGCCGACAGGCTGCTGTCCGGCGTGGACGGAGCCTCATGTTCGCGTCCGAACGCATCCCTCTGGCGCGGGAGTTTTTCGGTTACCATGTCTAACACCCTTGGCGGGGAGGAATCGTGTCCATTCCCTCGATATGTGTGAGCAACGCCTCCGCTGCCATTTGAGTTGCTCATCTCAGTTTCTCCTCTCTTCCGCGGCGCCGGCAAGCACTGGGGACTGAACTGAAGATTTGTCCGAGTCCGCCCTCTCTGGCTCGATCTGTTCACGCAACTGCGCTTCCAGCGCTGCGAACTCCTCCTGATCGCGCAGCTGCAGGTCGTAGATGCTGCGATAGAGCCCGCCGGCGGCCAGCAGTTCATCGTGGCGTCCTCTTTCCACAATGCGGCCGCCATCCAGGACGAAGATCTGATCGGCATTCTTGAGGGTGAGGAGGCGCTGGGCGATGATAAAGGTTGTTCTCCCTTCCATCAGCACGTCGAGCGCCTGCTGGATCAGGTGCTCTGTTTCCGTGTCCACACTGCTGGTGGAGTCGTCCAGGATCAGGATACGAGGTTCATAGAGCAACGCGCGTGCAATTGCCACCCGCTGCTTCTGTCCGCCGCTCAGGGTCACGCCTCGCTCGCCAACCACCGTTTCGTAGCCGGCAGGGAACGCCATAATGAAATCGTGCGCCCGCGCCGCTTTGGCCGCGGTGACAATTGCCTCAGGTGTAGCGCCCGGCGCGCCATAGGAGATATTTTCGGCGATCGTTACGCCGAACAGAAACGGGTCCTGCAGGACGATTCCGATATGTTTGCGCAGACTTTCCAATGTCAGACTGCGCACATCATGGCCATCGATCCGGACGATGCCGCTGGCCGGGTCATAGAAGCGGGGGATGAGATTGGTGATCGTCGATTTGCCGCTGCCGGTCGGGCCGATCAGAGCGACAGTGTGGCCCGCTTCCACCTGGAAGCGAATGTCATCCAGGGCGCGCGGCCCGCCTTCGTAGCCGAAACTCACCTGCTCAAAGGTGACGGCGCCCTGCACGTTCTGCAGGACGACAGGGCTCTCCTCTTCCTCCACTTCGACCGGGGTGTCGATAATCTCAAACAGACGCGTCGCGCTGGCTCCGGACGTTGCCGCCATGTTGACCAGGAAGCCGAGACGTTGCACTGGGCCGTTGAGCATCATCACATAGGCCAACATTGCGAAGAGAGAGCCGACTGTGACCGTGCCTTCGATGGCCAGAGGGCCGCCAACCAGGAGAAGCAGAAAGATGCTGCTCAACAGGATGAAGGTGAACGTAGGCCAGTTATTGGCCCAGATCTTGATGATGCCGAAGCGTTTGGCGAACCAGTCCTCATTGGCTGCGTTGAACTTGCGCAGTTCATCCGTTTCGCGGGCAAAGGCCTTGACCACCTGAATGCCGGTCATACTCTCCTGCATGGTGGAGGAGAGCTGCCCCATCTGCTCCTGAACGCGCTTGAAGCGAGGCCTGATGACCATGCCGAAGCGCAGCGTCAGCGCCAGCAACAGGGAAAGTGGAACCAGCGCGTACAGGGCGAGATACGGGCTCTCCAGCACCATGGCGACGATTACGCCCCCAAGCAGCAGGAGCGAGGCGGTCAGGTCCATCAGCCCCATGCCGACAAAGCGCTCCGTCTCGGTGATGTCGCTTGTTGCCCGGCTCATCAGGTCGCCGGTTTGCGAGCGGTCGTGGAAGGCGAAGGGGAGCCGCTGTGTCGCGTTGTAGAATCGATTGCGCAGGTCATAGGCGACGCGATGGGTGAGCCATTCACCGTAATAGCGCTGACCATAGGCGGCGAAGCCGCGCACGACGGCGATGCCGAGGATCCACCCGGCCGCTGTGAAAAGGGCGCCGGCGCGCTGTCCCTCGATGCCGAGGTCGATGGCATCCTTCAAGATTTGAGGTATGTACAGATTGAGCAGCGATGCAAACAGCACGGAGACATAGGCAATGGCGACCTGCTTCCAATAGGGGCGCAGGTAGCCGATCAACCGCCGGTAGACATCGGAGCGGGCCTTGGGTCTTTTGGGAGATTCTATCTTCATTTTTCGTCAACGAGCCCCTTAAAAGGACAGACCAACACTAAACCGCTACAGTAGGACAATAATATAGTTTAGCAGATCATGTTGATGTTGTAAACCCATTCGGGCGCCTTTAACAGGGCAATTGCATCTAAATTGGGTCAAAGCATCGAAATACTTCAGAATTCCCCTCCAGTTCGGGATCAGACATGAGAAGTGTTCGATTAGTGGCACGTAGACGGGAAATCCAAATGATTTCGACGCCTGACGGCCGGT
>JAJDZJ010000094.1 GCA_022824685.1 Caldilineaceae bacterium
TCAGGCCCTCAGTCGGCGAGATAAGTTAAATTCTCCGTCTACGTGCCATCTTTCGTACATTTCCCTATGTCTTACCCCGACCTGGAAGAGTATTCGGCTGCATTTCGATGTTCTGACCCAATTTAGATGCAATCGCCCTGCATTTCAGGGCGCGGTCCAAAGTGGGGGCGTGCTGCTGCCTGGACCAGGCAAGGCAATTGTCTGTACTGAGACTTGTGGGAACTTCCTGGATATGAGGGATGGTTGGTATCTGGACTGAGATTTGGTGTATAGGCTTTGACTTGTGGGCGAGCGGCGGGGAGAACTGCAGGGGAACTGCGGCGGTCAGTGCGGGTCGGTGCCGGGATGCGCTGTGTGGCGGGCGAGGGGCGGTCGCAGAGAGCGGCAGTTCGGGGACTGGCGGACCGCGTTGGGCTGGACTGCATTGGCTGATGGACACACATTGACGGGGGGGCAAGTTTTTGCGGGGCGTTACGGGGGGGCCCCCGCACAAGGGAAGCCGCTTGCGGCTGACCGCCCCAATGCGAGGAGTGAGAAAGACAGATTGGCGCAGGGGGCAGGGCGGAATGGGGCGTGGTCCAGGCGATGGGATGTAGAAGAGGATTGTGGGCTGGTCCAGTGAATGCGCCGGCAGCCTGGTGTTCAGCCGTCCCGGCAACTATTTGCCAATTTCCGGCAGGCTTGTTGTATGATCAGCCTGGTTTGTGCGACGTCGTGTTTGGCGCTGGGATGATGATGGAGAGCGACGGGATGAAACGAACTCGACTTTACGAGCGGCATGTAGAATTGGGTGGACGCATGGTGCCGTTTGCCGGTTACGAGTTGCCGGTGCAGTATACGGCGGGACCCAACAGAGAACACCGCAGCGTGCGAACGGCGGCAGGCGTATTTGACATCGACCATATGGGTCAGTTTGCGCTCAGCGGCAAGGACGCGCTGCCGTATCTCCAGTATGTACAGGTGGCCGACGCGGCTTCTCTGGCTGAATGGGAAGCCCGCTACAGCCTGCTCTGCTATGATGACGGCACGATCGTTGATGACATTTTCATCTATCGACTGCCTGAAAGATGGCTGATCGTCGTCAACGCTGCCAACCGCGAAAAGGATTTCGTCTGGTTGCAGAGTTTTACGCACGGCTTTCAGGTTGAGCTGAGGGACATATCGGACGAGACCTACATGCTGGCCGTGCAGGGCCCGAAGGCAGCCGCGATTCTGGACAGGATGAGTGATGCCGAGGTGGCCGCCGCGCCGGCCCGCTCAGCGCTGCAGGCGGAGGTGGGCGGCGTCGAGATGCTCATGGGGAGGACCGGTTACACGGGCGAGGACGGTTTTGAGCTCTACCTGCCCGCGGACAAAGCAGTTTCCTTTTGGGATGCGCTGCTGGAAGAAGGGGCTCGAGAGGGGCTGCTGCCATGCGGCCTTGCCTCCCGCGACAGCTTGCGTTTCGAGGCCTGCATGTCGCTCTATGGGCACGAGATCGACGCCATGACCAATCCCTTTGAGGCGCGGCTCGGCTGGGTTGTCGCGCTGGAGAAGCCGTCTTTCCTGGGCCGCAACGCGCTCTTGAAAGTGAAATTGGAGGGCACAGAGCGGATTCTTGTGGCTTTCGAGATGATTGAGAAGGCGGTTCCCAGGGAGGGCCACCAGATCATTGGTCTTGAGGGCACGGTGGCCGGGCATGTCACGACCGGGATGAAGAGCCCGACGTTGGACAGTTTTATCGGGCTGGGATATTTGCCGCGGGGTATGCACCGCCTTGGATCGGAGATTCACATACTGATTCGGGGCAGGCCGCGCAGGGCACGCGTTTGCCGACGACCTTTCTACAGGTCGCGTCGGTAACAGGGAAAGGCATCCGAGCGCGAAGATTCAGGAGGAGATGTTCTTTGTCTTCACAGAGTCGAGCGCCTCTCTTGTCAGATCGCTGATCTGACAGCAATCAGCCAAGGTGCTAATGTAAGTTCAATTTGAAACTAAGAGTTTTTCATACTCTGGGTCGAGTTCAAGTTTAGGCCATAGACGTTTTACGACCTGGTCGGGATGGGCATTGATACGGTCGATGAAGGCTTTGCAGGCATCGAAGAGGTGGCGCATCGATTGATGGCAGTGGTTGCGTGTGACCTCTTCACGCAGCCAGCGCCAGAGATTCTCAATTGGATTCAGGTCGGGACTATAGGCAGGCAGCTGGATGAGAGTGAAGCCGAGTTTGGCGGCGGCAGCCTGAACGGCCTTGGCTCGATGCCAGCTGGCGCCGTCCCAGATGATCACGACTGTGCCCGGTTGATCGTCGAGCCATTCAGCCATGCGCTGCAAGAACTGAATCGTATGCTCTTTGTTGCAGTTGCCCTCATTCCAGATGAAACACTGTCCGGCTGCGAAATCATAGGCGCCATACCAGTTGATGCGATCTGAGAGCGGAGGGGAGTCACTCATACGCCAGGCAATCTTGTTCTTTGCGGCCCAGGTGTAGCCCAAGTCCATATCGCGGTGGATGTGGGCTTCATCGATATAGACCAGACGGATCTCTTGGCGCCAGCGTTGCTCATACAACGTTTGAAAGCGTTCCATGAAGGCCGCACGTTTCTGTGGGTCGGCTTTCTTGAGCACTTTCTGGCACTTTTTCCAGCATAACTGCGCTGCGCGCAAGATCCTGTGCAGCGTGCTACGGGAAAGATCACAATTCATGACCCGTTTGAGCCAGCGCTGCAGCTTTTTCAACGTCCAGGTATGACCGGGCAGTCCATGCGCAACAGGTTCTGTCTCGCAGATCAGGCGCACGAGTTGCTTGACCTGCTCTGGGCTAAAAAAGGGCGACGACCTCCCGTATGACGATAGTACACTGCCTCGAGTCCCCGTCGATTGTAGACATGTACCCAACTGAGGACTGTTTCCTTGGTGCGTCCGGTTTCTCGTTCCCAGGCACAGGCACTCGTTCGCTTATCGGCTATCATATACAGTGCCAAGAAACGTTCCCGGCTGCGTGCACCCTTGGCTTCCACCGACAAAACGCGCAGGTCAGCCACAGTCTGACCCCATTTTTCCATATCTGGTCGAACCATCTTGACTTCCTTTCCTTACTAGGTACGAGTCTGTCAGATGGTTCTACCACAACTCAACTACCTTTGACCAATACTCTTGATCTCATTTGGGATCTACATTAGAATCCTGCGCATGGAACTGCGAAGAGAGAGGGTCGCAAGGCGGTTGGAACGGGAAGGCTGGCTGGGAGGTCTAAATGAGGTATCCAGCACTAATCGACGGTGAAATGGGCACACACGGTATCGTGTTCCCAGACATAGGGGGCGTTGCGGCTATGGGAGAGACTTTGGATGAAGTAATCCTGCGGAGCCGCAGTACTACAGGACTACGCCATAGAAGCGGAGCGAGATGGGCTTGAGCTTGTTCTTCCCAGCGCATTGGAGGATGTTGAAGTTCCGACAGGCTGCATCCTGACGTCCGTCATCCTGGTCCCTTCCACGCCAGACTAGCCACGTGTAAGGCTGAACATCTCAATGGACGCGGGAATTGCCGAGTACATCGCCTCAGAGTCCAAACGGCGCGGCATTTCGCGGAGGGCATACCTGGAGCGGTTCGTGCGCCACACGGCTCAGGTTGGTGTGTAGCGCCCGGGCGGGTGTCGTAAACGGCGTAGCCCCCAACTCTGGTGGGCTCTGCCTCGATGCAGGGGTAGTTTTACCCTGTAACAGGCGGCAACAGATGGCAGGAACAAGGGAGACAGAATGGCAATCGAACATGCAGAACCAGGAAAGGTCGTTGACCTCAACACTTTTGGCGGCACGGCGTCGACGGCAGTCGTCAAAGAGGAAAAATTTGAGACGATTCGAGTCTACCTCGGCCCGGGCAAGAAGATCCCACCGCACAAAGTTGACGGGCCGATTACGGTGCATTGCCTGAGCGGAAGTTGCACGTTCTTCGTGGGGGATGAACCGCGAGAGCTTGTTCCAGGTTCGTGGCTTTACCTGGAGGGAGGGGCCATGCACGCACTGGAGGCGGAGGAGGCGTGCGCCGTGTTGGTGACGATTCTGTTCACTGAGTGAGGTTGACGTTCAACATAAACTGTGCGGAGTGCATTATGGCGACCACACATTTTTGTTTCAGCTTGGTGAAAACGGGCAGACTTAGAGTAAACTGAATTCGCTGGTCAAAGTCTCTTTCTCTGTCCTCTGAGTGACTTCCGCCATAGTCAGAGGGACTACAGTCGCCTGAGGAGTTGACTATACTCGTGGTGGGGACCTATCCAAAACCACACGATATCGTTCTCCTCCTGTACACCGAGAGCGCGATAGTCATTGCTCACTCGTACAGAATACACCGAGCGTTTCTGGCTCACGCGCTTGAAATCCAAGCTGCGGTGCCGAGGATTTGCAGCGAAGAAGGTGTAGGACTGACGAGCTTGCCGTTGCACGTGTTCCGGCAAGCGCCGGTACGCTTTCCAGAAACTCGGTAATGTAAACGAACGCACTTCTACATTTCTTCAGTTCTGAGGAGTTCTGTCAGTCCTGCCCGGTGTGCTGCCAGGGCCTCATCAGCCATTTTCTCTAGCAGTTCCTCCGACTCGGGGCGGCTGAATAACTCGGCCCAGCGCTCCTCCGACTCCAGTTCGGCCAGCATAAGACGGGCAAACCTGTCCTGCTCCTCTTGCGGCAACGCCGCGGCTCTTTCAAATGCCTGTTGAAGAAGCTGGGTCATCTTTCCGACACCTCCTACTCGACGAACCTGTCTAAGGTCCGTCTCCAATGATTCCATATTGCGCGCGTATTATACACCATGCAGCCAAGCTGCGCTGGCGAAGTCCAAGTTGAGCTCGCGTGGGCGGCTTCCTCACGAGCAGTGTGCTTCAGATTGGTGATCTGTCATTTAGCAGTGAGCCTCACAACCGCAACTCCTGCGTCTTGCCGGTGCGGATCGCCTCGAATGCTTTGAGCACCATCGCAGTCGCGCGCGTGCCGTCACGAGGGCCGATTGGCGGGTCGGTATCCTCCAGCAGGCACGCGGCCCAGGCTTGCAGTTCACCCTGCGTACCCTCCGGATCGGATGAGGCTGGGGGCGCCAGCTCTTCAGCCGCCAGCGAGTCGACTTCACAGCCGCCGAATGTGACCTTGTGGCAGCGGTCGTGAAGCGTGGCCGTGCGCTGGCCGTCGAGCACCTCGAAAAAGAACTTGGACGTGTAGCGGGCATCTCCGCTGTCACCGGCGATGATGGATGCGATGCTGCCGTTTTCGAACTGTACCGAGACCGCGGCGTTGTCGACCAGGCCAATCTCAGGGTGGGTCAGCGCGCCCCCGGCCGCGCTGATGAGGACCGGCTCCGATTCGTTTAGCCAGTAGACGAGGTCGAAGGCGTGGCAGCCGTTTGAGAGGACGGGGCCGCCGCCCCGTTCTGGAGTCAGCGCCCAGCCCTTCATGTTGGGATGCAGGCTCTGGCCAACGGTAACCAGGGGTTTTGGGATGACTTTCTTTACCTTGGCGACCAGCGGGGCGAAGCGAAACTTGAAGCCCATCATCAGTTTCACACCGGCTTTGGCGACCGCCTCCTCGATCTCCAGGCACTCTTCGATTGTCAGCGCCATTGGTTTTTCGAGAAAGATATGCTTGCCCGCTGCAGCCGCCTGGACGGCAAAGGGCGTGTGCGAGTCATGATGGGTGGCGATCAGTACGGCGTCAATGCTGTCGTCGTCCCACACGGTTTCGACGTCGGTCGTGTGGTAGTTGCCGCCGAACTCGTTGAGGGCGCCGGCGGCCGCCTCTTCGAGGACATCGACATAGGCCGTGAAGTTCAACTCCGGCACGTCGCGGGCTCTGCGCATGTGGCTGCGGCCCATTCCGCCGCAACCGATCAGGGCCATATTGATCGCGTCAGTCATTTACCTTGCCTCCGAGTTCAGCGGCCGAAAAGGACGCCCCCAACTGGTGGGCTGAAGTGGACGATCCTTCATCTGCGTGACCGCCCTATTTGAGAAGAAAAGTTGAACCGGCGATGTAGCGCGTGCCGCCGAAGCCGTTGCCGTCGTCCATCGTGAAGTAGTAGGCGGTGAAGATGCGGCCGGGCTCCACTTCAGTCGCAACCGGATATCCCAAATCCCTGATCGGACTGTCGTCGCGGAGTATCTGCTCATCGCTCCAGGTCTGGCCTTCGTCGTTGCTGACGATGAGACCGATCCCATGAGGGGGTTTGCGGCGGCCGAAGAGGACGAGAATGCGGCCGTCGGCCAGCTGCATCGGCCACGGGGAGCGATAGTGCTTGCCCGCTTCCCACAGGGCGCCTCTTCCCTCCCGGGCGCGTCGGGCCCAGGGGGACCGGCCCCATCGCACGATCGGTTTCGGCGGCGACCAGGAGTAGCCGCCGTCATCGGAGAAGTTCATCTGGATCGCGTCACGCAGCCCGTCTATATTGAGCGTATAACACTGAAGGCGGCCCGATGGCAGGCGCAGCAGACCGGCATAGGTGGGCCGGCCGTCCCCGGTCGGGTCATTGCAGATGCGGGCGAGCGGCTCCCAGCTGAGGCCGTTATCGTCGCTACCGTAGAGGACAACGCCGCCTGTGGGCAGGCCGACCGTCATTGCGGCAAGCTGCGTCCCGTCCGGCATCTGCACGAGCGGATGCCCGTCCTTATGCACCATGCCGTGCCCGGCCGGCGGCGGGACCGGCGTGGGAACCGCCTCCCAGGTATGACCGCGATTGGGCGAGCGGAGCGCGTAACAGAGCAGGGCGGGCAGGTGTCCTTCTCCTGCATTGGTGCGTCCAAAGAATGTGGCGGACTCCGGTCCAGTCAGATCGATCTGATCTCGGTCAATGGCGGGGTTGGCTTCGACCTGGCGAACGAAGGCGCGGCGCGCTTCGACCGGCGCGCTCTCGTCGAAAATAACGACATCGTTGGCGCGGTCCCAGGTGGCGCCATGGTCAAAGCTGCGCGCCAGAATGAACTGGGAGCGCCCGTGGTATCCGCCATAGCCATGCTGAACATCACTGCGATGGCGGTAGGCGCAAGGGGCGCGGTTGTATATGACAGCGATCTCGCCGCCACCGAAATTGAAGATGCCGCCTTGACGTGGATGGCCGGCATAGCGGTCGCGCGCGTAGTCGACAAGCGTGTGTTCGACCTCGGCCAAGGCGGGCGGGGATGTGTCTTGTGTCGTCATGGAATTCACTGCGCGGCAGCGCAACGTGCGGATTTGCCTGTCTACTTCAGGCCGGTAAGGGCGATACCCTGCACGAACTTGCGCTGAAAAGCGATGAAGAGAATCAGAATCGGCAGCACGGCCATCACGGATGCGGCCAGCAGCACTGACTGGAACAGTTCGGCCATCGAGGTCAGCGAACCGGAGCCGTAGGCGAGCGAATACATTCCAACCGAAATGGTGTAGAGCCGTTCGGAGCTGGACATCACCAGAGGCCAGACAAACGCGTTCCAGCTGCCCTGGAACTGGAAAAGGGCGACTACCGTCACGACGGGACCGGACAGCGGCATGATCACCCGCCACCAGATCATCGGCTCGCTGCAGCCGTCGATGCGGGCGGCATCCTCCAGATCCCCCGGCAGCGTGCGAAAGAACTGGCGGAAGAGAAAGATGGAGCCGGCGCTGACCACGTTGGGCAGGATCAGGCCGGCATAGCTGTTGTAGAGACCATGCCCGCCAAACCCCATAATGTCGTTGCCGCCCAACAAGGGCAGCCGCAGCATGAGGATAAAGAGCGGCAGAAAGGTGACAGAACCCGGAATCATCATCGTCGCCAGGACGAGGCCGAACAGAAAGTCGCGCGCCGGGAAGCGGAGGCGGCCAAATACGTACCCAGCCAGTGAAGAGGTGGTCGTCGCCAGGACAGTCACCGCGACCGCGTAAATGGTCGTGGTCTGGATGTATCTGCTGATGCCAGCCATCTTCCAGGCGATGAGATAGGGCTCAAGACTCCAGTTGAGCGGGTTGAACATATCCCAGGTGAAGCCGATGCGAATGACCATGCCCGCGGTGCCCAAAGAACTGACGGCCATCCAGAGAAAGGGCAGCGCAGCGATCAGCAACCCGAGGGCGATGCCAAGGACAAGCAAGGCCTGAAAGAGCAGCTCTTGTCTGGGAATCAGACGGGGATTTCGTGTCTGTGCCATTTGTGTACAAGTGATTGCGGCCGCCGATATGGGAAGTTAGCGGCTGCCAGTATCCGGCGCAAGGCCCCTGGCACTCAGTATTCGAGCGATGAAGAAAAGAACTTCCAATTGAAATAGGTAAGAACGGCAATCGCGATGAATAGCAGGACAGCCATTGCCGACGCGTACCCCATCTGATTGAACTTAAAGGCGTTGAGATAGATCTGGTGCACGATGGTGGTCGTGCGAAATGCAGGCCCGCCTTCGGTCATGATCATCACCAGGTCGAACACCTGCAGCGAGTCGATCATACCGATAATGAAGAGGTAGAAGGTCACCGGCCGCAGTAGTGGGAAGGTGATAAAGCGAAGCAGTTGCCAGCGCCCGGCGCCATCCACCTTCGCGGCATCGTAGTAGGTCTCCGGGATTCCCTGCAGACCGGCCAGGTAGATGAGCATCGTCCCGCCAAACGCCTTCCAGACGGCCACGCCGATCACGGCCGGCATCGCGGTAAAGGGACTGTTGAGCCAGTCTTTGGGCGTAACGCCAATGACTTTGAGCGCCAGGCTGACCAGCCCCACCTGCGGCTGAAAGAGCCACATCCAGGCAATGCCCATCGCGATTGTCGAAGTCAGGACCGGGAGGTAGTAGGCGCCGCGCAGGAAGGAGATGCCGCGAATTCTTCGATTCAGCAAGATAGCGGCCGTGAATCCAACCGCCATGGAAAGAGGAACGAAGCCCAACGTGAACTGAACTGTGTTCCTGATCGTGATGCGGAACAGCTCATTGCCAAACGCCTCGGCATAGTTGGCGGTCCCGGCCGACCTCATCGTGGCGCTGAAGGCGTCAAAATAGGTGAAGCTGAGGCCGATCGCCCCCAAAACCGGCAGGACAGTGAATACCAGAAGCGGCAGAACCGCCGGCAAGATCAGAGCATAGGCCCACCTGACCTCGCTGCGGCGCAACTCTGCGCGAAATTCCTGGAATCGGTTTGCCGTGCCAACAGCCACGAGCGGCCTCCTCATTTCGGTGGAAAGTGGTTCGTGAATAGCGGCCGGTAGCTGCACCAACCGCTATTCACGCGCCACGAACCACTACAGTTTACATTAAGAACTTACGCGCCTGTACTCAGGATCCGGTTCGTGATCCCGTCAGCCTTGCTCGCCATGCTGTCCAGCGCATCCTGGTCTTCGCGCAGGCCGAAGAGCGCCATTTCTGTGAATGGGCTCCAGATATTGATCGCCATTTCACGGTAGCCGACATGGTCGTAGCCCACATCGCGTCCCGAGCCGGCGTACTCCAGGAAGGCGGTATCACGGATCAACGGCTCATCCTGCAGCCATGCCAGGTTTTCGTTGAAGGACTTGATGGCCGTGAGGAAGAACTGCGGGAACTTGCCCTCGTCGTCGATGGCGTTGTGCAGAGCTTCCTGGCTTTTGGCGCGGGAGTAAACCTCCAGCAGTGCCAGGGCTGCCTCCTGCACCTCGCTCTCAGTGTAGACGCTGATGACATGGTTTGCGTTGGCCAGCCCGATACGCTCTCCGCCGGCATTGCGGGCGATCGGAGCGCCGATTCCCATCAGGTCTGCATTTTCGGGTTTGCGCAGGCGCATGTTGGGTACCCACCACGGTCCTTGAATCTCCATAGCGGTGAAACCCTCAACCGTCGGCCACGTGCCGGGCGGCAGCGTCAGGCCTTCCAGGGGGTTGATGTTGTGGACGCGTTTCAAGTCGAGGTTCCAGGAGAAGGCCTCGGCGAACTCGGGTGCGTTGACCGTGCACTTGCCTGTCAGCGGCTCGCTCTGGTCGAACTCTCCGCCGCCATTCTGGTAGGCGTTGACGGTCATCTGCTCCCAGTCCCACGTCTTGCCCATTCTCATGCCGGCGCGGGTGATGTTGCCGTCGCCGTCGCGCTCGGTCAGCTTCAGCTGCGCGTCCAGCAGATCGTCCCAGTTGTCCGGGAAGGTATCCGCGTCGAGACCGGCTGCGTCGAAGAAGTCTTTGCGGTAGATATACATCTTGGTACCGCAGAGAGCCGGATAGCCAATCAGATCGCCGCCGACGGTGCAGATATTGCGGAAACCGTCGATCATATCGTCCCACTGGCCCCACTCCTTGACATAGTCCTGGAGGGGAAGACAGTAACCGGCGTGTGACAGGCTGCCGCGACCGGCGAAATTGGCAAACAGGTCGGCAGGCTCGCCGGCCATCCGGGACGTGAACATCTTGGGCACCAACTCGGTGTTGGTGACAAAAGTGAATTCAACGTCCCAGCCGGGATTCTCCTCCTGGAATACGGGGAACACCTTATCGATCAGGGTGGCGCCAATCGGATGCTCGGCGTTGTAGTTATCCCACCAGCGCACAGTCTTGCGCATGGCGCCCTGGGCCGGTTCGGCGTCGCCGCCGGCAGGCGCAGCAGCCGGGGGCGCCACACAGGCGGCCATAAGCGTTGCCCCGGCGGCAACGCCGGACAACTTGAGCATATCGCGTCGCGAATACTTTTTCGACATCATGATGATTCGAATCTCCTTTTTGATGGAAACAAGCGAAAAGGCGGTTATTGAATTACAGTTTCAGGCTTCCGAATGTCCTAAATGAGGAAAGGAAAACAAGAAACTGCGCCAATACCGAACTGTTTTTTGCGCGGGCAACCACACCTTTTGACTGGACTTTCTGAACTGTGGAGCACCGTTGGCGCATGGGGTTGACCAGGAGAGAATTGCAGACTCAGTTCCAGGGGCTCATTGGCAGCAACGCCTGGGCTATCCTGGTCTCAGTTGTTACGGACGACTGATCATTGGTCATTGCAAAATGGATGTTGCAAGTCAGTCTTCCACATTGTGCGCTACTGCTGTTTTTTTGTCAAGGACAAAAAAACTACTCCATTCCGCCCAGTTTTATGGCTTCATAGATTCGCAGCTGGCGCAGCTGGCCAATCACAATTGCGAGGGCGACGGCCACCATAACCGCAAAGGCCAGATAGATCTTCAGGGCCTGTCCCCAAGCCGGGGCAACCACAAACGGCGGCGTCGAGCCGTGTACGGCGGTTCCAATCTGAAGCAAGGGCACGAACAGCGCCGCGGCCAGTGCGCCGATCAGTGTGCCGCCTGCGGCGGCCAGCAGCACGAGGAAGAGTTTTTCGCAGACGACGACCGCGGTAATTTGAGCCGTAGACAGTCCAATTGCCCGCAGCAGGCCGAACTGCAAAATGCGCTGACGCAATGCGAATAGTGCGTGCAGCAGGAACGCCAGGCCGGAAATGACCGTGGCGACGACGAACCCCATCGACAGGATGCCAAACAGAGCGGTACGCTGGGGATCGGTGCGCCAGACCGCGGTTTCCCGGCGGCTGTCGGTCGCGGCGGTGATGATAAAGCCGCGGGCACGGAGTGATTCAAGGATGGCAGCGGGGCGGGCGGCGCCGTCCAGCCGCATCCAGATGTCGTATGGTCGCGTGCCGATGGTGCGATAGATATGTTCCAGATTGCCAACGAAGAAGTGTCCGTCTTCAGGGTACAGCGTGGGGAAATAGTTGAGGACACCGGCAATGGCAAAGTTGATGGGCCGGCTGATGCCCTCGACGAATACGAACAGGTCATCCCCGATCTGAAGGCGTGTTTCCTCGATGAAGCTGCGGCTGACAAGAACGCCCCTTGAATCGAGCGCCAGCCTGTTGGTCAAGCCGCCCAGAGGCTCCTGGGAGAAGTCATCCCGCCACCAGCCGGCCGGGGTGAATTCGGCCCGGTCTATTCCGAGGACGGTGGCATCGACGTTGCCATCGAGGCCGTCGACAAAGACCGGCTGCCGCAGCACGCGGGTCGCGGCTTCCACACCGGGGATCGACTGGACCACGGCGAAAGGAGGATAGCGCCAGCGCTGTTCGGGCGCCCCGTCCACCTGCTCCCATTGCACCTGGATGGCCATGTCTGTGCCAACTGCGTAGCGAACGACGTCGGCATAGTGGGCGTCCAGCGTGCTCGCGAAGGTTGCGCTGAACAGGCCGAGAGCCACGGTGAAAGTCAGAAGAAAGAGCAGGGCACGATTGCTGCCGGACCGCCGGGAAATCTGCGTCATGGCCAGCCACAGGGGCACACTGATGAAACGATTGGCCGCACGGCTCAACAGCCCAATCACGGCTGGAAGCCCGCGCAAGGCGACGAGGGCGACCGCGGCAACAAATCCGGTGGGCGCCAAAAGAAGGAGTGGATCGACAAAAGTGCCTTGTATGACCTGTAGCGCAGGCTCCTGCTGCCGCAAACGCCAGTAGGCGTAGATAACGCCGGCAAGAAACAGCATTTCAAGAGGGATCCAGGCGTTCCGGCCTTCGCGGTTGAGCAACTCCTCGCGCGCTGTCTTGCGCTGATGGGTAACGACGGTCCGTCTGGCCGCGCGTGCAGCGGTCAGTAAGGTCGCGGCGATGCCCAAGAGAGAGGCGAATCCGGCATACAAGGCCACCTGGCTGGAAAATGAGAGGTCCAGCAGCGGTCTGGCCGCGAAGGTCAGAAAACGGTAGACCTGCCCCATCCCCTGGGTAACGCCAACCGCGGCCAGCAGCCCAAAGATCAGGCAGAGTGCGCCGACTGCGAGCATTTCCAGCAAGTAGAGCCCTACGATCTGGAAGCTGGACGCGCCACGACTTTTGAGTGTGACAATTTCGCTCTCTTCCGAGGCCACCATGAATTCGGAGGAGATGAGGGTGTAGAGCAGGAGCGTAAGCAGCACAGGCAGGCTCAGCACCAGTAGGAAAATCCTCAGGGCAGCGGCCCGGTCAGCATACTTTTGCAGCAGCTCGTAAGCGGGCGCGGTCAGTTCGACGTGGGACAGGAGGCCCGAGGTCCGGGCCTGTATGCGGGTGATGGCCGACAGCATGGGGGCCACCTTGTCCACACTGAGCTCAGTGTCGTCGAAGAGCAGGAACCAGGCGTATCTACGTACATGCTCGCCCAGAGTCGGCGCCATGCGCCCCAGGAAGTCTGCTTCGGACATGAAAAAAAAGAAGGCAAAAGCGTCAGGCTCCTCAAACCAGAAGCCGCGATCGGAGTCCGCGGCCCGCCATACGCCTCTGACCAGCACCTCGACGGGTTTCACGACATCAGGATCATCGAGTCCGAAAAGAAAGACGTCGCCGACACGGACGTGGTGGTCGTAAAAGAATCGTTCGCTGACCAACACAGGGATGGCATCGCCGCCTGCGGCCAGCCCCTCGGGGCCAAGGGGTTCGCCCAGCACGATTTCGATGTGTTCTTCGAGGCCGGTCAGAAAGGCCAGCCCGGCAGACTGGTACTGCCGCAGGTCTTCCGGCCGATCTTTGTCAGGCTCGGCCAGAAATTTGAGGAGCCGCGTCGAGCCGTATCGGGTTATGCGGTTAAGCGGCAGGCCGGGCAGCTCCGTTGCCCGCTGGCGCATGAAGTCGTCGGCGCGTTGGTACTGTTCGAGGGGCGTCGAACGCGAGAAGGGCACTCGATGAACGAGGAGCAGGCTGGAGAGGGGAAGCTCGGTGTCTTGCGTATGTAGTTCGCTGCGGAGGAATCTGTCCAGTGAGGCTGTTGTGAAGAGTGGAATGGCCGCGATCAGGGCAACGGTGATGACCAAGCCGACAACCACGAAGGACATTGGCTGCCACTTGCTGAGATTGCGCCGCAGCGCCAGTTCCATCATAGCGAATCACCGGTTTTGAGGGACCGCGGCTGGTGCAGTTTTCGGCCGCCGCTCACTGTCCAATGACTGCGGGCCGCCGCCTGTGCTGTTCAACGAGGGGCCGGCTCCCCTGCGGGGTCACAACATACGACTGCTCAATATGCAGCGAACCGACACCTGAAATGAAGAGCGGGGCCTCCAGATTGAGTACCATGTTCTCCTCCAGGCTCAGGTCCGACGGGAGGTCCACACAGTCGTCCTGGACGCGAAGCCCGTTGTCGGGGACAAGGACCGGGTAGTCGCGCACCTCCAGGCCGACCCCGTGCCCGTGCGGGAAAGAGCCCGTGATACCACATTCGTGCAGCGCCTGCGCCATCGCGTCTGCGGCAGCTGATGCCTTCGCGCCAGGCCGGAGCGTCGCCTCGCCGGCGTCCATACACGCGCGCAACGCGGCAAAGCGCTCGTTCAACGCCGCGGGCAGCTCTTGCATCGCAAGGGTCGTGCCGCTGTCGGAAAAACAGTACCGGTAGATGCAGCCGAAGTCGACGTAGAGAACGTCATCAGCCGCCAGCTGGTAGCTGGTTTCGGTCGTCATGCCCAGGCCGCGCACGCCGAAGGCAAAGTGATCGAAGTCGGCGCCCAGTTCCGCTGCCTTAGCCCGGTAGTGCGCCGCCATCTCTGAAACGGGCAGGCCAGGGCGGGCCATGGCCAGCGACTCCATCGCCGCCTGTTCGTTGATTTCTGCTGAACGGGTCAGTCGTTGGATCTCTTCATCGCTCTTCACCATCCGAATCATGCGAATAAGATCGGCGCAGTTCCTGAGCGTTGCCCCCGGCAGTGCCCGGCTTATGGTGTCATAAGTCTGCGAAGGCAGGCCCTCGGTCTCCAGGCCGATGCGCGCGCCGGTCAGCCCGCGCTGCTTCAGAATACGCAACAGCGCATCGGTCGAAGTGGCGTTGCTATGCGGGGCATGGAGCAGGTCTTGAAAGCGGAGCAGCGGCTGCGGTAGTTCGCCCGCGGGCAAGGAGTCGTCGAGGCCGGCGCTTCCGAAGATGTGGATGTCCTGCACCCACAGCTCCTCGGTGTTGACGGCAAAGAGCGGGTTGACGACCAGGGCAGGATCGCCCTCCAACGGGAAGACGGCATAGGCCTGGGCCAGGTTGGAGGAGGCCCCGGGCGCCATCATGTACTCCTTGAACAGGGGATCGATCCAGCAGTAGTAGTCGGTAAAGTAGGTGATGTTGACCGGAGACGTTGCGACCAGAACGTCCAGGTCGTACTCTTGCATATAGCTTACGGCACGAGCGCGATTGAAAAGCATGTCTCTTCCCCCTGAAATGCGCGGCCGGCGCCTGTCATACGCCCGGCACGTATCCCTGTCCCCACTGTTCCTGGCGCGTATCGCGAAAATCACCTGAAAGAGGCATGATCGCCAGCATGCCGCCATCGATCACTATCGTCTGGCCAACGATGTACCGGCTCTCGTCCGACGCCAGAAAGAGGGCGAGTTTGCCAATGTCATGGGGCGCGCCGATCACACCGGCCGGAATGGTGGCGCCCGCTTCCTGCTGGTCGAATTCACCCAGCACCTTAAGATGGTTTTCGACCAGAATCCAGCCCGGCGCGATAGCGTTGACCCGAACACCCCTAGTCGCCAGTTCCAGAGCGAGGACGCGTGTAAATCCGACGATGGCGGCCTTGGTGCCAGCGTAGATGGTGTGCTCGGTCATGCCGGCGAAGGCATGGACCGAGGTCAGGTTGATGACGGCGCCGCCGCCCTGCTCGATCATGGTTGGGACCGCGGCCTGGGTCAGAAAGTACATGCCGCGGATGTTGACGTTGTAGAGCGTGTCGAACTGTTCGGGCGTCACGTCAAGAAAGGGCTTGTTCATGGTGATACCGGCGTTGTTGACAAGTACGTCAAGCCCGCCCAAGAATCCGATGGCCTGCGTTGCCAGCGCACGCACTGGTTCGATATCGGCCAGGTCAGCCTGAAAGACCTCAGCCGTCCCTCCCGCGCTCCGTATTTCCTCGACTGCGCTGGCTGCCCCGCCCTCGCTGTGCGCGTAGTGCAGCACGACAGCCGCGCCCTCGCGGGCGAACTCGAGGGCCACGCCGCGGCCGATACCGGTGCCGGAGCCGGTTACGAGTACGCGTTTGCCCTCCATTTTCCGCGGTTGCGTCATCTTCTGTTCTCCCTGGTGCGCGGATGGTGATTGACGGCAGTGGGTTGTGATCTGCGGATTTGAGGATAGTATACACGAGGTACGACATTGCGCTAACCGCCGACCGCAGGCAGGGCAATCGCATCTAAATCTGTAGGCCGATTCAGTTGAAATTGTGGCCAGAAGAAAGCGAGAATAAGTGGAAATCACCCTGCGCTTACTGAATATCGACGGGAAGACGCCGCGGATCAGGCCCTCAGTCGGCGA
>JAJDZJ010000211.1 GCA_022824685.1 Caldilineaceae bacterium
CCGGCCGTCAGGCGTCGAAATCATTTGGATTTCCCGTCTACGTGCCACTAATCGAACACTTCTCATGTCTGATCCCGAACTGGAGGGGAATTCTGAAGTATTTCGATGCTTTGACCCAATTTAGATGCAATTGCCCTGACCAAAGTCCCCCAGAACTTGATCAGGCAGAGAAGGAGTGGACACTTCCCTGCTGATAACTGTTCCGTTCTGTTCGAATTCGAACGTTCTAGTGTGTCGAACCTGCCCGGAGACAACCTCATGTCTCGTCTTTCACAGAAGCTCCGCGACTACCGAAATGGCGCCTGCGAAAGAAGCATACGCATATTCTTAGTGGTTGTCTCGATAAAATATACTGATTTCGGTAGGTCGATCTACCGGTTCTGGTATACGCGATACAATTTATATAATATTTTAATGTATATAACAATGGGCTGGACTAGGCCGGAGGGTGTCTCCCAAACTATTGTCCGTCAAGTGGAGTTGATACATTGACCAGGCTGAAGCCGGCACTGGTCAGACAGATCTTGCAAAAAATCTGGGATGCGCCCCGGGGCAGTTCGCTCGTTTTGGCTATAGAACAGGTGTGTTGTAAAATGCGATTTCACGAATGAGCAAGAGGCGGCAATCATAGCCGACGCACAACGCAAAACCTTTGGCTATATCCGCTTCTCCACACACGAACTAGCCCTATGTGGACTTGCCCGCGAAGCCCGGAAGCGCAAGATCACCCAATTCGCGCCCGCAACGGCGGCGCCTTTGGCAAGCAAGGCGTCTACCAGATCGCTCGCAGGGCTGGCCTGCGCTGACTTGGAGACCAGGAAAACAGAGTATGAAGAAGAAGTCAGGACACAATGAGGCGGCGGTTGATGACAGTCGGACTACGATACGCCAACCGCGACTGCAGCCGCCGATTGACGCCGACGCGGCGCGCGAGTGGGAAGATGAAATCGTGAAGAAGGGGGGGCGCATAAATCGCACTCAGGTGCGCTGCACGCAGGCCGAATTGGAGTACGCGGCCGCCTGCGGCGCAAGCTGGCGCGACCTGGCCGAACTGATAGGCTGCACCGACCGCATGCTGAGGTACTGGCGCACGATGACGCGCAACATCGCCAATGACATCGACGCGTCAAGCCTGACTGACAAGGAGCGGGAGGCGATGGGCGTGGGTCGGAAGACGCCGGAGGGGATACGCGTCGTGATGAGGACGATCGAACGCGGCCGGCGCCGGGGACGGGCCGAACTGGTCGACGTGTTGCGGACGGCGGCGCTCGGCGGCGATATCCGCGCGGCAACCCACCTGCTGGAAAGACTCGACAGGCAGGACAGGCAGGAACAGGAAGCAGACGCGGAAAGGGCAAGGCGCCGCTACCCGAAATTATGAGCGCGCCGCCAGCGCTGCCCAATTTCCGCTATTTCCGCTTTTTGGCAAAATCCGGGAAAGACAGAACCGGCCCACCGCAACGTTGTGAAGGCCGTCCCTGCCCGTGTATCTTCACCTGGAGAAAGCATAGTACTGATGCCATTTAAGACCCGGCGCCGCATATCGATTGCCATCCCCGCTGCACGCGCGGCGTATTCCACGGCAGCGCCGGCTTGAGCCATCTGCGGGCCAAACGGTCCGCCTCAGGTTTGACCTGTACAAGGCTGATCTGTACGCTATAAAGTTCTGAATTTCCAGACAACTTGAAGAGCAGATCGAGTGGCCGGCTCGGTGGGATGCCCGCTGCCGCTCCCGGCGCTTCGTTCGGCCCTAAGGGAGCGAGGGACGGAAGCGAGCGTTCTTCCATGCGCGCGGGACATGCTTGACCCTCTACCCCAGATTGTATACACTTCCGTGGAATAGACTGTGTACCAGCACTATGACGCTGCAAATCAGTTGGCAAGAGGCCCCAATTTATCCAGCCCTGATCAAGGGCCCCGCCGTCGGTTCCGACCACGGGTCCAATCGGCCAATGATATCCCCTGTACGGGACGGTCTTTGCGAGACAAATTCGCAGTGCGTGAAGCCCCCTGACGTCCACTTTTCCGCCAAAGTAAGGGACTGAACAAACATGCAATCAATGACAGTTGCCGACGGGACGAAAGTCACGATGTCTGGCCACGAGCTTGTCTTCGGCCAGAATATCTTCACGCCCCGTGACGCCAACGAAATCGTCGACGATGTGACCGCCCTACGCGCCAGAATCGAAGAGGACGGCTACCTGCTGATTCGCGATTTCTACGACCGCGATGCCATCATGGCCGCCCGCGCCGACATACTCTCCTACCTGTCAGCAGAGGGCTTCCTCGATCCCGACGCCCCGCCCGAAGAAGGAGCGATCGGCCCGAACAATGAAGCCGCAGCCCTGCGCAACGAGGTCGTCGTCAACATGCACGCCTACCTGCGCGTCGTCAACTCCGAGCGCATTATGGCCTTCTTCGAACAGTTCCTGGACGGCCCGGCCTTGACCCTCGATCACAAATGGCCGCGCGCCGTCAGGCGGGGCCACAGCACCGGCGCCCACTACGACGTCGTATTCATGGGCGCCGGCACAAAAGAGCTCTACACCGTCTGGACGCCCCTCGACGACCTGTCGCTCGAGATGGGCCCTCTCGCCTTCTGCCCCGGTTCCAACAAGCTCGACGTCCTGCGCCGAACCTACGGCGCGGCCGACGCCCACAATGATATGACCGAAGGCCATCTGACCGGCAACCCACTTGAACTGATCGATCTCTTCGACGTCAAGTGGTCATCCACCCCCTTCCGCGCAGGCGATGCCATGATCTTCGGCATGTACTTTTTGCACGGCTCGCTCGACAACGTCTCCAACCGCTACCGCCTCAGCACAGACAACCGCTACCAGCTCGCCTCCCAACCCGTCGATGAACGCCACATGGGCCCCCACCCGGACCAGATCCCCAAGGCCGAAAACCGCAAGACGATGGCCGAAATGCGGCAAAAGTGGGGGTTCTGAGGCCGTCAACGGCGACAACTACAACCCTTCCATCTGGATTACCATTACGCTATGAACTCTCCTGAGCCAAAGAGCCGCACCGAGCAGCGCGACATCCAGGAAAAGACCGAGTCCATCCTCAATGGCAGCCGCCCGGTCGACAGGGACTACCCCTACATCCCGCCCGACTACGAAGTCCACTTTCCCCACATTGGAACGGACAGGCAACTGTTCCTCGACAACTTCATTCTCGACCACCTGAACGGCGTGCATAGGGAAGTCTGCCCCCCGCAAAAGAGCCCCGAACCGTTACTGTCCTGGTCAAATCTCCCTTGGGAGCAGGTTCAGTTCAACCCCGGAACCGCCGGCGTCATTCATGATCCCGACGACGGTTTATTCAAAATGTGGTACTGGCAGGGGCTCGCCAACGAACCCTTCAACACGAGTCAGGTCCTCTGCTACGCTGAATCGAAGGACGCCCTCCACTGGGAAAAGCCGCTGCGCGACGACTGTCTCCCCTTCCAGGGCCACACCGCAACCAACATCGTCCACCCCGATGTCTCCCAATCAGGGTTAGCCCTGAATCATGACCGCGCAGACAGCGAGCGAAAGTACCTGTTCGTGAATTGGCCCCCCGAGACTGCCGCCAAAAGGCCGCCCGGCATCCACCGCCTCTCCACCGTAGACGCCTCGCCCGACGGCATCCACTGGCGCACAATCAGCGAAGAGTCCCCCCTACCCCACCACCACGAACAGAAGATCATCTGGGACGAAAGCATCCAACGTTACATTGGCTACAGCCAGTACTCCCATCACCAGAACTTCCTTTACCGTAAGCGTCAGATAGGCCGACAAGAGAGCGCCGACTTTATCCACTGGTCGCCCAAAGAGGTCGTCCTTTCCGCCGATTGGGACGCCAACATGCCGCCCGACCTGGAAATGCACGACATGTCCGTGCGCAAGGTAGGCGGTCTCTACATCGGCATCACCAGCGAATTCATGGCCGAACCCTTCTGGCAGGAACGGGAAGGCCACAACTGGCGCGATCAAGCCTTCTCCCGCCTCGGTCTCTACACAAGCCGCGACGGCAAGCGCTGGCAGCGGGTCGGCGGGCCGGCCCCCTGGGTCGACACCGGTTCCCCTGGCGAACAGGACTACGGCTTTGCCTGCTTCACTCCCGCCGGCGAACTCGTCCACGGCGGAAAGATCGTGATCCCCTACAGCGCCAATCCCCAGAAGCAGAGCTGGTTGAGTGGCTCTCCCCCCTCGCCGCTCTACCCGCAAGAGGAGTACGGGCGCCAGCAGAGAGCATGGAAAGCTCGCCAGGCCTTGCAGGGAGAGCCCGCAATCAAGCGTGCGGTAGGCGGCCTGATTTTGCGCGAGGATGGCTGGGCCAGGCTCCAACCGAAGTACGAAACCGGCGAGGTGTACACAAAACAGTTCGTCTTCGAAGGAGATGCACTGCGCATAAACGCCGAGTGCGGCTATGGATATGTCCAGGTCGAGCTCCTGGATCCAACCTTCGAACCGTACGCAGGATTCTCCGCTGAACTCTGCGATCCGGTTATCGGCGCGCCGGACCAGATCTGGCACACCGTCCGCTGGCAGGGCGGGAGCGATCTGCGCACCCTGTGGGACAAGCCGGTGCGCATCCGCTTCACACTGCGGGAGGCCAGCATCTACGCTTTCCAGTTTTATGAATCCATGACAGAATAGCAGCAGCGCAGCGCACTTGCCCGCACCAATGTAAAGGAGCCAAACATGGGCACATATCTCCAAGTCCACAACCCGATGGGCTACCCGCCCCGGATTGACCAGAAACATCTTGCCCCACGCGTCAGCGACCTCGCCGGCAGAACCGTCTATCTTGTTGACTGCCGTTTCGACGACGGCGACATCCTGGTTGAACAGATGGCCAACTGGTTCCGCGACAACCGGCCCGACATCAACATAGAAGTGCGCCGCAAGTCAGGCGTTTACACCGAACGCGACGAAAGCCTCTACCAGGAGATTCAGCAGAAAGGAGCGGGGGCCGTCATGGCCGTCGGCCATTGAAGTACCTGCGCGCCGGCGGTCGCCGACCAATGCATCATCCTGGAAACTGAGTACAACGTCCCGACAGCCTCCATCCAGACAGGTATTTTCCTCGATCTGGTGAAGGCTTCCACCCTCCAGCAGGGCATTCCCTACCTGCGCCATGCCTTCGTGCCGCAGCCGGTGATGGGCCGCTCGCCCGACCAGCTGCGAGCCTACGTCGATGGCCCCGACGACATTACGGGTCGTCCTTTTATGACCGAAGTGATCGCCGCCCTCACCCGGCCGCGGTCAAACGACGAGACCCGCGCCCATGACTTCGATCGCTCAACGCCTCGCTTCGTCGAAGAGGACACCGAAGAGAATCTCCACCAGCTCTTCGTCGAAAATCTCTGGACCGACATGCTGCCGATCATCCTACCCACAGAGGAACGGGTGGCCGCCATGCTGGAGGGCACCTGCCGCAGCCCCGACACCGTGGTCGGCCAGATGCGTCCAACCGGCACGCGCGAAGCATGGGAGTACACGGTCGAGAAGGTGGCCGTAAATGCCGTGATGGCCGGAGCCAAACCGGAATACTTCCCGGTCATCCTCGCCCTGGCGGCAACCGGTGCCTCCGCCCGGGCCAGCACAACCAGCTCCGCCGCCTCCATGGCCGTTGTCAACGGGCCTGTCCGTCATGAGATCGATATGAACTGGGGCATCGGCGCCATGGGGCCCTACAATCACGCCAATGCCACCATCGGCCGCGCCTTCGGCCTGCTCTCCCAGAACCTGCAGGGAGGCTCCGTCCCCAGAGAGACCTACCTCGGCTCCCAGGGCAACAACTACGCCTACAACAGCGTCACCTTCGCCGAAAACGAAGAGCGCAGCCCGTGGGTCCCCTTCCACGTACAGCACGGATACGAAGCCGACCAGAGCGCGGTTAGCGTATTCGGCGGCTGCCGTTCGACAGCATTCAACCTCGGCCTGCGCGCGAAGCACTGGGAGGATCACGTCCGCAACATGCTGCGCGGACTCAATCCGCACAACCCGCCCACCTTCGTTCTCGATCCCATCACCGCGCAGCAGTTCATCGACCGCGGCGGTTTCGACACCAAGGAGAAACTGATCCATTGGGCATACGAGAACGCCACCATGCCGGCCGGCGTTTACTGGGACTACCAGCTAATCGAGAACTACGTCTATCCCCATGCCCTCAACGGCGTCGAGCCATATGCCACCAAGCTCAAGGCCGCTAAAGACGAGATGATCCCGATTTACAAGCCGGACGAGATCCATGTTGTGGTCGTCGGCGGCGAGACAAACGGCTACTGGCGCATCATGGGCTGCAACTACAGCGGCACGGCGTCGGTAGACGACTGGCGCTGAGTTCGTACGGATTCCGCTCAGCCGGATCCCGTCCGTGCGATAACGAATCGAGGAAGCCGATCAACCTGTCACGATGACTGTCAGAGGCAGGATCGGGCAGGGCAAGTGGAGTAAGGTTGACTGCCACTTGCCCTGCTTGTCTGATCAGTTTTCAATTCCAGCGCTGAACGAACTGCACAGTTGATTTTCGCATGGTAAGTTTCCACAGAGCCGCAATCCCGCCCGGCAGGAAGAGGTGAAATGGAAGAGAATACGCAGCTGCGACTGGAGGGATACTGCCTGCTGAAAGGCGTCATTCCACAGGACAAGGTTGGCCAAATCAGCCTCGATGTCGACGGCGCCAGGAGCGCCGGCATGGAGGCATACGATAAGCTGGACTGGTCGGCCGTCACCCATATGCCAACCCTTGCGCCCTATTTCGCCGACTCGCGCCTCCTTGAAATCGCGCGCACTGCCTTCAACCACGCCAAAGTGCGCATCTCCCAGACCGAGTTCAAGAGCGTCCCGCCCCGCAGCAACCCGCCGGATTGGCGTAACTTTCACACCGACTGGCCCCACGACCTAACCGACCGCTCCTACTGCGGCCTGGTCAACCAACCCTTCCACGACGTCGTCATGAGTCTCACTTCGATCTGGATGTTGTCGGACTTCACCCCGGAAAACGGCGCCACCTGGGTCGTCCCCCGCACCCATCGCGACCCGCGCAACCCTCGCGGCCAGCACGACGGGATCGACGGCCTCGGCCCGATTCCCCACGAACAACAGGTCTGCGGCGATGCCGGCGACGTTCTCCTAATCGACAGCCGCGTCTGGCACTCCGTAGGCCCCAATCAGACTGATGAAATCAGGTCATGCGTCGTCGCCCGCTACTCGCCCTGGTGGCTGTGCGTCGACTATGGCAAACGCAACTGCGCATTCGTGCCCGCCCACATCTTTGACTCCTTCCCGGAAGGCGTGCAGGAGCTCTACGAACACCGGCGGGTCAGGCACGCACCTCTCCTGATCGGAGAGCCGTCTCAACAGCGCTATTCATAGACTTGGGCGCCTCGGCAGGCTTTCGCGCCGCTGCCGCATTACATCCGGTCGAGGACTGGAAAGAAGCGCGGTTTCAACAGTTTAAACAGGTCAGGTCCGTTGATAAGCCCCTGTGGAATAAGAATCTCGAGCGCTCTGTCCCTCTCAATCGTGTGGCCCTCGAATCTGCCCGTACCGGGGTTCAGAACATTGCACTGAATTGCGTCTCGGCTCACATCACACTTTAGCGGAGCGAAACTGCAGCTGGCTTCATTCCCATCCTCATCGAAAGCGCAATCGTAGTTGAAACCCGGAAACTCTTCGAGAGGAACAATGGTGTTAAACGGGTTGGTCTGGCTCTTCTCCACCCTGCCCAATATGGAACCGGGCAAACCAAAAATCTCGTACTCTCTGAGATTCTCTATGTCTCCCTCTGTAAGAGCCACCGATCTCCTTATGTTGAAGTCGTAAATGTAGTAACCAGGGCGCCCGCCAAATGACCGCCGGCATGAATCGAACTGCTCCTCTAGAGTTTCCACGATGCCTCCTTGGCCACCTCCGTCTGTCGCGCCCGGCGCGCATCCCTGTACGTAGAGAAGCTGCGAACTGTAGGGGCCGCCAACGTACGCGCGTATCTCCCGGCCCTCGACATTGGCCCTAAAGACAAACAGTATCAGGAGTGCAAGCGCAATCAGAATGATAACCCCTACAACCCTACCAACCGGCTTAAGCAGTGTTCGTTCCATCTTTTGAAAGGCTGGTTTTGGTCTTGAACTCATTCTATCCTTCGCCTTGATCTGCCTTGATAGTGGAAGCCGGAGTGCCTTAGCCGTGCTGTCTTCTCCGATCAACGGCTTCTGAGGGAAATGGGTTCCAATTCACTCTCTCCTTCCACAAAGGATTCCCCCGCTCAGACGAAAGTTCAAACCGGCGTACCGCCCAACAAGGATTGGGCAAAAAGCCGACCGGACGCAAGGCGTAGGAACGAATTAGCCAATGACCACTGCTCAGCTTAAGTCCACGGGCGTCAGCGCTGCCCCTGACAGCTTTGCGGCGATACTTATACATAGAGTCAGGTAAACATGACTGAACAAGAGCGGTTCGAGACCCCCGAAGCCAGATTCGATTCCGAAATGGTCGACGTACAGCGCAGAATGGACGAAACCTGGGCTGGCGAGAGACCGGTCGATCAGCGAACGTATCCCTATTTCAACCCGGACTACCGCCTGCCTTTCAAGCACATCGGCCTGCAAAAACAGCTCTTCCTCGACAACTACATCCTCGATGAGCTCATCGACGTCGAAAGAACTGTCCTGCGTCCCCAGAAAGCGGAGCCTCCCCTGATCGCGTACGAAAACCTGCCCTGGGAAAGGTATCACTTCACCAGCGTTCCCGCAGCAGCCCTCTACGACCCCGAAGACCAGCTCTTCAAAATGTGGTACAAGACGTTGGTGAGCGGGAACACAAATTCGGCTCAGGGTACCGAGGTTGTCCTCTGCTACGCCGAGTCCAACGACGCCCTCTACTGGCGCAAACCACTGCGCGATGTCTGCCAGCCATTTGAAGACAGCAGGAAGACAAATATCGTAGTCCGAGACTTCGACAACGGCACAATCGTCCTCAATCCTGACCGCGCTGATCCTGAAAGGAAGTTCCTGGCAGTCTACAACCCCTCAATGGAGGCAACGAGCCGCGGCGCACGGGTCATGTCGCGCGTCGCCGCCTCACCGGACGGAATCAGTTGGCAGGTGATCAGCGACGACACGCCCTTTCGCCATCACCACCAGATGCGCGTCATCTGGGACGACGCCTACCGCAAGTGGGTCGGATACTCTCAGGCGTCACACGCCTTCGCCAGCCATCTCCACGTGCGCACAATAGGCCGACAGGAGAGCGAAGACTTCATCAACTGGTCGCCCAAACAGATCATCCTCTCCAGTGACTGGGACCCCAACGTCGGCCCAAATGTCGAGTTTCACACTATGTCGGTGCGCAAAGAAGGCGGTCTCTACATTGGCATCGTCGAGGAGGCGCACGGCGAACACCAGTGGCTCGTCAACCGCGACGGCAGCAACCAGCGCGATCAGTTCCATACCAAGGCCGCGCTATACACCAGCCGCGACGGCCGCCAATTTTTCCGCGCCGATGAATACCGCCCCTGGGCTGACAACGGCCCCCCCGGCAGCCAGGACTACGGCTACCTCTGCCACACCGTGGCCGGATACCTCCTCCACAAAGGGAAAATGGTCATCCCCTGTTCGGCCTTCCCGCACAAGCAGCGCGACACACGGCCGGCCGGCGTCTCGAATCACGCGCCGCACACTTCGGCCACAGCCTCCCGCCGCCATCTCGAGGAACTGAGCCGTCACGGCATGGGCAGCCCGATGATGGATCGCGTCAAGCCGGATCAAACCCTCCAGCGGGCGATTGGCGGCCTCGTCCTTCGCGAGGACGGCTGGGCCGCCCTCCGTCCCAAATACGAGGCAGGCCGCGTCATCACCAGGCAGTTCGTGTTTGAGGGCAACGCGCTGCGCGTCAATGCCGATTGCGCCTACGGCCTGATCCGCATCGCGCTCCTGGACCCGGAATTGATGCCCTATCCCGGTTTCAGCCTGGAAGATTCCGTGCCTCTGCACGCGCCTTCCCAGCAAATCTGGCACACGGCATCCTGGAAGGATGGTCCGGAATTGCGCCGCCTATGGAACAAGCCGGTCCGCATCTTTTTTTCTCTGCTGGAGTCCAGCCTCTACGGATTCCAATTCCATTACCAGTCTGATGCTGATAGCGAAAGACGCTAAACCCATGCTTTCAAACGTCAACACCACCGACATAGCCTCGGCGATCCGGCTGGGATGCCGCACAATGTGTTCGGTCTTCAACGCCGATGACAGTGACGTCCCCTTCTTCGGATCCCAGGTGTGGCCGGAGGCATATCTCAGTTTCAGCGCATCGGCCTCCGAATCACATGTGCCAGGCCGACATCTCAACGCCCTCCTCAACGCCGAAGACGTGTTGGGCCTCACGCTGGAAGAAAGTTGCATCGTACGCCACGCCCGCGCCGCCTTCTTCTCCTACTCCGGCGATCTTCCGCTTCCCCTCAACCGCAATCGCATTGGCGGCCCCCTGGTCCACTTCTACCCCCACAACGTACGCGAAGGATTTCACGCGCTCTACGCCCTGGCCCGATTCCGTAACAGCGAACCGGCAGTCGAGCTGGCCGAGCGCAGCATCATCGCGATTCAGGAGCTGTGGAATCCGCAGAAAGGCTGGGACAAGGAGACAATCGAGAGCAACTTCGAATTCCATCCCACCACATTCATCATCGGACTGGCGCGTGCCATCGGTCCCCTCGTGAAGCTGCACAAGCATACCAGCTGCACCGGCGCCCTGGAACTGGCTCTCGCACTCGCGGACAAAGCCACATCCGAGTTCTTCCTCCCTTCCGGCGCGTACGATCGTGAGACCTTCGGCGGGCACACGCACTCCACCACCTGCGTTATGTCCTCGCTAGCCCAGCTGGCCGACCTGACACGAAACGCTCCACTGATGGAACGCGTTCGCGCCTTCTATGACAACGGGCTCAACGACATACGTGATGCCCTGGGCTGGGTCATCGAAAGCAGCGGCGATGACGTCGACCCAGACCGCGGCGAGGTCAACAACACTGGCGACATCGTCGAGACCGCGCTCCTGCTGGGGAAGTGGGGTTATCCACAGTACTACGAAGACGCCGAACGGATGCTGCGATGCCACATGCTGCCCTCACAGTTACGCGACATCTCCTTCATTCGCGAGCCTGACAACCCTGACAACGAGGACGGAAAGCGAAACATAGCTGACAGGCATCTGGGCGGGTTCGGCTTTCCCGCGCCCTACGGCCACAAAACCTTGGACGCGCAGCGCATCAGCTTCAACATGGACATCGTCGGCGGCTCTGTCGGCTCGCTATGTGAAGTCTACAGGCAGGTCGTGGAGACGTCGCCTGCTGGCCACTATGTGAATCTGCACTTCGACCACGAGACCGATGCCGTAGCCGTAGAGTCACCCTATACGCACCCCCACATGCGAGTGCGCGCCAAGCGTCCGGGTCCCCTCTTCGTGCGCCTACCCAGCTGGGTAGCGGTGGACGAAGTCAACGTAGACGGTTCAAATGAACGCCCCCGCTGTCACAACGACTATCTGGTTTTCAACAGTCCGCCTTCAAACCGCTGGATTACTTTCCAATTCGAGTTGGCAGAACGGGACATCGTTCTCAGCCATCGCACCCGCGACATAGAGGTAAGGCTGCTGGGCGACTCGGTAGCCGCCATGTCTAACTTCGGCGCCGAGCTCACCTTCTTCC
Organism: Caldilineaceae bacterium; assembly: GCA_022824685.1. Taxonomy (GTDB): domain Bacteria; phylum Chloroflexota; class Anaerolineae; order Caldilineales; family Caldilineaceae; genus Bin5. Next base: position 11,695 of record JAJDZJ010000211.1, read on the forward strand.
CACCGATTCATGAATAAGTTCCTTGCCTACCGTTCGCCTGACCACCGAGCCTCCTGGACAATCCAGGGGTCGCCAAAAGGATCTGTAGGGGCACCCCTTGTGGGTGCCCTGGTGGTTGCTTCTGATTCCAAAAAAGAGGAAACTGATCATGGCAAGCAGACCAATCCACATCTTACTCGTCGCCGCCCACCCTGCCGACACCTTTGACATGGCCGGGGGCACCCTGGCCCATCATGTTGACCAGGGCGACAAAGTGACCGCAGCGATTCTGACCACCGGGGTACGCTCACACCACTGGGAACTGGGCGAGCAGCGACGCCAGGCCGGCGCCGAGCTGGACGTCGAACAGTTTGTGGAACAGGCTGTGGAAGAGAAACTGAAGGAAGTGCGCAACGCCTGCCGCATCCTCGGCTTTGACGACCTGCGCGACCTCGGCTTCGAGGACGACGACATTCTGGTCACCCAGGACAAGATCGAAGCCATCGCCGATGTAATACGCGAGGTGAAGCCGGACATGCTCATCACCCATCACCCCTTCGAGAGCGGCGGCTTCAAGATGCACGGTACCGCCGGCCAGTGCGCCCTCTACGCCTGGCAGCTGGCCCAGGGCTCCGGACGCGGCCGCCAGGAGCGCCACCCCGTTCCCTGCATCTACTTCATGAACCCAACCGCCTACGTCGGCAACAACAGCCTAGAATACGCCGGCACACATCGCGCCGACCTCTACATCGACATCACCGACGTAATCAAGAAAAAGGTGAGGGCGCTGGACCAGATCGCCAGCCAGTACTACGGGGGTCCCTACGCACGTAAACGCGCCGAGACTTCCGACGGAGCCGACGGCAACAGCGCGCTCGTCGCCTACGCCGAGCAATTCCAACGCTTCCAGCCTCAGGTCCGCTATACGCTCCCTATCACCGACGCGGAGCTGGAGCGAATTACGGAACCGCAGTCCGCGCACATGGGACGCCGAAGCGAGATGATCGGGGGGCTCATGCCGTTGTCAGCAGGTGAAGAGTTCACATCTCGCTATCGCATGTCGAAGGAGAAGTACAGGGACGAATAGCCAGAGCGGAAATGTTGTCTGAGCGAGCTTGAGCGGATATAAGCAAGGTCTGTAGCGACCGCTGAGGCTGGTTACTCTTCAACTCGACTGAGAGTCATCCGTTCGTCACCGGCGCCGTTACGCCACAAGTCCTGACAAACCGCGGCCAGTTCAGGCAACCCTTCGGTGATGGTGGCGAATAGATTTCCTGGCATATGTCCGTCCGGCCCCAGCAGGTAGTTGTCCCTCCCATAGAAAATCGCCAGGTCGATGAGCCCCGTCTCGCGGCACCTTGCTGCCGGGAGGAACCGGCAGATAGAGAATGTCACCGGGTATGGGGAAAACCGTGGCGTTTTCCTTTTTGGGATCCTTCTCTGCAAAAGGAGGCGTCAAAATATAGACTTCGTTGTTGGCCCACTTCGCATGAAATGCGGCGCCGGAAAGCGGCAGCGCGTTCCAGACTGCCTCCGCGGTCAGCGGCGCGGCTTCATCGAGAAGCTCGGCCACGGCGGAAACGTTGTGTTTCTCAAATGAGATCCTGATTCTGCGACCCATGGAATGGATTCCTCTATCTCTCTGGTTTTCAGTTAGTTCTCAAACAGTACACCCTGGCCCGGCAGCCTCGGTTCCACCCCCAACATCCTCAGCGTCTCCCAGCCCGTCGCCTGATTCGACGTTACGACCGGTTTCCCTAACTCCTCCTCCAGGTCGCTGATGAAGTCCGCCGTCTTCTGCCCGGTGCAACTGATCAGCACCGCGTCAGCCTCCGGAACGTCCGACCGCCGAGCCGCCTCGCGTGTCGTTTCCGGCGGCACAATGCTGTGGTCCTGCAGATAGTGGAGCGGATTGCTGTTCACCACCTCAATGTCGCACTCGGCCAGAAAACCGATGAGCGCCTGGTTCACGTCCTCCATATACGGCGAGGCCGTTGCCACCCGCCGCACGCCCAGGAAGTGCAGCGCTTTGACAATGGCCGTGCTGGCCGTTGTGCAGGGCAGCCCTGTCGCATCCTCAACCCTTCTCTTCAGCGCCTCGTCTCCGGCAACGCCCTGTACAAAGCTCGCCGTCGTGCAGTAGTAGGCGAAAACGCTCGGCTTCAGCCGCATCAATCTACTGGCCGCGGCCTCTATGTCTCCATTTTCCGCCAGCCAGATGCCCAGTTCCACGCTGCTGCCCTCTTCCGGCTCCGCCGTCCCTACCTGAAACATCGGCACATGCGTCCGTGCCGATACCATCGAGACCTGCTCAGGCAGATACTTGCGGATTTCATCCAGCATCCGGTTGATGTCGTAATCCAACCACATATCGTCCGGATAAATCGCCCCCAGCGTCTGATGATTCTGCGCCATCTGCCTTTCTCCTTTCACCGCGCTCAACAGCGCCTCTACTGCCGGCTCCACGCCGGATGCCCCCCCACTTCCAGGCTCAGCCGTCCTCCTTCTCCCATCTCAGTTGTCCGCCGCGACCGGATTGCTCAAGACCCCGATCTCATCGATTTCCAGCTCCACCGTGTCTCCCGGCTTGAGGCCCGGCGGATGCACCGGCGTCCCCGTGGCGATCATGTCCCCCGGCTCCAACCGCATGTACTGACTTATATACTCGATCAGTACGGGAATCTGAAACAGCATCGTATTCGTATTGGCCTTCTCGATCTCCTCCCCATTGAGGCGCATCGTCATCGCCAGATTGTGTGGGTCGCTGACCGCGCCTGGCAGGACAACATGTGGTCCAATCGGAGTAAAGGTGTCCACCCCCTTCGTGTATGACCACGGACGCTGCACCTCGTAGGCAACATTCTGCAGGTCGCGTGCCGTCACGTCATTGAGCAGCGTATAGCCGGCCACGTAGTCATAGGCATCCGCCCGCGAAATGTGGCTGCCCTCCTTTCCGATGATGACGGTCAACTCGATTTCCGGCTCCACAACCTTCAGACCCCGCCGGAAGACAATTGGCTCTCCGGGCCCGATGATCGAGGAGGTCGGCTTGAAGAAGAGCGGCGGCTCATCCGGGTCCTCCTCACCTGGGTGCGAGAAATTTCCCCCCAGCGCGATCAGCTTTCCCGGATTTGGAATCGGCGTACGCAGCGTGGGATCAGTGACGGTGAACGCGCTATTCAGATGATGCTCAAAGACAAACATCATCGTAGACTCAAATGTCTCTGCGTTGAACAGGCCGGCCTTCATCAGTTCAACCATGTCAGTGATCCGTTTCGGGCTCTCGTCACCGTGCTGGATCAACTGTTGAGCCTGAAACGCGCGCGAAAAGTCCAACATTCCGAAGTCGGTTACGATGCCAATGTGGTTGTGGTCATCATGTGCAAACAGGGCGATTCTCATCGATTCAAGCCTCCGCAATCCTGTGGTGAACTGTCCCTTTTTGCTGCTACTCGACGCTCAATCCAAGATACTACTCCCCGCGCCCCCTCGGCGCACGTTACACCGCTATCTGTCTCCGATAAATTGTGATCGCCTCCTGCTCGCTGAAGCCCAGTTGCTCGTATAGCGGCAGCGCCCTGGAATTCAGACTATCCATATCCAGTTCGACTCGCTCGAACCCGTTTTCGCGCAGCCGGCCCAATGCCTCCAGCATCAGACAGGTCCCCAGACCTCGGCGTCTGAACTCAGGCTTGACGCCAAGAATGTGGAGATGAGCGAGTCCCTTCTCCCTGGGATTCAGACTGGGCGCGCAATGGCAGATGCCGGCGAAAGTACCTTCAGTCTCGGCCACAACGCTGATCTCCTTCCGGAACCGGGGCGAGGTCGCGTGTCGGGCCCAGCTCTCGTCCGAATACGAAAACCCGCCCCAATGGTCCGAAAACGAATCGTTGAATGCCGCAATCCACGCTGGCGCATCCTCCGACCGGTAATTCCGCAGCGTTATTCCCTCAGGAATGCCCTTCTGCGCCCTCAACGCCTTATGCGCCTTTCCCAGCTCGCAGGCCATGACCACGAAAGTCCGGACCCCCTTGAAACCGGCTCTGCCCAGCCCAGCCTCGATTTCCACGTCCTCACGCAAACCCCGCGCCTCGACACTGCACGTTGCAGGCGCGCCACCCGTCCCCAACCAGGAGCCGTCATCCCCCAACCCGATCCTCCCCTTCGACGCCAGTTGATGGATGCGGTCCACGCCCGCCTGAACGATCCTGTCAACCGGTACCGTCTCCCGCCTATCAGGGTCCACCACCCAGTCGAGCATCCACGACGCTTCGGTGCCCGCCGGGTAGACAGTCACGCAGGCATCGGCGGCGGCGCCCTCCGCAGCGACAAGGACCAGCCGCTCGACCTTTTCCAGGCGGCTGCCAAGTCGACTGCGCACCTCATCGCAGGTCAAGCCGCGTTCGAGTCCGAGAGGATATCGCGGCGCAAACGCAAAAAGCGGCAGATCGTCTGCCGCCTCCGGGGCCAGCGCGCGCGCCACGCCGTCATGGGAGTCGGCTCGAGCGAACAGGCCAGCAAGGGCCGGCAGGTCGCGTTCGCCGTACTCTCGGAAGAGGGCCTTCACTCTCGTTCTCCCAAAGGGTCTTCGGCAGCGGCAAACAACCGGCCGAAACCTCTCTGCCCCGGGACTCGTCCCCCCAGCCGCAGCGCTTCCCACAACGTAACCTGGTTGGCCGTCAGCACCGGCTTGCCCGCTGCTTCATCCAGCGCAGGCAGAAACGCGGTCGTATGCAGAGCGGTATCAGGAACCAGAATGGCTTCAGCATCGGGATGATTGTTGGCCCGCACGAAGTCGATTACCTGCTTGGGCCCTACCGCGCCAACTTCCACGGCCGTCCAGATGCCAAGATGATTCAGGTGGACGACCTGGATCCCGCCCTGGCCGAGAAAGTCGACAAATGCGGCTGCCAGCTCCTCCGGATAGGTGGCGGCAACCGCTACCCGCGTGATTCCCAGGGTCTTTAAGGCTTTAGCAAAGGCAAGTGAAGTGCTGGAGGCAGGGACCCCCAGATAGCTGCCGAGCTGACACGCCTGTTCCCCGGCCCCGGTCAGCCCGTAGACAAAGCTGCCGCTCGTACACGCCCACATACACACATCCACTCCGAGTGTGCGTAACTCACCCGCGCCGGGCTCCAGATGGTCCCAATCGCCCGTGCGCCGGCAATCCTCAACCGTATGCAGGTCAACCGCATCCGTGTGGACGACAGAAACCTCCACCGGCGGCTCCAGCCTCGCTGCCATGTTGGGGTAGTCATCTTCTGCCGAATGCAGCGGATAGAGAACGCCGACGCGAAGCATGCCAATCTCCGACTGCAAACCGCAGCCGCTCCAGACTCCGAAGGGCCGCCCGCGGGCCACCTACATCGCAGCTTCCACCGCAGAAAGGCTCTCGTTAAGCGCCTCGATCGCGCAGTCGAGCTGCTCCTGCGTGATCACCAGCGGCGGCGACATCTTTAGCACGTTGTGGTAGGAGCCCCCGTAATTCGTCGCGATGACGCCCCGCTGCAGGAGACCGTCGACCACACGCGCGCCCTCTTCCGTCGCCGGTTCTCGCGTATCACGATCTTTGACGAACTCCACCCCGACCATCATGCCAAGCCCGCGCACCTCTCCAATCAGATGGTGCTCCTGCTGCAGCTCCAACAACCGCGACTTGAAATAGCTCCCCAATTCCGCGCCGCGCTGCACAAGGTTCTTCTCCTCGATCTCCGCCAGCGAAGCCAGCGCGGCCGCGCAACCAACCGGGTTGCCCAGAAAGGTGCTGGTATGCATCATCGGCCCCCACGCGTCAGCCACCTCTTCCGACATAATCGTGGCCGAGATCGGAAATCCGCTCGCCAGGCCCTTGCCCACCACCATGATATCCGGCACAACGTCGTAGTTGTCCATGCCAAACCATTTTCCGGTGCGGCCAAAGCCGGTAATAATCTCGTCGGCGATCAGCAGTATGCCGTGCTCGTCACAAAGCCGCCGCACCGTCTGCACAAACTTTTTCGGCGGCACAATCCAACCGCCGTGCCCCTGTACCGGCTCCATGATGATGGCGGCGACGTCGGCCACGCCGGAATCCGGCATCGTCAACACATGCTCCAGATAGCCCCCGTCGCAGAAAAAACAGTCGTCACCGTTCGTATGGGTTGGGCACCGATATGGATAGGCGAACGGAACATGGGTCGTATCCGCCAGCATATTCTGGAACGGGGCGCGGTAATAGTTCTGCGAAGAGACCGACAGCGCGCCCGTCGTCTTACCATGAAACCCGCCCTGAAAGGCGATGATCTTATGCTTGCCTGTAAAGATGCGCGCCGTCTTAAGCGCCGTCTCAACTGCCTCGGCTCCCGTGTTGGCAATGTGGGAAACCGACAGATCGCCAGGCGCCCGGTTGGAAAGCTTCTCCGCTAGCTCGACCCGGTTGCGGTTCGGATTCACCCCGCCCTGGCTGTGCATCATCAGTTCCGACTGCTTCGCAATCGCCTGTACGATGCGCGGGTTGCTGTGACCGGCAGTCGCCACGCAAAAGCCGGCCGTAAGATCGACATATACGTTGTCGTCGGCGTCAACGATATTGGCCCCCCGCGTGCGCTCCCAGAACACCGGCGTCTGCCCGCGCGGGATCACGGAGCTTGTCGGCGGCTCCACTTTGCCAAGACGCTCAGTCAACTCGCGCGACTGCGGACCGGGCGGCGGCGTTACAATCGACGGCAGGGCCGTTCCATCTTCGAGGGCCTGCAATTGTGAGTTTGACGAATAGGATTCCATCCTGAACCTCCTGTGCGGCATCGGGGTGGTATGGACCCGCGGCCGTTCGTGTCGAGAGACGGAGAACGCCGTCTTTCAAGCGCCTATTGGTCGCCGCCTTCATCGAGGCGCCGAAATATCATGCGTTCACCTACAAAGCCTTCACTCCAGATGCTCTCGCACGCAGCGGCCAGTCCTTCAAGGTTTTCGGAAACTGTCGCAAAGAGGTTTCCGGGCATGTACCCCTCGGGACCCAGCAGAAAATTGTTGCGCCCGTAGAACAACGCAATGTCGATAAACGGCTGTCCAGTGCGCCTCTCAGGCGGGATGTCGATCGAGGCCGCCTCTACTTCGAAGTAGAGGAGGTCTCCGGCAATTGGCATGATGGTGGCGTTCTCCTTGCCAGGATCGCTGCCAAGGGGTGGCACCAGCGTGTAAACTTCCCGCCCTGCCCAGCGGGCATGGTATGCGTCGCCCTCCAACGGCAGCGCATTCCAAACCGCTTCGCACGTGAGGGGCGCCTCCTCGTCAAGTAAGGTCGCAACCCCCCGGACGTTCCGCTTGGTGAATGAAATCTCGATTTTGCGTGCCATGCCTGCAGCTCCTGGCCGTGTTTTTGCTGGGGAAGTGGGCGGCGAAAACGATTCGATCTAGGATGGGGAACAGCTGCTCTTCATCGTAACAACTGCATTCCTGCGCAGGTCTTTCTCCAGACCGGCATTGGGTAACTTAACACAGTTTATCGGAACAAAAAAGACCGGAATTAAAACGGGAGTCTCCTACAGAAACACGAGGCAACACGAAGAATAAATTCGCATAGTCAAAGACAGTGCCCCGCTCTGCCTTGAATCCTCTCCCTCCCGACCCCAGGGCAATCGCATCTAATTTTGTAGGCCGATTCCGTTGAAATCATGGCTAGAACAAAGCGCGAATAAGTGGAAATCGGCTTCAGGTTGCTGGATCGCGAGCAGAAGTTGCCGCGGCACCGGCCGTCAGGCGTCGAAA
>JAJDZJ010000067.1 GCA_022824685.1 Caldilineaceae bacterium
TCGCCGACTGAGGGCCTGATCCGCGGCGTCTTCCCGTCGATATTCAGTAAGCGCAGGGTGATTTCCACTTATTCTCGCTTTCTTCTGGCCACAATTTCAACTGAATCGGCCTACAGATTTAGATGCGATTGCCCTGGGGTAGTTGACGGGCAGATGCGGAGGGCGGCGGGTGTGATAGAATGTCAGGGCGCAATTGCCCTGATTTTAACAGCGGAATGGGAAAGCGATGCAGGGAGATTCGAGATTCATCAGGACGCTGCAGCTACGCAACCTGCTGTCATTCGGACCGGAATCTCCGCCGATTGAACTGGGTCCGCTGAATGTGCTGATCGGTCCGAACGGGTCGGGGAAGTCAAATGTGATCGAGGCAATCGCTCTGCTTCGGGCATCCGCTACCGATTTGGTTGCGCCGATACGTGCGGGTGGGGGTGCGGAGGAGTGGCTGTGGAAGGGAATTGAACAGAGGCATGTGGCACATGTCAGCGCAACGATTCGTCTCCCTGACCTCAAGAAACCTTTGAGGCACAGATTCTCTTTTGGGGCGATCCAACAGCGTTTTACCTTGGTTGATGAGCAGATAGACTGCCAGGCAGACGAGTTGAAGGAATACCGGGAAACGGCCTTCTCCTATGCCCTCAACGAAGGAGATCCCCTTTTCGACACTCCTGAAGAAGAAGATAACAAGAAAACAGCAGGAGGCAGAAAGGCGACTCGGCCCTTTCGAGGTGAATACCTAACGCCGAATCAGTCCGTACTTTCGCAGTTGCGAGACCCGACACAATTCCCTGAAATCACATTTCTGAGTGACAGTTACAAGAAGATCAAGCTGTTTCGGCATTGGAACCTGGGCCGATTCTCCAACCTGCGCCGTCCGCAGCCGGTTGACCTGCCCAACGACTTCCTGGCTGAGGATGCAAGCAACCTAGGTCTTGTTCTGAATGCGCTCGAACGGAAAGGGAAGGTGAAGGACAGGCTCGACGCGCATCTCGCCAGGTTCTCCGATCAGTATATGGGATACTCCATAGTGGTAGAAGGCGGTACGGTGCAAGTATTTCTGCGCGAAAAAGATCTCAGTGGCTGGATCCCAGCGGCGCGTTTGTCTGACGGAACGATGCATTTTCTCTGCCTTTCCGCGATTCTCTGCCACCCAACTCTCCCTCCTCTCATTTGTATAGAAAGGCCTGAAATTGGGCTGCATCCCGATATTCTGCCTATTGTCGCAGAAATGCTGGTCGAGGCGTCTCGCCGAACCCAAGTTATCTTGACGACACACTCTGACATTCTTGTCGATGCCTTGTCTCATTTGCCGGAGGCAGTACGGGTATGCGAGAAGGAGAGCAGCGCTACAACAGTGCGTCGATTGAGCCAGGAAGCGTTGCGTGAGTGGCTGGAGGAAGAATACTCATTGGGCGAACTGTGGCTAACAGGCGAGCTGGGTGGCAACAGATGGTAGCCGTGAACATCTACGTGGAAGGAGGGGGGCCGAGAAAAGCCGGAGAATCCCGGTTTCGCGAAGGTTTTCGGGAATTCATAGATCATCTACCACAGACAGTCCAACCAAGAGCCATCCGAAGGAAAAACCCATGAACAGTTCACAGACAGTTTCAGTTCCCTCTCGTTCCTGGTTTGGCGATGTAGAGCGCACGCTCTGTTTTCCGGCAGGCTGGAATGTCCACGTTTGCGCGTGCGAGGACGCACCGGCGCTCAGTACAGCAGAGATTGCGGAGGCGTTCGACAGTCCGATTGGGACGCCCCGGATTCGCGACGCGGCAAAGGGGAAAGCCAGCGCCGCGATCGTGGTCGATGACCTGAGCAGGCCGACGCCGGCGGCGGAGATGCTGCCGCATGTGCTTGAGGAGCTGGCCGAGGCCGGTGTTCCCAGGGCCGAGACGGTGATCGTTGTTGGCGGCGGCACGCACCGACCGCTAACGGAAGAGGAGATGGTGAAGAAGGTGGGGGCGGAGGTTGCTGCGACCTACGCGACGACTTCGCATGATTTCATGGCCGGGGACCTGGTTGCGTACGGGAGCCTGGAGGACGGTACCCCGGTATACATCAACCGAATAGTTGCCGAAGCCGAGTTCAAAATCTGTGTGGGCGGCATCTATCCCCATCCTTCGGTCGGTTTTGGCGGCGGCGCCAAGCTGATCGTTCCGGGCGTGGCGGGCTTTGCCACCATTTTTCACTTTCACAGCTTCTCGGCCAGGCGGGGACAGGGCAATCTCGAACGGCAGAAGCCGTCCGCGGAGCAGGCGGGCGAAGTGACCCTTATCGACGGGGGCGTGCGAGATCATCGCGACGTGGCCGAGGAGGTGTCGAGCCTGATCGGGTTGGACATGCTCGTCAACTGCGTTCTCACCAGCCGCAGACAGATTGCAGGCGTATTTGTCGGCGACTTTGTGGAGGCGCATCGCGCGGGGGCACGCTTCGCTCGGCGCACGTACGGGACGGAGATACCGCGCAGGCTGCGGCAGGAGGCGGACGTGGTGGTCTGCAATGCCTACCCGCTTGACGCCGATCCGGTCCAGGGGTCAAAGGCGGTGTGGCCGCGGGAGTATTTCGAGCGGGAGCCTTACACGGTCGTTCTCAACGCGGCGTGTGACGGCATTTCCTATCACGGCCTGCATCAGCAGTTGCCGTGGCCACAGTATCTGAAGCGCAAGGCGGCGGCCGATGCCACACCTGACCCTGTTCCCGCGCTCGATGGCCGGGAGCCCCTGCTCATCGTTTCCGAGCATTTTCAGGCGTCGGAGTTTGCCGCCAAGCATGGCGGCGACCTTCTCTTCCGCGACTGGCAGACTGTGATCGACCATCTGGCTGCCAAACTGCCGGCGGATACAACCGTTGCCGTCTTTCCCAATACGTCTATCCAGATTCTGAAAAGGGAAGAGGCAGTTTCAGTAGGCGCGTAGCCTTGCGAGAAGGAACAGGCAGGAGACGCACGGCCTTGCGAAAATCAGAGGAGGGGCACGAATGGCTTCGATGGAGGAACTGCGCCAGGGTGTAGTTGAGAGCCTGCCGGAGGTCAGTGAGATCAAGGATGAAGAGCTGCGCGGGCTGGTAGTAGAGGCATGGGCTTTTGCGCTGTCGCAGTCGGAGTTTACGAGCATCGACCAGATTCGGGGATCGGGTGTGCCGGACTCGCCGGCTCTGAAGGACGGTACGCAGGCAGAGCATCTGCGCGGCGTGGCGCGCATGGCGCACGGGCTTGCCGACGGCCTGGAAGAGGTGCACGGGGATATCGGTATCGACAGGGACCTGCTGTGGGCGTGCGCGCTGTGCCACGACGTGGGCAAGCCGTTTGAGTTCAGCCTGAAGAATCAGGCGCGCTGGAAGGCGGACGTGGGCGCGGCGGGGTTCCCGTCGATCCGGCATTCGGTGTACGGCGTGCATGTGGCGCTGACGGTGGGGCTGCCGGAGGCGGTGGCGCATACGGCGGGCGCGCATTCGGCCGAGGGCGAGTTGATCAAACGCAGCCTCGAGAACACGCTTGTCAATAGCGCGGACCACGCCTACTGGGCGGCGATGGAAAGGGCCGGGCAGCTTGAGAGTGGACAGTGAGCAGCGGCCATTGAGCAGGGGTCAGTGGTTGGCGGCGATGTCACGCATGCCGTCCCACTCCAGCCAGATGTCGGTGAGGGCTTCATGCAGCTGCTGCTTGTAGTCGACATGTTGCAGGCGGAAATAGATGGCGTAGCGAGGGTGCGGTGAGACGTTGGGCGAGGCGCAGTGGGCAATCTGGTAGTGGACGAGGATGGCGTCTCCGGCCCCGGCAGTGATCATTTTCGGCTGCGGCATATCGATGGGCGGCATGCCTTCGACGCCGCCGCGCATGAGGATGGCGTGTCCATGTTCGCGGAAGTACTGCTCGTAGAGGCGGTGGGTGCCGGGCCAGACAGCCAGATTGCCGGCGTATTCTGTATTCACGTCGCTGAGGGCGATGCCGACGAGCATGGTGAATCTACGCAACTCGCCGGCGGGGACGCCGTTATGGGGTGAGTGGCGGCCGTCCAGATGGGGCCGCAGCGCGGGCGGCGGGTCATCCAGCAGCGGAAAGCGGACTGCGATTTGTCCGCGCTGGACCGGGTTGACCTTGCCGGCGCCAATCATGGATTCGGCCAGCAGTTTTACGGGCGACCGGTTGTACAGGTCGGTGATTTCGGGCGCTTGCCGCAGTTCCGGGCAGAATGACTGTGCGTTGAAGGTGATCATCTGTGAGGGATCGATGCCGTTGCCGAAGGAGTGATTGATCGCTCTAACGGCTGCGTCGACCATCACACGCGGGACAACGCCGGGCACCCTCACATATCCCTTTTTGTAGAATTCCAGCTTTTGCGCGAGGGTCAGCTTCATTTCTCCCTCCTCGATTGCCTGCTTCGATGGGATGAAATCATTAGACCCCAGCGCGGCGCGATAGACAAACGGGATGGAACGGCAGTGGTCAGTGGTCAGTGGTCAGAAGAGACGGCGCTTGCCCAGCTCGGGGACGCGAACGGGCTTCAGCGTAGTCGTAACCAGAGGCGCACGAAGGTTCCCCCCCTTTGTGGACTTCCCCTCGCGGCGGAAAAGAGTGGCCTTCACAATTTGAACGACTCATGGGAGAAAATCCAATATGCCTAGAATGACAATAATCAGACTCATGACCGCCAACGTTCTCCTTACGCTCTTGTGGCTGGCCCTGGCCTTTGGTTACCCGGGATATGAGTTCACCATATACACGTTTGGCCTCGGCCTGGATGGTGGCGCGGCGCGTAACGACGCATTCGACCTTCAACTGAGCCTGGGCGCTGCCCTGGGCATTCCAAGCATGGCCTTTATCGACCACTTCAATATTCTCTTCGTAACAGCTGCGCCGCTGGCCTGGTGGCGGAACGCCAAGGTACAGATGATTGTATTGGGGATGGCAATTCTTAACGGGCTCTACATGTTCCTGTTTGTGGCCGTGTTTCTGCCGCCCTGGATTCTGGGGCAGGGCGACCGGGTGGAGGATTGGATGCTGGGTCTTGTGGTCTCGGCGGTCTTTCTGCTTTGTGTGATCCTGAAGCTCCCTGTGATCAGGTATCGCGGGATTCTGCGTAACTGGGCTATCGGTGTCGGCGTGGTCGCGGCCTACTTCGTCGTCACCGCGGCGACGCGAGCGTCGCAGCTGCAGAACGTGCGCGCGCTGCGCCGCATGTGCGTGACCACGCCGGGCGAGGGTGAGCCCTGGCCTTCGGGATGGCAGTGGGAGCCGATGCCGTTCGGCAACAGCGAAGGCTGGCCGCTGGGACCGTGGCCGCAAGGGGAGAAGCTGGCCGGCTGCGAACCGAGCGCAGACCTGATCGCGACCGCAGCCGCCGAGTTGCAGGCGGTGGGCTACCTGCCGCTGGGGCTTGTACTCGGCCTGATTTTTGTTGGGGTTGGGGCGTACTTTGTTGCCGTGCTGCGCGCAGAAGAGCCTTCTGCGGCTTAGTGGGAGCGGAGTTTAAGGGCGGCCAATACAGGCTAGTTGAACGCGTCCCGGCTCCATTATTAGGCGCCCAAATTTGACGGCCGTTTTCCAGGAGGAGGTTGTCGTGAAAAAGACGAGAATTCGAACACTGTTTCTGGGCGGGTCGCAAGACGACGGCTTTCCCACCGGCGAAAACACGGAGTGGCCTGTCTATCAAGGTTCTTTCAGCCACGAGAGCGTGGCCGCGCGTTACCGGGAAAAGTTGAAGGCGTACGAGCGGGAGGTAGCGTTTACGGGACAGAGGCTGGTGCGGACGCATGCGGAGTTAGGAGAGGAGGCTGCCAAGGTACGTAACGAGGACGGTGTCCTTGCTTTTATTCTGAGCTTGTTTCCAAATACGATGCAGAAAGAGATTGCGAGCTGGGGCAAGCCGACGGTCATGTTTAATCCGACGGAGACGCCGCTTTCGCCGCTGGGATGGCTGCATAATTTCGTGCCGGTGAAGGGCAAACGCAATGTAATTCCTGTTCTTTCATCGGATTTCGCGGATGTGGGGAAGAAGATCGGCGTGCTGAAGGCGATTCACAAGATGGGGCAGTCTAAGGTGCTGTACCAGCAGTCGCATACGCGGGAGCAGGTGGAGTCGAGCCGCAGGTGGTTTGAGGAAGGGTGGGGCGGGATCCATCTTTTTTCCGACCTGACGCCGTTGAGCGACGGCTTCATCAGACAGGCGAAGGAGAGGCTGGGGCTTGAGATCAAGGATATCCCACCTCAGCGGCTGATCGCGGCCTACCAGAACGCCGATGCTGAGGCTGCGGAGGCCCTGGCGCAGAGGAGGATTGCAGGGGCAACGGATGTGGTCGAACCGACGAGGGAGGACGTGGTCGAATCGTGCAAGTTGTACCTGGGGATCAAGCAGATCCTGGCGGAGGAGGAGGCGCAGGGTATCACCGAGCACGGCATCTGTATGGGGAGCGGGCCGTATCCGCTGCCGTGCCTGGCGTTTTCGATGCTGAACGACGAGGGGCTGGCCGGTATCTGCCAGCTGGACCTGTCGAGCACGATCACGCAGCTGCTGATCGGCTATTTGGCCGACCGGCCCGGCTTTATCGGCCATATTCATATCGACACGGGGCGGAACCTGATTGGGATGTCCCACGACTTCAGCGCGACAAAGCTGGGGGGGTGGAATAGCGAGGAGGCGGACGAATACGCGTTTCGCAATCACCAGGGGCTTTACAAGAGCACGTGTGTGAACGTGCAGATGGAGGTGGGGCAGACGGTGACGATCGCACAGTTTGTGCCGTTCGACCGCATGTATGTCTTTTCCGGGGTCATTGACAGCAACGTGAGTGTGCAGCGGGATTGCCGGACGTCGGTGGCGATCCAGGTTGCCGATGTGAAGAGGCTGTTGCGCAACTGTATGAAGGCGGAGCACCCGCTGACGCCGGGCGGGCACCGGGTCCTGTTTTACGGGGACTGGGTGGATGAGATAGAGGACCTGGGGCAGTTGTTGGGGTTCGAGGTTGTGAACGATATGGAGCGGTAGGGAGAGGCGGGCAAGAGAGTGATCAAGATAAAGGCTGTTGAAATCACTGGGCCGCGACAGCTAACTGTGGTCGAGGATGAGATCGCGGGCCCGGGCGCGGGAGAAGTGGCGATACGCTCGCTTTATTCGGGTATCAGTCATGGGACGGAGATGAACGTGTATCGCGGGGACGCGCCGATGTGGCGGCTGAAGCAGGACCGACGTACGCGGCTGTTTGTGGAAAGCGAAGAGCCCCAGTGGGACTACCCTCTGCGTTACGGCTACGCGTGTGTGGGCGTGGTCACGGAGGTGGGGAGCAGTGTGAAGGAGTTTGCTGAGGGCGATGTTGTCTTCAGCTTTGCCCCGCACCAGTCGGCGCACGTACTTCCAGCGGGTTCGGTGGTCAAGCTGCCGGAGGGAATCGATCCGAGGGCAGGTGTGCTCACGGCGGTCCTGAACACTACTTTAAACGGCATACTGGACGCGGACCTGCACTTGGGAGAGTGTGTGGTGGTCTTTGGCCAGGGTGTCCTGGGGCAGCTGACGGTGCAGTGGGCCAAGCTGTCGGGCGCGGCGCCGGTGGTCGCGGTTGACCTGATCGAGAAGCGGCTGGAGATCTCCAAGAGGGTGAGCGGCGCGGACCTTGTCTTCAACGCGGGCGAGGTCAGGGACATCGCGATGGCGGTGCGGGCGTTGACGGACAACCGGGGGGCGGACGTGGTGTTCGAGCTTTCGGCCAGTGATCGCGCTCTGAACGAGGCGATCCGCACAGTTTGCTACAACGGCAAAGTGATCGTGATGTCGTGGTATGCGGGCGCGCTGGCAAACGTCTACCCTGGCGCGGAGTTCCACCACAATCGGATTCAGCTGATTTCGTCGCAGATTGGCGGCATCAGCCCTGAGCTGTCGCATCGATGGTCGGCCGCGCGGCGGATGGAGGCGGTGCTGTCATTGATGCCCAAGCTGAATTTGGAGGGGTTGATTACGGATGTGGTCGACCTTGAGGGTGCGGCGGCGGCCTACGAGATGATCGATAAGCGCCCAGAGGATATTTTGCAGATGGTGCTCGACTACGGCGAGGATTGAGGGTAGCTGCATTCGGATCATGGCCTCGATGCATTTGTGTGTGGCTGGAATCGCTGGAAGGCCCTTGTTGAGGACGGAAAGGGCGGGCGCAGGGCCACCACCGCATTTGTTAGCGTCTCCAGGGGGCATTTGGGTAGACAATGGGGAGGCCTGCATTCGGTGGACGGCCCGGATCCGAGGAGAGGACGTAGGGGCGTGAGGTCTGCGGGTTGCCGCCTGTTATCACGGAATTTAATCGCGAGCAGGCTCTGGATGGACAGTGTCCAATGTGAATCGAGACTTCAGCCACTATTTGGGACTGGGCAGCAGCGGACGGGAGAGGCAGCAGAGCGGGTGAGTCGGCTGGAAGTATGTCAGTCCGGCTGATTTCTAAATCGCCAGCGGCGGGCATAGGCGAGGGCCATGCTGGCGGCGACGGCCATGACTGCGGCGAGTACGTTGAAGAGGATATCGCGCGGGTCGTAGGCGCGATTGGGTAGAAAGGCCTGGATGTTTTCATCGATCAGGCCGATGAGCGAAGCGGCTACAATTGCGAGCAGAGCGGGTACGGGGACGCGGCGGCCGTGGCTGGCGCGTTCTTTGAGCGCTTCGTAGATGAAGACGGACAGAACGCCGTATTCGATGAGGTGTGTGCGCTCCTCCGGTGTGCCCATACGCACAAAGACGAGGATGTAGACGGCGGCCACGCCGAGCGCGACCCCGATCTCCAGGCCACCTGGGCGCACCTTCAGCCCGTAGGCCAGGATGACAGCTCCAACCAAGATAAAACTGATCAAGAAGAGGGTTTCGAGCAGCCCGTGTGTACGCAGGTGCCCGGCGAGGGTCCGCGCCAGCCCAAGTGTCGAGTAGATGGCGGTTACAACGGCGAGGGTCCAGAGCCAGAGGCGGCGCTCCCGCCTTGAAGTGAAAAGGGACATGAAATTGAATACCGATGGTAAGTAAAGTGAGATTCCCGCGGCGTATACAGGAGTGTATACCGAAGGGTTTGCTTAGGCAATTTCGCGGATGCAGGTTATCCCTTGATGCCGGTGAGGGTGAAGCCCTCGGTGAAGTAGCGCTGCCCATAGTACGATAACGCCATCATTGGCAGAGATACAAGAACGGACATAGCCATCATCGGCCCCCACTGGGTGTCGCCGCGCGAGCCGATAAAGCCCATCATGGCGAGGGTAAGGGTCTGCATGCTCTTGTCCTTGAGGTAGAGGAGAGGGAAGAGGAGGTCATTCCAGGCCCAGGAGGTGATGAGGACGACCTGTAGGGCGAGGATGGGTTTGGAGAGGGGGATGATGACACGCCATAGGATGACCAGATCGTTACAGCCGTCAAGACGGGCGGCTTCAGAGAGTTCATTGGGGATGGCGCGGAAGAACTGGCGCAGGACGAAGACCATGGCGGGATTGAGCGCGAGCATTGATGGGATGATGGCGGGCAACCAGGTCCCGACCCAGCCCAAGCGGGCCATCATTACATAACGGGGCACCATTGTTACGAAGTCGGGCATAAGCATGAGGCTGATGTTGAGCAGCATGAGCAGCTCGCTGCCGGGAAACCTCATGCGTGCGAAGGCATAGGCGGCCAGGATACAGGAAGCCATTGTGGGTATGAGTACGAAGACTGCAAGCATGAGGGTGTTGCGCAGGTGGAGGAGCCAGTCGCGCGCGCGCCAGCCGTCGGCAAAGTTCTCGAGGGTGACGGGGTTGGGAATCCACTGAATGGGGAAGGTGACTCGCATCTGTTCGAGCGTTTTGAAGGCGTTGCTGAACATCCAGAAAACGGGCAACAGGGCGATGAGGAGAAAGACTGCGATCAGCAGATAGGCGTTGGCGTGCTGAATGATCCTGCTGGCGCGCATGCCGAGAGTGAAGCGGCCCGCGGGAAAAATGTATCGGCGTGCGGTGCGAATGCCTGCCATACGAATCAGTTGCCTCCCTCATAGTAGACCCAGCTTGCGGAGGTGCGGAAGAGGAGGACGACGATGACCACGCAGATGACGAAAAGAATCCATGAGAGCGCGGCGGCGTGGCCCATCCTGAAATTTCGAAAAGCGTTTTCATAGATGAGTTGGGGATAGAACATCGAGCCGCCGGCGGGGCCTCCACCGGTCATCAGCATGGGGCCGGAAAACATCTGAAAGGCGCCGATCAGGCTTGTGAGGAGGTTGAAGAGGGTGTAGGGAGTCAGCATGGGCAGTGTGACTTTGAACAGTGTTTGGATAGACTTTGCGCCATCGATTTTGGCTGCATCGTAAAGTTCCTGAGGCACATTCTGGAGCCCGGCGAGGAAGATGAGCATGCCGATACCGCCCTGGATGGCCATGACGATGAAGACCCATTTGACCATCACGGGACTGGTGAGCCAGGCCTGCTGCCAGGGGAGGCCGAGGGCTTTGAGGAAGCTGTTGATGAGGCCGAGGGAAGGGCTCCAGATGAAGAGGAAGACGGCGGCGGCGCCGGCAACGGGGACGGTGCCGGGCACGATGGCGAGCGTGCGGAAGAGCTGGAGGCCGCGTATCTTTACGTTGAGGAGCAGCGCCTGCAGCAGGCCGACGACCAGCCCGCCGGGAACGGAAACGACTACGTAGAGCAGCGTGTTCATCAGGGCTTTGCGGGTATAGTCGTGTTCTGCGAGGTTAACGTAATTGCGGACACCGATCCACTTGGCGGGCTGGAAGACGTCGTAGATGGTGAAGCTGTGGTAGAAGGAGTCGAGGATGGGGTAGGCCTGAAAGGTGAGAACGCCCACGAACCAGGGGAGGAGGAAGAGGAAGGGGAGCATGCGGCGGCGGAAACTGCGGCCGCGGGCCAGCCGGTTAGGGAGTCGGGGGTCTTCGGCGGGACCCAAGCCTGGTTGTGGGGCGCTTAGTAGTGGTGAAGTCATATCAAACCTGGAGGTTGAAAGGTGATTCGGGGCCTTTGGGAAGGGACCACTTAAGGGGCGGTCGCGCCTTGGGGCGGGAGCCAAGGCGCGACCGGGATGTGTCACGGTTTGCGCTTCGCCAAATGCGCGGTGGATGCGGTCGGCTCAGCGCAAAGTCGGGAGGCTAACTTTGGGTCTCCCAGTATTCGTCGAGGGACTGCTGGAGTTCTTTATTGATGTCGAAAAGGGCGTCTTCGGCTGATTTGACGCCGACGGTCACCTCTTCGAAGGCCCGATTCCACAGGTTTTCGCACTGGGACTGGACGGGCGTTAGAAACTCGTTGGGGCTCCAGAGCCGGTCGGCTTCCAGAGGGGCGTCGAAGAACCATTGCAGGCCGGGCACGCTGGAAAGATCGATGGCATCCAGAATCGGCTTGCTCCACATGCAGGCGGCGCGGATTTCGAATTCCAAGAGGTTGACTTCGACGCTGGTCATGTGAATGATGAAGGTGAGGGCGTCTTCGGCGACCTGGGTGGTGCGGGGCATAAAGAGCGTATGGCCAGTACCGAAGTCGATGGCCTTGTTGCCTTCGTTGAGGTTGGGGTGAAAGTTGTAGCCGATGGATTCGAGTTCGACGCCGGTGACTTCGACCATATTGCGCAACATGCCGGGCAGCCAGTTGCCGTCCATGACCATGGCGCGTTTGGCGTTGTTGAAGCCGCTGGAGGGGTAGCCGGACCAGTAATTCCACTGGTCGACGAAGGCTTGCATCTTGTCTACGCCCGGGTCGGTCCAGAATTGGGCGATGAGGTCGAGGCCTTCTGCCCACGCTTCGGTGTCGAAAGTAAAGGTGCGCTTGTCTTCGGAGATGTAGTTTTCGTCGAAGACGACGGGCCAGGCGATGACGGTGAAGCCGTAGGCGTCTTTGGGGTCGAATCCGGCCTGGGTGAGGTTGCCATCGTCGTCGTATTGGAGGAGCATGCGGGACCACTCGAGCATTTCGGGCCAACTTCTCGGGCCGACTTCGGGGTCGCCGCCGACTTCTTCGATGAGGTGTTTGTGCCAGCAGATGGCGGGCATGGAGCCGCCTTCAAGGGCGGGGATGCCGTAGGTGACACCGTCCCATTTGCCGTTGTCCCACTGTGAGCCGAGGTAGATGTCCGGGTCGAAGTCAGGGGCGTTGGCGATGAGGTCGTCGAGCGGGAGCATGACGCCGCGCGCCATCAGTTCGGCGAAGCCGCCGATGTAGCGATGGTAGACGTCGGGCGCGGTGCCGCCGGCGACAGCGGTCATTGTGTCCTCTGGGGATACGTGGAGGCGAATCATTTCGATGGAGATGTGTGTGCCCTTTTCGTCAAACAGTTCGATGCAGGGCGTCCAGACGTCGCCGTCACCGGAGGTTTGCCAGCCGGACTGGACGGAGACGGTGACCGGTTCCATGGCGGCTTCCATTTCGTCACCATCGGTTGAGGTGGCAACGGGCTGGCAGGCGGCGAGCAGGGCCGCGCCGCCGGCGGCTCCTATAAGTGAGAGGAATTCTCTGCGGCTGAATCCTTGCTTTGGCATGGTCTGGTTACCTCCTGGGTACAGTTGCTGAGGTGGGCGGATGGAATAGAATACGTCACTAAAATTCAGTTTTCAAGTTGAGTATTGGCAAAGATTAGCACAGAAGCAGAGGTATGCAAACAAGCCAGAAAATGGTGACGGCGCCAGAGTCTTTTGCTGGCGCTGTTGTCGAGGGTGGGATTCGGGGGCGCCCACCTGTCGTATACGCAAGCATGGGAATACCGTCTTTCGGTCTTCCCTGCAGATTGTGAGAGCCGAACTGTTTGCACGGCGATTTCGCCAGGTTTGGGCAGGAGCGCAGAGAAGCGCTTTCGTGCTACACTAAGGGGAACGGGCAAGATTTCATGGAGGGAGAAGACAAATGGCTGATTTGAGCGCTGCCTGCCTTCAGCACGGTTTGACGGAGGAAGAACGGCAAGAATTTAACGAGACGGGACTGATTTACGTGAGGAATGCTCTGTCGCCGGAACAGGTGGAACGAGGCGTCGAACTGACGGAGCGGATCCACAAGGCGAAGGTGGCGGAGGGGCATGATCCGCGCACGGCGTTGTTCTACCCCAATTTCATTCCGGATGATTCCTTCTTCACCAATCTGGTCGATTATGAAAAGGTCCTGCCGAAGGTGTGGGGGATTCTGGGCTGGAACATCTTTCTCTATCACGCGCATCTGATCGTGACGCCGCCGAACGGGGAGGAGCCGAATGACAGGACGTTCAGCTGGCACCAGGACAGCGGCCGCGTGAACGTGGAGATGGAGAGTCATCCGCGGCCGCGGCTTTCGCTGAAGGTGGCGTATTTTCTGTCGGATACGAACGAGCCGGGGCGGGGGAACTTCTGGGTGGTCCCTCGGAGCCATGTACGGGATACGATCGACAGGCCGGAGAGTGGTATCGGCCAGCCGGAAGGCGCGACGCCGGTGCTGGCCAGGCCGGGAGATGCGGTCTTTTTTGACCGGCGCCTGTGGCATACGGCCAGCCCCAACTGGTCTGACATCACGCGGCGCGTCCTGTTTTATGGATACGGGTATCGCTGGCTGCGCACGAAGGATGACATGACGGTAGAGGGGCTGTGGGATAGCAGCAGCCCGATTCGCCGGCAGCTTCTGGGCTGGAGCGTAAACGCGAATGGCCGCTTTTCGCCGACGGACGAGGACGTGCCGCTGCGTATGTGGCTGAAGGAGCACAGCCCGGCGGAGGCGGAGTAAGTCTGCGGATTGGATTCAGCAGGCGATGGTAAGGTTTTCGTCGCCTCCCCATCGTTTGACTTCATCTCCGATTTGCACTGTCGTATTCATCCTGCCTGCGCAGGCAGCCACGGCAAACGGCATAGAGCTTACAGGCTTATCCCGCTCCTGTGATAGTATGTAGCGTTAGTGAGTCAATATCTGGATTTGGTGACCGGAGGCCGTTGCGGGCGGGATAGACGTCAAGAGGCAGATTTGCATGGACAGCGCATTCATTTATTGGAATAACTCGAATATCTTCCACGAGGCGCAACGATTGGCTGAAGAGAGGGGGGAAGGCCCCAATGCCCGTTACCGTGTGCGCGTTCACTTCGACCATATGCTGCGCTTGGCGCACGCCGACCGCCCCTTGAAGAAGGCCTTGGCCGCCGGATCGGTCCCTCCGGAAATGCGTCAACTGTGGAATCGAATGGAAAGCAGAGGGGTTGATGTTCACCTGTTCGACCGCGGTTCGCCAGAGCGAGGGGAACAGGAGATGCCTGACCGAGTTCTACAGTTACGGATGCTGGAGGACGCGCTGGACTACAACGGCGATCCAGGCATCGTGGTGAAGTTAACTGGTGATGGCGAGGGATATCTTGAGGGGGCAGGCTTTCACAGTACGTTAGAGCGCATGCACAAACGCGGCTGGCGCGTGGAAATTCTGTCCTGGGTGCATTCATGTAACCAGAGGATGCGCGAATGGGCTGAAAACAATGGGGCATTTGTCGCCCTGGATGACTTTTACGAAGCCATTACGTTTATGGAACCTTCCAAGCCTGGGTTCGAACTGGCGCCTGCGCGCGATGCCGCAGAATTGGACTTGTCCAAACGGGATACTGCTTGACTGAAACGCGCTGCATTGGCCTGCTGAACTGCGAGGACATGAAAGAAGCTTGGAGGGACTCTTCGCCGCCTGTGTGGCGAAGAGTCCCTCTTTTTGTACACTCTCTGACAGTGGATTGCCGCTCTTACTAAGGTGGCAGGTCGCGGCTACTTGTACTGCCAGACGATCTCCAAGAACGGCTGATCCATCTCTGCTTTCTTGTCCATGGGCGTGGTCAAGTAGACCTCGCGCGGGGAGCCGGCGATCTGGTGGCCGTTCTCTTCGATCCACTTGTAGACGGCATCATAGTAGCCCAGTATCTCCGGGAAGTGCGCCTGCCGCAGAATAAGCTCTATGTAGGCGACGGAGCCGCCGTCCAGGGTTCCGATCTTGATGTCGCCACTGACGGCGGGAACGGACTTGACGGGGATGCCGACTTCGACCGGCCCGTTTTTCTCCTCGCTGACTTCACCGTGGTAGATGGCGACCGGCTTGCCATCCCGTTCAACGCCCGTTTCGGCAATCAACGCCGCCAGTTTCTCGTAGGATTCGCGCAGGTGGTCCTTGAGTTCGCCAATGTAGACATGGCGCGTGATGCTGAGCATCTGGCGGTCCGGCAGTTCTGTGGTTTGGACTGTGGGGGACATCTGTTTCTCCTTTTTTTGCAGCTCGTATAGCGAGCCATGGATAGGTACGTATATCGTAACGTCTTCGTCTCGGCCGCGACGAAGAACCGGGAAAGTGGCGCTTTCAGCATAGGGCGGCGCGTCGCGCAGGCGCAGTTCGCTTTGCGGCAGCCAGCGCTTGTAGATTGCCTGCCACATGGCTTCGCGTCGGCGGCCATTGTGATGAAAGACGGCGTAAACGCCGCCCGCCAGCTGCCGGACGCCGACACGTCCGTAAGGCTGAATGGAGGAGCCCTCATCTAGCAGGATGCCAGCGTCGACCCGCACCTTTTCGCTTGCTGTGATGCCTTCGTTGGGGCGGTCGCGGCAGATCTGCACGTAGGAGCGTGCTTCTCGCGCGTCGAAGGCGGACACGCCAGCCCCACCGGAAAAGCTCGGGTGTTGTTGGAGCATAGTCCAGACGGCTTCACTGTCCGCTTCAGCCCCGACACAGGGTATGTAGGCAAGTTCATGATCGGGCCGCTGGCGGAATTCAGGCCGCAGCAGCAGGGGCTCCCAGTTGGCGGGGTACAGTGCAGGGCGGCGCAGTCTGCGGAAGGTGCGGGGGCTGACCCGGAAGTGTTTCTTGAAGGCGCGGCTGAATGCGGCCGGCGTCTCGTAGCCGGCAGACAGCGCGATCTGCGTCACCGGCTCGCGGCTGAGGATAAGGCGGCGGGCAGCCCATTCGAGGCGAATGCGGCGCACGAAGTCGCTGGATGTCTCGTGGAGGTAGGCGGCGAAGATACGGTGGAAATAGTAAGGTGAAAAGCCGGCGACGGCGGCCAGGGCCTCGACGGTGAGGGGCGCGTCCAGATTCTCCTGGATGTGAAGGAGGACGGCGTTAAGGCGTTCACGATGGTGGAGGAGAGTCTCCTCACGGGTCTGCACTGCCTGTTTGATCGTCATGCGGCCAGTATAGCAGAACGGCTTAGGGCAAACTATCCCATTCTTGCTATTTTTGTTGAACAGGTGTTAAGTCAGCGGAGGAGATTTCTGATAGCATAGGCATTTGGGGCAGAGCGCATTCCAGAGGAGAGATTTTCGATGCAGATTACAGGTGTTACGCCTTTTATCGTGGACGCGGGCTGGCGCAATTGGATTCTGGTGAAGGTGGAGACTGACGAGGGTATCACCGGCTGGGGGGAGTGCAGCGACCAGGCCGTGCATGGAGTGACGGGCGCGATCCGGGACTTGACGCCGCTGGTGATGGGCCGCGATCCGCGGGCGTTTGAGCAGCGCTGGTGGGATATGTACCGGGCGTTTCAGTCGAGCCCCGGAGGCATTGGCGCGAAGGCGATTGCGGGCATTGAGCTTGCGCTGGTGGAAATCGCGGCGCGGGCGCGGGGCTGCTCGGTGGTGGAGCTGTTCGGCGGGCCGACGCGGGAGAGCGTGCGGGTGTACTGGTCACATTGCGGGACGAGCCGCATCCGCGTGCATGAGCTGATGGGAACGCCGCCGCTACGTTCGATGGAGGATGTGGCTGCGCTTGGACGGGAGGTTGTTTCCAAGGGCTTCACAGCGCTGAAGACGAACATACTGTTTCCGGGCGATCCCGGCTCGGTCTACTTTCCGGGAAGGTATCCGGGCGGGGCAACGGACCAGGTGGCGTCAAACGAACTGATCGACCACATCGTTAAGCAAATGGGCACGTTTCGCGACGCGGTGGGGCCGCAGTTCGACCTGTTGCTGGACCTGAATTTCAATTTCAAGCCGGAGAGCTGTTTGGAGATCGCGCGGGCGCTGGAGCCGCTGCACCTGATGTGGCTGGAGATCGATCTGTATGAGCCGGAGGCGCTGGCAGAGGTGCGGCGCAAGACGAGCACGCGCATCTGCACGGGCGAGACCCTTTACTACGAGCGCCAGTTCCTGCCCTATCTGCAGGCGCGGGCGTCGGATTATCTGATGATCGATGTGCCGTGGAACGGTTTCGCGCCGTCGAAACGGGTGGGAGAGTTGGCGCAGACTTTCCAGATGAATATCGCGCCGCACAACTACTACAGCCATCTGTCGTCGTTTATCAGCGCGAGCCTGTGCGCGGTGTTGCCGAACGTGAAGATCATGGAGATCGACATCGACGACGTGCCCTGGAAGGATGAGATGGTAACGAATGTTCCGGATATCATCGACGGGCAGATGACCACGCCTTCCGGTCCCGGCTGGGGCGTCGACATCGTGGAAGAGGTGCTGCACGCGCATCCGGTGGCGTAGGGGCTGGAAGCTGCGCGGGTTACTGCTTAGGGCAAAGTGATGCGAATGACTTCGCCGACGATGCGGGTTGGCCCGTCGGGTCCGGGGATGGGACGGTTGGGCGTGCCCTGGCCGGTGGAGACGTAGAGTGATCCGTCGGGGGCGAGGGTGATATTGGTTGGCATGTCCAGGCCATCGGCCAGAACTGTCGCGTCGACGGCCGCCTGGTAGGGCGAGGCCTCGTCGTCTGCGGGGGGCGGATAGAGGGTGACGCGACCGGTGTAGCGCAAATAGCCGCCGTGGACTGGCTTCTGGTCCGGGTCGAAGAGGTCGTGGGAGGGTTCGATCAGGTCGGCGTACCCGCTACACATCTCGACGACATAGAGGTTGCCGTCGCCGTCGACAGCCACGTCGATGGCGGTTGTCAGGCCAAGTACGGCGTCTCTTATCGCGCCGTTTTCCGGGTCTACGCGTACGACGGCGCTGTCGCCGGGGATGACGGGACGTTTTTCCCCTTCGATCACGAGAGCGCCGGAGAAGAAAGCGACCAGGAGGTCGCCGTTTCGGGGGTCAACGGCGACGCCGGCGGGCACGGACTGCTGGCCGCTGGCGAGCGCGCCGAACTGTGTAACCTTGCGGTAGGCGGCGTCGGCGATGGTGACGACGGAGAGCGCATTGGTCGTGCTCTCGGCGATATAGATCTGTTCGTGATCGCGTGCGAAGGCGAGGCCGTTCATGTTGCCGCGGGCGGAGAGATTGCGTCCCATGCGCTTGTAGGGGCTGATTTCATAGAGCCCGATGCGGCCGTGGCCGCCGTCAACGGTGAGGTAGAGGCGGCCATCGGCGTGGCGCAGCAGGTCGCCCGGTCCGCCGACTTCATCCCGCCAGGTTTCGTATTCCTGGAGGGTGTTATAGGTGGGCAGATGGGGCAACCAGACTGTGCGTTCGCCTTCATCTTCGAAGTCGCCATCCTGGTTGGTGTCCTGGAAGTGTGTGAGTCTGCCGGTCCACTCCTGTGGGTCGACAGCATTGTAGCCTGTGCCGCCCTCGGCCACCATGAGTGAACCGTCCGGCAGGACGGCGACGCCGCGGGGATTGGACAGCCCGGTCAGGACGGTCTCGACGACTGGCGCCTGGGGCCCTGTGGGGGGTTCAGCGACGCTTTCCTGCTGGGCATTTCGATCGTTGAAGAAGGGAAGGCGGGGCGCGGAGCAAGCGGAAGTAAGGAATACGGTTGTGAGGAAGGTGACGAAGAGCGCTCTGACGGCCGGGGCAGATGCCCAAAAACGTCGTTGTTTCAGCATATCCATGTCCAGTGGAACGATAAACCGGGTTCTGTATCGTAGAGCAGGACCTTGGCGTCGATGGACTGGCGCCGCGCCAGGGCGCCAATCTGATGCGGTTGGCGGGGGTGGGCCAGAACGAAGAGAGGCGGATGGTCGAACCATACATCTGTCAGATTATCGCGCCCCAGAGGCCCAACGACAAAAACTTCGTCCTGAGACCCTCCATTTGAAGCGGTGCGGGGGATCGGGCGCCGGTCACTGGCCTGTTCTGAACCACTTGGGCACGACAGTGGGGTAACTGGGCAGGGCGTAGCGCTGCAAAGGGCAGTAGTCTGTGGTCAGAGACTGCTCTTATTGGAGGAAGGAGTGAGAAAGCCCTGGCTGTTGCCAGGGCTTTTTGGAACCGAAGGATTGAGGGCGCGGCCTGTTCAGACCATGCGGCAGGTGTTTTCAAGGCGGCCCAGTTTTTCGATTTCGATGACGACGGTATCGCCGTCCTTCATCCAGACCTGGGGGTCGCGGCCCATGCCGACGCCGTGGGGTGTCCCGGTAAGGATGACGTCGCCTGGCTCCAGAGTGAAGGCGTTGGAGCTGAACTCGATCAGTTCGGCGACGCCGAAGATCATCTCACGGGTGTTGCTCTCCTGCATGACTTCGCCGTTGAGGAGGCAGCGTATGCTGAGGTCCTGCGGATCGGGGACCTCGTCGGCGGTGACGAAAGCGGGGCCGATGGGGCAGAAGGTGTCGAGGCTCTTGCCGCGGATCCATTGGGGGTCGCCCAGCTGGAGGTCGCGGGCGCTGACATCGTTGGCGCAGGTGTAGCCGGCGACATAGTCGAGCGCTTCGTCGCGGCTGACATGGCGGGCGGTCTTGCCGATGACGGCGCACAGTTCTGCTTCGAAGTCGACCTCTGCGGTCAGTTGGGGGCTCCAGACGATTTCGTCGCCGGGGCCGACGATGCTGGTCGTGAACTTGGTGAAGATGACAGGTTCGTCAGGGGGCGGTGTGTTGGTTTCGCGGCAGTGGTCCAGGTAGTTGAGGCCGATGGCGACGACCTTTCCGGGCCGGTCCATGGGACAGAGCAGGTCCACGCTGGCCCGGTCTACGGAGTCGGTGACGGAACCGGTCTTGCCGGCGAGGATGTCGCGCCAGGTGGTGTCGGTGACCTCGATGGAGTCGCCACTGGCGACGCCGTAGACTGTGTTTCCGTTGTGTTCAAAGCGCAACCATCTCATCTTATCTGCTCCTCGGCGAATTCATTTGAGAGTGTATTTTGACGGGCCCCGGCACAGGAAGGGGCAGAATGCGCGGCCCGGCAGGGAGTGCGATTATTGGACTTTTCCGGTGGCCAGCGCCCGTTTGAACAGGGCGATGGTGTCGGCAACGCCCACCTTCAAAGGGGTGTGCGGAACCTCCGTGAGCAAGCCCTGCAAGGGCTGTTCATCCTGGGCCTCGGCGAAAGGAAGGGGAACGTCTTCGTAGGTGATGCGCCCGGCTGCAGAGGGTTCGGCGTCGACGATCGCGTCGACGATCTCCGACATATGGGCAACGCTGCCCCGGATGTTAAAGACGGAGGCGCCTTCGTGGGAAAGGCGGGAGAAGGCGATGAAGGTTCGGGCGACATCGTCGGCGTACTGGTAGCCGCAGGTTCCACCGAAGGAGATATGGTAGTCTTCCTCTTTGACGGCAGCGAGCATGGCTTGAGTGGGGGTCGAGGTCATGCCTTGATCGCGTCCCGGCCCGTAGACGGTGTAGGGACGCAGGGCCAGGCTGGCGATGCCGTCGTCCTGCCAGTAGATGCGGGCGGTGCCTTCGTTGGCCTCTTTGTAGACGCCGTAGAGGTTGAGCGGATGGAACGGGTCGCCGTCCTTCACTTCCGGGCCATAGAGGTTCGCGCCGCCGTAAACAGCCATGCTGCTTGCGTAGACAACGGGTGAGATTGCGGCCTGCTTGGCGGCTTCGAAGACGTTGACTGTGCCGACGACGTTGACGGCCGCGCCGAGCGAGGGGTTGGCCTTGCAGAAGGGCACCTGCAGGGCGGCCAGATGAATGACGCGGTTGGCCCCGCTTTCGGCGACGGCACGGGCGACGGCCTCGGCGTCGGTGATATCGTCCTTTACAAAGTGGACGCGGGCCATTTCGTCCGGCTCCATCAGCAGTTCGAGCCGGTGTGTGCTACTTCCGAGGTCGTAGACGGTAACATCTATGTTGTCGCGGACCAGATTATGCACGACCCAGGCACCCAGGCAGCCCAGAGCTCCGGTCACGAAGAAACGTTCGTCAGCCATTTTTCACTCTCGCGGTTTGCGAAACTGATTTGCGTTGAAAAGCGGGAAGGAGTTCCCCCAGGGCAATCGCATCTAATTTTGTAGGCCGATTCCGTTGAAATCATGGCTAGAACAAAGCGCGAATAAGTGGAAATCGGCTTCAGGTTGCTGGATCGCGAGCAGAAGTTGCCGCGGCACCGGCCGTCAGGCGTCGAAA
>JAJDZJ010000090.1 GCA_022824685.1 Caldilineaceae bacterium
AGATCCCCCCATATCCTCCTTTCAGACAGCTACCGATCCCCCATATCCCCCCAATCCCCGTCCAGACCACTATCCACCATCCACTATCCACTGCAGTCCCACCCCAACGCCCCAATTGAAAATTTCCCCCCCATCCACTCGTAAAACGCTCACAAACACTCACCAAACCCTCACACCATCCCCTTCACATACCAGAAAGGTGCCGCCTTCCTCCGTGGCCCTCCGCGGATAGAAAGCTGTTGCCCTTCCCCCGCAGTTCCCCTGCCCTTCCCCCTGTGTTACCATTCCCCAAAACAAGGAGCACCAACATGCAATCCCAGACTCTCCGCTACCTCGACAACGGCGCCATCGACCTCTTCACCACCCCGATCAACGACCCCGCCGAAGGCGAAATCCAAGTCACCGGCGGCGCCTGCGGCATCTGCTCCTGGGACATCGTCACCGCCAAGCTCGGCTCCACCATGGACCCCATGGCCCCGCCAGGTCACGAAGGCGTCGGCTACATCTCCAAGATCGGTCCCGGCGTCTCCGGCTTCAAAGAAGGCGACAGAGTCGCAGGCGGCGGATTCGCAACCGTCCGTAACCTCCCCAGCCACAGCATCTACCCCATCCCCGACTCCGACCTCGCCGACGAACACTGGATCGTCGAACCCGTCTCCTGCGCCGTCACCGGCATCGATCAGACCGAGCTCCGCGCCGGCGAGACCGTCGCCCTCATCGGCTGCGGCTTCATGGGCCAGCTCATCCTTCAGGGCCTCCTCCACTCCCCCGTCGGCGAGCTTATCGCCATCGACATTGCCGACCAGCGCCTCGCCCTCGCCCGCCGCCAAGGCGCCCCCGAAACCATCAACCCCGCCAATCACGACCCCGACGACCTCGTAGCCGCTCTATCCGCCCGCAACATCGACGTCGTCGTTGACGCCTCCGGCAGCCAGCCCGGCCTCGACCTCGCCGCCGACATCGTCAAACGCGGCGGCCGCATCAACCTCTTCGGCTGGATAAAAGGCCAGAAAGCCACTTTCGACCCCACAAAATGGCACCTGGGCGGCTTCACCATCGTCAACTCCTCACCCTCATCCAGAATCCGCAACACATTCCCACAGGCCATCCGCCTCATCCACGCCGGCGTGTTCGATCTGCGCCCTCTCGTAACCCACACCGCATCCCTCGCCGGCTACCCCTCGCTCATGGAAGAAATCCTCGCCGGCGACCCCTCCTATGTGAAGGGTGTCGTTACCTTGGAGTGACCCACCCCGTCGGCCCAGTCTCCCTCGCCCGACCAGTGTTGGAAACCCTCTGGTAAAGTTTGCATATTCCATGACAATTCCGTATCATCTTGGGAAGCTCATTCTTTCAATTCAGTGCATAGGTCGCGCACCCCTTCAGCCCCCGAAGGAACAGAGAGACAGGCAATCACAATCATGAAACTGGGATTCAGCACCTGGGGCATGCCAGCGGTTCCCATTGACGCCATTGTCCGCCACCTCAGCGGCCTCGGCTTCGACGGCGTAGAGCTCACCGTCCTCTCCCACCACACTACGGCTCTTGAAGCCCTCACGTCCGACGAGCGCCGTCGTATCCTCAACTTGTTACGCGAGCACAATCTCCAACTGCCCGCCATCGCAGGCCACGTCAGCCTCATGGACGAAGACAGCGCCAGCCACGCCGCAAACCTCCAGCGCCTCAAACAGACCATCGACCTCGCCATAGACTGGGCGGGGCCCGACGGGCCGCCCGTAATAGCCACCACCGCAGGAGGCGCACCCGAAGACTGGGACAGCAAGCTGGACATGCTCGTCGAACGTATCCAGGAAGCCGCCCAATACGCCGAAAGCCAGGGCGTCACCATCGCCATCGAACCCCACGTCGGCTCCATCATCGACACCCCTGACCGCACGACCGAAATAATCAGCCGCGTCGGCTCCGACGCCGTCGCAGTCAACTTCGACATCAGCCATTTCAATGTATTGGGCATCGGCATCGAGGAGTCCGTCTCTAAGCTGGCGCCGCTTGCCCGCCACACACACGTCAAAGACGAACGCGGCGTCGTGCCCGACTTTGAATTCCTCGTCCCCGGCGAAGGCGAATTCGACTACGTTGCCTACCTCAAGTCCATGCAGCGCCACGGATATACCGGATACATCACTGCCGAAATCAGCAATATGGTGCAGCGCCGCACTCCCTACTACCCTCTGGCAGTCGCAACGCAGACCTACGAGGTCCTGGCGCAAGCATTTAACGATGCCGGCATCGAACGCAACTAGCCACTCCCCCTGAACCCGTCAGCCAGGACCGGCTGTAGACAAGGATCGGCATTTTCACCAACGCCCAACTTTTTCCCGAATATCCTCGAGCAACATCGCAGAAACACAGCAGAACGCTCACCTGCGGCCAATTGTGAACAAGGAGACCAACGTGTCTGATGAAGTAAGTTTCGACCTGAGCGGCAAAGTCATGATCGTTACCGGCGCAGGAAAAGGCATCGGCAAGTCCATCGCCGAAACCGCCGCCCGCTACAACGCCAGCCTGGCCCTCGGCAGCCGTACCGTAAGCGAAAGCGAAGAGACCGCAGAGCTCTGCCGCTCCCACGGCATCCAGGCCGAAGCCTGGCATCTCGACGTGACCGACCTCGACAGCATCGAGCGGTTCGTCACCCAGACATGGGACACGTTTGGCCGCATCGATTCCGTCGTCAACAACGCCGGCTACAACAGCCCAAAGCCCGCCCTTGACTACACCGAAGACGAGTTCGACTTTATTTCCGACGTCAATTTCAAAGGCGCCTTCTTCATGTCCACCGCCTGCGCCCGCCGAATGATCGAAGCCGAAATCCAGGGCAGCGTGATCGCCATCAGCTCCCAGGTCGGCGTCGTTGGCGGCCCGCTCCGCTCTATCTACGCTTCGGCCAAAGGAGCCGTCGGCCAGATGACCCGCTCGCTCGCCGTCGAATGGGCCCCCCACGGCATCACCGTCAACGCCGTCGCCCCCACCTTTACCCGCACACCGCTTCTCGAACAGGCCATCCAGAACCCGGACTTTGCCAAAAACCTGGAAAAGATCCCCATGGGCCGCATCGCCGAACCCCATGAGATCGCCGGCGCCGTCATCTACATGGCCTCAGATGCCGCCCGTATGGTCACCGGGCAAATCCTGGTCGTGGACGGCGGCTATACATCAGTCTAAGCGGAGTCCGCCGAACCGACAGCCTCAATTACTCGCCCGCCGTGAAGACTGAATTCACAGACCACCGACGTTTGAGAAAGGCCCTACCGCCAACCAGCTCAGTTCGGATGCAAGAATGCCCAATAAACTTCGTGCCGCCGTGATTGGCGCAGGCGGCATCTCAGCAAACCACATCCACGGCTACCTCGCCTCAAACCGCTTTGATGTCGTCGCACTGGCTGACCTCAGCCAGGAGGCTATGGCCGAAAAAAACTCCCAGTTCGACATCACCCCCGCGCACTACACCGACGGCCGCGAAATGATGGAAAAGGAGCGCCCCGACGTCGTCTCCATCTGCACCTGGCACAAGGGGCACGCCCCCTGGACCATCGCCGCCGCCGCATTCAGACCGCAGGCCATCCTGTGCGAAAAACCCATGGCCGATTCGGTCGGCGCAGCCGAGCAGATGATGATCGCCTGCCGCCGAAACTACGTGAAGCTCGCCATCGGCCACCAGCGCCGATTCCTGCCAGCCTACACCCTCGCCAAAGAGCTCATCGGCTGCAACGCCATCGGCGAAGTCAGCCTCATCCAGAGCATGGGAGGAGCCGGTCTCCCCAACTACGGTTCACACCAAACAGACATGTACCGCTACCTGCTCTCTGACGACGACTGCGTTTGGGTTATGGGCAACATCGAACGCAAAACTGACCAGCACGAACGCGCCACGCGCATCGAGGATCGCGCCATGGCCGTCTTCCAATTCGCCGGCGGCCCGCGGGCCCTGATCCTCAGCGACCTCGTGCCCAACTACTACCAGGGCGCGCAGATCTTCGGCAGCGACGGCATGATCAGTCTGACTACCCAATCCCTTCAGATCCTCAATGCCAAGAGCAACGGCCGCTGGGAGGAGCATGTGCCCGACGGCAAGTTCTATACCTTGGCAGAGCTGGGCGATCGTTTCGAATGGCAGGAAGGCGCAACCGCCCAGGCTGACGAACTCGCAGACTGGGTCGAAGGCAAGGTCGACGCCCACCGCG
This sequence comes from Caldilineaceae bacterium, assembly GCA_022824685.1. GTDB lineage: Bacteria > Chloroflexota > Anaerolineae > Caldilineales > Caldilineaceae > Bin5. The sequence continues at coordinate 4,203 of JAJDZJ010000090.1, forward strand.
GGCAGGGAGGGCATGGCTACAAAGCCCTCCAGATGATTCACGCCGTATACGAGTCCGCCCGCATGCACGAAAGAGTAGATGTGCCCCTCCAGACGCGGGTCAATCCTCTCGACCTCATGGTGGAATCAGGGCACTTGACGCCGCAGCGTCCTGGCAAGTACGATATACGCGCAGCCCAGTTGCGCAGCGAAAACATGACCGAAGACACACGCAACACGTAGCATTCATCTTAACCTTGTTCATTGGGAATGCATACAGGAGGGCATGACCATGAAACTCTCGGCCGAACAGCTTGAACACTATGACGAACACGGCTATGTCATTGTCCAGGATGTCTTCAGTCCCGAAGAGGACATAGACCCGGTCATCGAGGAATACAAAGGGGTGCTGGACAACCTCGCGCAGGAACTGTATGACTCCGCAGAGATCTCCTCCCTCTACGAGGACTTGCCCTTCTCCGAACGCCTCATCGCAATCTACCAGGAGAGCGGCAAAGTCCACGCCCAATACTTCGACTTCTCTCTGCCCCAGGGTAACGTCAAGCCTGACACGCCCTTTTGGGCCGGCCCCGCTGTCTTCCGCATGTTGACCAATGAACGTCTGCTCGACGCGGTCGAATCAATTCTCGGCGGCGAAATCTACTCCAATCCCGTCCAGCACGTCCGCCTCAAGCCGCCCGAGCATCTTACCCCCGTCAACGAGGAAACAGGCCGCGTGCAGCTCGGCAAGACGCCCGTCCACCAGGACCACGGCGTCGTCCGCCCCGAAGCCGACGAAACGCAGATGCTCACAGTCTGGTTCTCCCTTATGGACGTCAATATCGAGAACGGTTGCCTCTGCGTCTGGCCCGGCAGCCACAAGCGAGGACTCGTAGACCACTGTCCCACCAACCTTGGTCTGTCCGTACCCGGCAAACTGCTCGAAGGCAAAGCCGCTCCCATGATCATGAAGAAGGGCGACGCTCTCCTCATGCACAAGCAGACCATCCATGCCTCCTATTCCAACAACAGTGACGCCATTCGCTGGAGCTTCGACCTGCGCTACAACCCAGTCGGCCAGCCCACAGGCCGCCCTGCCTTTCCCGGCTTCGTCGCCCGCAGCCGCAAATATCCCGAAACCATACTCAGCAAACCCGCAGACTGGGAGCAGCTCTGGCGCGAAACCCGCGACCACATGGCCGCCGTCCAGGACACCTCAAACTTCAACCGCTGGACCAACGACAACCCCGTCTGCGCCTAACCCGCCACCCACCCCCCATCCCCAAAAAGGGCGCCCCCCCTACGGGCGCCCTTCCCTTCCTTATTCTGCCCTTCTCCGTGCCCCTCCGTGGATCAACCGTTGTTTCCAGCCGTTTCCCGCCGTTCCCCGCAGTTCCCCCTCCCCCGATCATCAATGATACAATACACGCCGCGGCCCATATTCCCAGCGCCAACCATCCATCCCCGCCCACCTAAAGGACGCCCGGAAATGACCCAAGCGCCAGACTCCTCACCCATCAGAATGGCCCAATACGGCACAAAGCACGGCCACGCAGCCGGCAAACTCCAGGCCATGCTCGACTCACCCGACGTTGAAGTCATTGGCCTCTATGAGCCTGACGCCGAACGCCGCGCCCAAGTCCAGAACAGCGACGGCCCGTTCAGCCAGGTCCACTGGTTCGACAACGAAGAAGACCTCCTTTCCGACCCCTCCATCATTGCCGTCGCCTCCGAAGGCAAGAATGCCGAAAGCCTCCCACAAACCGAAGCCCTCATCGACGCCGGCAAACACGTGTGGTACGACAAACCGGCCGGCGAGGATTGGCCCGCTTGGCAGCGCGTCATTGCCAAGGCCCAAGACCAGAACCTGCTCATACAGATGGGATACATGTTCCGCTACCAGAATGGATTCCGCCAGATCGCCGATTGGACCCACAGCGGCCTGCTGGGCGACATCTACTGCACACGCGCCCACATGTCCACCAACGTCGAGGACTCCTCTCGCACTGCGCTTTCCGTCCACCAGGGTGGAATCTTCTTCGACCTCGGCGGCCACATGCTCGATCAGGTCGTCTGGCTTATGGGAAGACCTGAGCGAACAACCGCCTTCCTCCGCACAGATCGCCATGATGCACCCCAATGCGCGGACAACACACTCGGCGTGCTTGAATTCGAACGCGGCCTCGCCTTCGTAGACATTGCCGCCATGGAGTCAAGGCCGGTGGCTCGCCGCTTCGAAGTCTACGGCGCAAAAGGCAGCGCCATCCTGCTCGAACCCTTCGAGCCGCCCTTCGCCATTCGCTTGTGCTTGGAAGAACCCGCCGCCGGCTTCGATTCCGGAGCCCAAGTCGTCCCGGTCCCGACCCAGAGCCGCCAGCAAACCTACGAGGAAGAGTTGGTCGCCTTTGTGGCAACTTTGCGCGGCCAGCAGCCGCCCGACCGCTCGCCCGAACACGAACTCCTCGTCCAGGAAACGCTCTTGCGCCTGACAGGAAGAATTGCCGATAACTAGGTCGTTGCCTCGGGCTGTATAACGACCGGTACAGGCTTCACAATGCACAAAGCCCGAATTCGAGCTCTACACTCGTGCCTGCCGCAGTCGAATCGACAGATAGACACGCTGCGTTTGCCTCCACATCCACAGATTGCGCACCACAGAACCGCAAATGAAGGCCACCATCGCAACGCTCACGCCTGATACGCCACACAGCACACTTTCGCTGACGCCGCCGGCCTCAAGGCAGGCGCCGCCGCCAAGGATTGTCCCCAGCGTCAGAATTACTGCCACCGCCGCCAGCGAAAGCGAATCCGCCTCCGTGATGCTGCGAGTGCGCTGACCGTTGATCAGCGTGCCTTGCAACATGCTGGCCAGAGTCATGAGCGCAGGAAGAGGAATCGTCAGCCACAGGGCCTCCTTCGCCAGCCCTACCAGCTCCACCGGCAGCGCCGCGAAACGTAAGAACCAAAGGTCGCCTAGCGGCGTCCACGCCAGAACCATCGGCACTATCGCCAGAGAAAGGCCCAGGCCCAGTGCGAAGCGACCCAACGCCTCGATCGAGCCGGGCCGTTCCAAATGCACGATCGCCACCTCGACAAACGCGATCGCCGCGCTGTTGGTCATCAGAAGAATGCCGTACAGGACAGGCCACAGCGCCAGCGATCCGAGTGAATCCGGCATTCGGCTCAGGCTCGCGCTGACCATCGGCTGCAAAAGGAACTGCATCAACGTTGTAACCACCAGCGGCAGATAGAGCCGCATGAATCTTGGCAAAGTCAGCGGAGGTCCTCCGTCAACCTCTTCCACAAGTTGCCGCTGCACCACCGACCGGACTCGAATCGTGGCATAAATGGCCTCGAAAACAACGCCCGTGGATATGGCTGTGCTGGCAATGGCTACCCCGTCCAGTTGTGTGAACCGGAAAAAGTAGGCGGCAACGCCGATTTCAAGGGCCAGCCGCATCGACGTGCCCACACCTACCGCCCGCGCCATGTCGGTCCGTATCAGAACACCGTACTGATAGCGCCGAATGGCGAGACTGGGCACAAACGGCAGCATAAGGCGCACACCGTTTCGGACCGGTTCCACAAGCTCCGCAGGCGCCGATATCAGCCCCAGCACCACAAGCTCAAAGACAGGTGTAAAGGCAAGAAGAGCGTGGAGCCCCGTCAGTCCAACACTCAGCCAAAGCATGTACCGCCGGCCCTGCCTATATGAAGCCCTGTCTTTGCTCAAAGCCGTCGACGCCGCCAGCATCGAGATTGACGGAGCCGACAGAACAATGACCAGGAAGAACGCCATTCCCCAAGCTGCCAGCTGCACCTTCGGCTCAGCTCTTCTTGCTACCACCGCAGCCAGGATTGGCTGCTCCACCGTGATCATGAACCAGCTCAACGCCAGCGGCCACCAGGTCCTGAATATCATGCCCGCGGCAATCGGGCTCGATCGGCTCATCGCTAGAATCCCATGCCCACTACTGATCCCGCCAGCGGAGCACCGTGCCCAACATGCCCGGCTCCCATCGCGCCAGCATTTCGTAGGCCGATGCCGCGTCCCGCCACGCGAAACTGTGGGTCGTCAGAGGTTCGACTTCCAGCCGACCGCCGGCCAGCAGCCTGAGAACCGTTTCCTCATCCCGCTTGTGTGTCCACCAACCCGGCGCCGAATCATGACTCGGCCGCGCGCTTTCGTGCGCGCCCAGAACGGTCAGACCCTTCTTATGGACGTCCCGGTAAAAGTTCACCGCCTCAGTCTCCCCGCGCGTGCTGCCCAAAAGCACGACTCGCCCGCCGAAACGGGCCAGGTCAAACGCCGCCGGCACCGCTTCCGGATGACCCGTCGCCTCGAAGACTACCGCAGGATCCTCGCCGCCGCAGGCTCTCCTTACGGCCTCTTTGAGCTCTTCGTCCGCAAGAAGCCCGGCGTCAGCCCCCAGCGCTGCAGCGAACGCAATCCGACGCGCATCCTTGTCAATGATGACCACGGGGAGCCCCAGGGCAATCGCATCTAATTTTGTAGGCCGATTCCGTTGAAATCATGGCTAGAACAAAGCGCGAATAAGTGGAAATCGGCTTCAGGTTGCTGGATCGCGAGCAGAAGTTGCCGCGGCACCGGCCGTCAGGCGTCGAAA
>JAJDZJ010000208.1 GCA_022824685.1 Caldilineaceae bacterium
TTTCGACGCCTGACGGCCGGTGCCGCGGCAACTTCTGCTCGCGATCCAGCAACCTGAAGCCGATTTCCACTTATTCGCGCTTTGTTCTAGCCATGATTTCAACGGAATCGGCCTACAAAATTAGATGCGATTGCCCTGAGAGTAACGCCGCTTTTCCCCTCTTTCCAATCCCTGCTATAGTATCCCGAACGACGCGGACCGCGTTACGCGGGCGTGCGGCCACACTTTTCACCCAGTCGAATCTTTGCACTAGGAAACCAAAGGAATGTCTTCTCTCTCGATGCTCGGCGCCTACGGCTCGTGGGCCAGTTCCCTGGCCGGTGAAGGTCCCAATTTTCTCTCTTTTCGGCATACGCATTGGACGGATCCGGCGGCCTGGCGGCCGGCCGCGCGCCGGCGGTTTCGCGAGCGGGTGGCGATGCCGGAAACGGACGGCGCAGGGGATGTCCGGACAGGCCGGCAGTACGAGTATGATGGATTGCAGGTGGAGGAGCTCTCGTGGCAGCTGCCTTACGGCCCGCGTACAGAGGCGGTTCTGTTGAAACCGGCGGGCGCGCAGGGCCCGTTGCCCGGCGTGCTGGCTTTGCACGATCACGGCGGGCATAAGTTCCACGGCTGGCAGAAAATTACGCGTACGGACGATGAACAGAACGCGGTCAACGTCGACCACCAGGCGCGCGCATACGGCGGTGCGCCATGGGCCAACCGGCTTGCGAAGCGCGGGTATGCTGTCCTGGCGCATGACGCCTTCGCGTTTGGCAGCCGCCGCGTCCGCATCGCGGATGTGCCGGCGGCGATACGCGATGGCATGGAGGAGATTGAGTCGGAAGACCCGGCCTACATTGCCGCCTATAATCGCTGGGCGGGCGGCCACGAGTCGACCCTGGCGAAGTCGTTGCTGAGCGCGGGGACGACGTGGGCGGGGGTATGGCTGGCCGAAGATGTGCATGCGCTGGACGTGCTGTGCGGACGCGATGATGTGGACGCGGAGCGGGTCGGGATTGGGGGGCTATCGGGGGGCGGGCTGCGCACAGTCTACCTGGCAGGCTTGGACGAACGCGTGCGTTGCGCGGCCTGTGTCGGCATGATGACGACGTGGCGGGACCTTCTGCTCAACAAGAGCCATACGCATACCTGGATGATCTACGTGCCGCATCTGCCGGCGGAGATGGACTACCCGGACATTTTGGGGATGCGGACGCCGCTGCCGACCCTGGTGCAGAACAATACGGAAGACCCCCTGTTCTCCCTTGATGAGATGAGGCGGGCCGACGTGATGCTGCGGCAGGTGTATGAGAAGGCCGACGCGGCCGAAAACTACCGCTGCGCATTCCATGCCGGCGAGCACAAGTTCGACATTGCGATGCAGGAGGAGGCGTTCGACTGGTTCGACCGCTGGCTGGCAGAATCCTGACGCGTCGAGGAATGGATAGAGCAGGCATACGAGACAGTAGCATCACCCGCCGCGAGGCGCGGCAGAAACGGAGAGTCCCATGAACCCAGTCTCCCCACACTTCACGCCCGTTGACCTGTCGAAGTCCTTTAATGCCGGACGCGCCGAGCTTCCGGAGACATTACGCGTGCCCTCTTTGCTTGAAGACAAGGCGGGGGCGACAGCCTTCAACGGAATCCCATTTCTGCTGGGAGGATTTGAAGGCCCCGCCGCTATCCTGCTGGAGGGGGAAGCGGTGACCGTTGAACTGAATGGGGCGTGCGCCACCTATGCGGTATTCCTGCACGCGGTGGCGGACCGCGTCACCAACTATCTGGACGGCTTTGCCGACTTCGCGCAGGATGGAAACGAACTGGGCGGGCACGTCTCCTCCTATGTGTTTGAGTACGAGGACGGGAGCCGTCAGGAGACGGCGATCCGGCGCCGTTTCGGCATTCAGCAGAGTCGCGTTGTGTGGGGAGGCAGTCCCTTCGAGACGGTGCCGGCGGCGAAGGCCACGGTCTTCAACTCGGCTACGGAGGAGATCCAGTTGGGACGGGTCCCAAGCACCGAATACGGACGCGGCGAAACGCGCACCAGTTCGGGGCGCGATCAGATGGAAGAGAAGATGTGGCTTTACGCTTTGGAGAATCCACATCCTGACAGGCCGATCCGCCGCCTGGTTTTGCAGCCGCGCAATGAGGGATCGACCGTCTACGCGATCAGTCTGACGAATTTGAGCGAGCATCCGCTGCGTCCGGGCGTGCGCCGCAAACTGCGGCTGACTTTGCCGGAGGGCGTCGAGTTCAACGCGATTGACGAGTACGAAGACCTGGCAATCGATCTGGGCTATGTGATGTCGGCGCGGGCCGTGTTTGTTTATGACGGCGACCGCTGGCTGGGTGATGAGGCAAACGTCCAGCCCGCGTTATCGCAGAGGGATTTGATTATCGAGTACAGCGCGCATCCGCAGGCCTGGCTGCACGTCGGCGTGGACGGTGACGAGCCGATCGTCTACGACCTTTCGCAGCTTGAAGGCGGCCAATCCTCTGACTCCATAGTCGGCGTGTCGCCGGCCCACAGGCTGGTCAATGTGCGGGTTGTGGAGAAGGGGACCAACAACCTGACGCCGGTGCGCATTCATTTCCACGGCGCGCACGGCGAGTATCTGCCGCCGCGCGGCCGCCACCGCAAGGTGAATCCGCACTGGTTTGAGGATAACTACGGCGAGTTCGTCAACGGCCGCAACCAGTACTGCTACATTGACGGACACTGTGAGGTGGACATGCCGCTGGGCGAGGTGTTCGTGGAGATCACCAAGGGCTATGAAACCGCGCCGGTGCGCAAACAGGTCACGATCGCGGAGGATACGGATGAGCTGGTGTTCGAGTTGGAACGCGTTCTGCCGTGGCGGGAAAAAGGCTGGGTGACCGCGGATACGCACGTCCATTTTCTGAGCCCTTCGACCGCGCTGCTGGAGGGCCAGGCCGAGGACGTGCATGTCGTCAATCTGCTGGCCAGCCAGTGGGGCGAAATGTTCAGCAATGTGAGCGACTTTGACGGCAGGACAACCTTGGGCGCACGCGAGTTCGGCGGCGACGGCGAGTTTCTGGTGCGGGTGGGGACCGAAAACCGCATGCAGATCCTCGGTCACATCTCGCTGCTGGGCTACAACGGCAAGATGATCCACCCGCTATGCAGCGGCGGCCCGTCTGAGTCGGCCCTGGGTGATCCGCAGGAGGTGGTGATGGCGGAGTGGGCGCAGAAGTGCATCGACCAGGGAGGGTTGGTGGTGATGCCGCACGCGCCGAATCCGCAGCTGGAGCGGGCCGCGGATATTGTGCTCGGCCTGATCCATGCCATTGAAATGATGACATTCAACCCCTGCGAACGGGAGCTCAACCCCTATGGAATCGCCGACTGGTACCGCTACCTCAATCTGGGCTACCAGTTGCCGATCGTGGGCGGCTCGGACAAGATGGCAGCCTCGTCGCAGCTGGGCGGCGTGCGCACGTACGCGCATCTGGGGGAGCGGGCGTTTACATACGAGAACTGGATGGCGGCGGTGCAGGCGGGCAATACGTTCATGACGATCGGCCCGCTGGCGGAGTTGACGGTTGAGGGCGTAGCGCCGGGTGGCCAGGTTCAGCTGCCGGCAGGCGGCGGGAGCGTGGGCGTCGACTGGCGGGTCGAGTCGGTGCTGATACCGATCGAGCAGGTGGAGGTGGTCCAGGGCGGGCTGGTCGTCGACCAGATTGACGTGAAGGGAGAATACAGCGCGGCTGGCAGCGTGCAGGTTGCGGTAACGGGTTCTTCGTGGATTGCGCTGCGGGTGCGGGGGAGTTATACCGGCGCGGAGGGTGAGATCGCGGCGCATACGAGCGCGGTGCAGACGCTGGTGGCGGACAGCCCACTCTTCAGCGAGCCGGACGCGTCGGCGGTGCTGGAGCAGATCGAGGGCGCGATGGCCTATGTTGACACGATCGCGCCGCGGCCGAACGCGCAGCGCTTTCGCGAGATGCGGGCGGTGCTGGAAGCGGCGCACAACCGGCTGCACCAGCGCATGCATGCGCACGGCGTCTACCACAAGCACACGCCGGCGCACGGGCACGAGGACGGGGCGTAGAACCGCGGAAGACACGGCAGGAAGAAGGACTCGGCGTTGGACGAGCGCTATGTGAAATCGGGCAGTGCCCGACTCTGGACGACTTCAAGCGGTCAGGGCACGCCGCTGCTGATGTTCAACGGCGGCCCGGGGTGCGACGACTATCTGAGGCCGGTCGCGGAGATGATCGACGACCTGTGTCAGGTGATCCGCTTTGAACCTCGCGGCTGCGGGCGCTCGGACTGGGACGGACGCTATGATGTCGACACGCTGCTGACCGACGCCGAGGCGGTCCGCCGGGCGTATGGAGTTGAGCGGTGCGTTGCGGCGGGGCACAGCTTCGGGCCCAGCGCGGCCCTTGCCTACGCCTTGCGGTATCCGTCGCGGGTGATGGGTTTGATTGGGATTGCAGGCGGCAGAGTGGTGAATGACAGGACGTGGCGCGAGGCCTATCGGCGGGGATTGGAGGAAGTCGGGGAGGAGACTGGGGGAACTGTGTTCAGCGCCGACCCGGATGTCAATCCGCAGTGCAACAGCAGTTGGAAAGAGTACATCAAGCGCCCCGCCCTGTTTCGCGAGATCGCGGATCTGCAGGTGCCAGCCGTCTTCATCAACGGCGGCCAGGATATCCGCCCAAACTGGCCGACGCAGCAGTTGGCATCGTTGATGCCCAACGGACGTTATGTCGAGATCGCCGGCGCGGCCCACTCGATCTGGCTGACCCATGCTGAACAACTGCGAGCGGAGCTGCGCAGGGCAGTTGAGGAGATTGTCCCGAAGAAATTGTGGCGCGGAGGTGCGACGCCGGGGGCATGCCAGGGCTGATGATGCCCCGGTGGCACTCGTGGTACAATGCGGTTGACGGAGAGATAGCGAGAAACACGAACCAGGTGAGGACTGAACTATGCCTGAAATTCGCTGGGGGATCGTCGGTTGCGGGGATGTGTGCGAGGTCAAAAGCGGGCCAGGGCTGTACAAGGCGGCGAACTCGGCGCTGACGGCGGTGATGCGGCGCAATGGGACACTGGCGGAAGACTTCGCCCGGCGGCACGGCGTAGCGCGCTGGTATGATGACGGGGACAGGCTGATCAAGGACCCGGAGGTGGACGCGGTCTACGTGGCCACGCCGCCGGACACGCACATGGCGTACACCTGCAAGGCGGCTGAGGCAGGCAAGCCGGTCTACGTGGAAAAGCCGATGGCGCGCACATACGACGAGTGCCAGCCGATGATTGACGCCTGTGACGACGCGGGCGTGCCCCTGTGGGTGGGCTATTACCGGCGGCGGCTGCCGAAGTTCCTGAAGATAGAGGAGTTGCTCGCGCAGGGGGTGATCGGGGATGTGCGCTCGGTCCATGCGCGCTTTTATCAGCGGCCGAGGCCGAGCGACGCGTTCCCGGACCAGAGAGGCTGGCGGGTTGATCCGGAGGTCGCGGGCGCCGGCCTCTTTCTGGATTTGGGCTCTCACATGCTGGACATTCTCGACTATCTGCTGGGCCCGATCAACCGCGTGCAGGGGTTCGCGGCAAACCAGGCCGGGCTGTACGACGCCGAGGATGTTGTGTGCGGCAGCTTCACGTTTGAGTCGGGCGTGCAGGGGACGGGGACGTGGATGTTCAGCGGCTTCGAAAACCTTGACTGGACGGAGATCGAAGGCACGAAGGGGCGTATCGGCTACGTCTGTTTCGACGCCAGCCCGATCGCGCTGACGACGAGCGCGGGGACCGAGGAGATCCCGGTTACGCAGCCGGACCACGTGCATCAGCCGTTGATTCAGACCATCGTCGACGAGCTGAACGGCCGCGGGCAGTGCCCCAGCACAGGCGTGAGCGGCGCGCGCACATCGTGGGTGATGGACCAGATGCTGGCGGAGTACCGGCAGAAGAACTATGGATAGTCGAATACGGATAGAAGCAATGGATGGCGAGGAATGAGACTAAGAAGCCAGGCATTCGGCAGAACGAGGAGCGGGCAAGGGGTCAGGCAGTATTCGCTGGCCAACAACACGGGCGTAGAGATCGACGTACTCGACTACGGCGGCCTGATCCGCACGCTATCGACGCCGGACCGCAACGGCGAGGCGGGGGATGTGGTGCTGGGCTTCGACACGCTCGATGAATATCTGGACGGGCATCCCTATTACGGTGTGCTGGTCGGCCGCTGCGCCAACCGCATCCGCGGCGGGAGCTTCGAGCTGGACGGTGTGCGTTACCAGCTTGCGCGCAACGTCAACGACGACCATCTTCACGGCGGGGAAGGCGGCTTCGACAAGGTCGTATGGCAGGCGCAGCCTTTCCAGAACGAACGGGAGGTCGGGCTGCTGCTCTCGTACGACAGCCCGGACGGTGAAGATCATTATCCGGGCGCGCTGGAAACGACGGTGAGGCTCAGCCTGAACGATGACAACGAGGTGCGCCTTGACTACCATGCGACCTGCGACGCGCCGACGATCGTCAACCTGACCAACCACAGCTACTTCAACCTGGCAGGCGAGGGCAATATCCACGACCACATCGCCATGATCGATGCCGACGCGTTCACCCCGATGGACAGTTCGCTGATCGTGACTGGTGAGGTGCGGGACGTGACCGGCACACCCTTCGACTTTCGCCAACCCACTGCCATCGGCGCGCGCATCAACGCCGACGATGAGCAGATCCGAGCAGGCGGCGGCTACGATCATAACTTCGTTCTCAACGGAGAGCCCGGTACGCTGCGGTTGGCGGCACGCGTGTCCGAGCCGGGCAGCGGGCGGGTGTTGGAGGTGCTGACGACCGAGCCGGGTGTGCAGTTCTATACAGGCAACCAGATGGAGGCGGCGAGCGCGGGCAAGGGCGGGCAGGTCTACCCGCACCGCGGCGGGTTCTGTCTTGAGACGCAGCACTTTCCCGACGCGCCCAACCAGCCGGACTTTCCGTCGATTGTTCTGCGGCCGGGCGAAGAGTATACGCAGACGACCGTTTTCCGCTTTTCGACCGAACCGTAGACACGGCTCTGGGGCGAGGCGTCCCAGGGTCAGAGGCCAGCGTACAATTCCCGTACTGCACTGGCAAAAAGGGCTGAAAATGGACGCGACCACAACCGAGCTGACAGGCGCAGCGACATTTGACGCGAAACGGGCGATCCTGCGCCAGCGAGATATGTTCCGGCCGCTGACCGTCCAGAACACAGAACGGCTGGACGACGCGCTGAGCGGACGTGTCGTGCGGGGGGAAACGCCGCTGCTGGCGCTCGAGCGGGACGGCGCGGCGCTGACTCTGCTCACCAGCCAGATGATCTTTCACCACGTGGCGCAGGGCGAGTGGAGCGGGACTCCGTTTCTGGCCACTTTCTGAGCCCCTTGCAACAGCGGCGTCGGTCTGACGCCGGTCATTGACGGGGAGACTTACACCTTTGCGACGCGCGGCCTGTATAACGGCTTGTCGTTGATGGGGGACCACCAGACCGGCTCCTATTGGGACCATGTCACGGGCGAATGTCTGTACGGCCCGCTCAAGGGACGGCGTCTCGAACTGGAGCCGCTGCGGCATATGCGTGCGGATCAGGCCTTGGCGCAGTACCCTGACGCCCGAATCGCGCGGTCGCGGCTGCCGCTGCCCTTCGGGCTGGCGGTGGGCCTGATGAAGATCCTGGTGCGATTGACCAGGGGGCGCTTTCTGCCGCCGGGGTTCGCGGGCTCGATGGGCGCGGAAGACCCGCGGCGGCCGCGCCTGGAGATGGGGCTGGGCGTCTGGACGGACAGAGTCAGCCGCTATTATCCGCTGGCGGCTTTCAAGGACCAGCGCGGCGTGTTGTTTGATGTCATTGACAACAGAAATTTGCTGATCTACCTTGACCCATCATCCGGCACGCCGACGCCGCTCTTCGTTGATGGGCAGGATGCCGAATGGGATGGCAGCGACCTCCGCATGGCCGACGGCGCGATCGTACGCAACGGCAGGCTTTACGCTCCCTCGGGGGAGGAGTTGCCGGCTGAACAGCCACTGCACCTCTTTGCCCGCTGGTACGGATTCTCGCTGACTTTTCCGGGTTGCGAGGTTTACGGAGACAGTGACGAAATCGCCAGGTAAGGTCGGCGCCGCCGTCGACCGAAGTTTGCGGGCGCAGGCCTTGCAGGATCACACTCTTTAAGGAGAAGTCATACTTTGCAACTCAATCTTGCGGGCAAGACTGCCATTATCACCGGAGGCAGCGCGGGCATCGGACTGGCTTGCGCGCAGGCGCTCTACGCTGAAGGCGTCAGCGTCTTGATCGCGGCGCGCGACGAGGAGCGGCTGGCGCGGGCGCTGACGGCGATCGAAGCGCACGCGGAGCAGAGCGGCGCGCAAGCGATTTCGGTCAGCGCGGACGTCAGCACCGCCGCAGGTGTTGAGAGGACATGCGAGCTTGCTCTCAGGACGTGGGGCCAGGTGGACATCCTCATCAACAATGCCGGCTCCGCGCCGAGCGGCGACTTTTACAGCCTGAGCGACGATGCCTACCATGGCGCATGGGACCTGAAGCTGCTCGGATATATGCGGATGGTGCGGAGGCTGGCGCCGCAGATGAAGGCGCGGCATGAGGGGCGCATTGTGAACATCGTGGGCGCGGCGGCGCACAACCCCACGCCGACATTTCTTGCGGGAGGCACAGCCAACGCGGCCATCATCAACTTTACCAAGGGGATTTCCCAGGACCTTGCTCCACATGACGTGCGAATCAATGCCATTTCGCCCGGACCTGTGAACACGGAGCGGGCGCGCAGCCTCGCCCGCCAGGAGGCGGCGGCGCAGGGCATATCGGTGGAGGAAGCAACCGCGCGCCGCGTTGCTTCGACGCCGCTGGGCCGCATGGCGGAAGCGGACGAGATTGCGGACATGGCGCTGTTTCTGGTTTCGGACCGGGCGGCCAGCATCACGGGCGCGGAGATTCTCATCGATGGCGGGACGACCGCCAGTGTCTGATCCCCGCCGTGATTCGGCGCCGGCGGCAACCGCCCCTGCCGAGAGCGGCTGGTACCGGTGGTACATTCTTGTGCTGGCAGCGATGACCCACACGTTGGTGGTGGGCATGCCGATGATGTCGCTGCCTGTCCTGTTCGATGAGATCGGCGCTGAGCTTTCTCTGAGCCTGGTGCAGATCGGTTATGTGTGGGGGGCATCCTCGCTCTTGGGCATCGGGATGAGCCTGATGGGGGGTGTGGTTGGGGATCGTGTCGGCGCGCGGCGGATGTTGGTGTTCGCCTGCCTCCTGACCGGGGTGACGGGCGCGACGCGTGCGCTGGCTAACGACTACGCCAGCCTGACGGTCACTGTGCTGGTGGCCGGTCTATTCCCGATGGCTGCGCCGATGAACGTACACAAGACGTGCGGCGTGTGGTTTTCGGGGAAGCATCTGGGCATGGCGAACGGCGTGGTGTCGGCCGGCATGGCGTTAGGCTTCCTGCTCGGTTCGCTGGTCAGCGCGACATTTCTTTCGCCGCTCCTGGGCGGATGGCGCAACGTGCTGCTCTTCTACGGGGCGCTGGCGGTCATCGTCGGTGTGTTGTGGGCGTTGACGAGACCTGAACCGGCAGGCCAGGGGCCGGCCGCGGCACCGGTGGAGCGGCCTTCTCTACGCGATTCATTGGTGCGGGTCGGCCGTTTGCGCAACGTGTGGCTGCTTGCCGCGGCGATGTTTGGCATCGGGGGCGCGATTCAGGGGGCGCTCGGCTATCTGCCGCTGTATCTGCGGGGGCAGGGATGGGAGCCGGGCGCGGCGGACAGCGCGCTGGCCAGCTTCCATTTCGCAAGTCTTCTCTTTACCGTTCCGGTTACGCTGCTGTCCGACCGGATGGGTGTGCGCCGCCCGCTGCTGCTGACAGCGACACTCATGTTGATTGTTGGCTTCGGGCTACTTTCATTCGTGCAGGGTATCCTGATCTGGATTGCAGTCATTTTTGCTGGCATCATGCGGGACGGCTACATGGCGACGATGATGACGCTGATCATCGAGCTACGCGGGATTGGCCCGGCTCTTGCCGGGACGGCCACCGGCCTGATCATGGCCATCTCTCGCATTGGATCCGTGGTGGCTCCGCCGATTGGCAACGGGCTGGAATCGATGGGTGCCGGCGCGCCTTTTCTATTCTGGACTGCGCTGGCGCTGATGGGTTTTGCCGCGCTGACTGCAGTTCGGGAGGAGCGGGAGAGGGCAGTGGTTGGCGGCTAATGGAAAGTGAGCGCGGCGATGCTCGGAGAATTGGTGCGGCGTGGAGAGCGGCGTCTTGAGGGTGGCTGAACAGGCGCTTTTTCGTGATAGCGCTTGATGGTAGGCTGTGCAAACTGATGCATTGTGGAAGGATTGGAAGTAGAAGACAGGGAGGCCAAGAATGTCAACTACAGTTGCTGCTGGCGCTTTCCAGCGCATTGCAAGTGTCGACGAAGTCAAGGAAAACGGTCTGCATACGGCCCAACTGAACGGGCATGTTATCGTGCTGGTACACCATGAGGACGAAATCTATGCGCTGGACAACCGCTGCCCGCATATGGGCTTTCCCCTGGACAGGGGCAGCGTGCATGATGGGATCCTGACGTGCCACTGGCATCACGCCCGTTTTGATCTGTGCACGGGGGGTTCATTCGATCTGTGGGCGGACGACACGCCAAACTTCCCGGTGGAGGTGCGGAACGGCGATGTATTTGTCGATGTCACGCCCCGGCACGACCCGGTGGAGCACCAGCGCAAGCGGCTGGGCGTCGGGCTGGAGCGCAACCTTTCTCTCGTCGTGGCCAAGGCAGCGATCACGATGGTAGACGAAGCCGGGGACACACTGTCACCTTTTGCCGCGGGCCTGGATTTCGGGGTTCGTTACCGCATGGAGGGTTGGGGGCAGGGGCTGACGATGCTCACCTGCTTTCAGAATCTTATGCCCAGCCTGGGACGCGAGGACCGGGCGAGAGCGCTGGCGCACGGCCTGGCTGCGGTTGCGGCGGATTCGGCCGGCAGCTCGCCGCGATTTCCTGTTACGCCGCTGCCGGACGGCAGCCCGGACCTGCCGACGTTGAAGCAGTGGTTCCGCCGCTTTATTCTGGTGCGCGATGCGGAGGGCGCGGAACGGTGCATCATCACAGCGCTGCAGGCGGGCGCCGGTCCGGAGGAGATGGCCGACATTCTGTTCAGCGCGGCGACTGACTTCCGCTATATCGATGTCGGACATCCACTGGACTTTACAAACAAGGCGTTTGAAGCGCTGGATATTGTTGGTTGGGACAAGGCCGAACGAGTTTTGACCAGCCTGGTACCCGGCTATGCTTCGGCTCAGCGGATGGAGGAGTCGAACGCGTGGCGCAATCCGATCGATCTGATCGATCTGCTGGGCGATGCGCGCGAGGAGATTCCGGCTGCCCTGGCCGTGGGTCAGGCGCGGCGCGGTCGCTGGACGGAGCGCGGCGAACTGGTGCAGGTATTGCTGACCGATGATCCGCACGCCATCGCCGAGGCGCTGTTGGGCGCGCTGCGGGGCGGCGCCAGAGAGGTCGAGTTGGCGGGCGCGGTCACCTATGCGGCGGCGCTGCGCATTGCGCGCTTCCACACCAGCAACGAGTTTGGCGACTGGGATACGGCTATGCACACCTTTACTTTCGCCAACGCGGTCAATCAAGGTCTGCGCCGCCTGGCGGGGTACGAGTCGCCGGATGACTACCAGCTACTGCTGCGGGGCGTTTTCGACGCGGCGATGAGCATCTATCTCGACCGATTCCTGAACATCCCCGCGGCGAGGCTGCCGGCTGCCAATGGCTCCAAAGGCACGGCGCCGACGGTTCCCCCGCTGGCGGATCTGCTGGACCAGCAGCAGCAGGTGAATGAAGCCGGCAACGCAGTGGGCAAGTACCTCTTCGAAGACGGCGCGGCGGCGGCGTTACGGGCAGAGCTTGGCGCGCTGCTGCTGCGGGAGGATCGCAACTTCCATACGATACAGTGTGTGGAGGCGGCTTTCCGGCAGCACGACCTGCTCTCAGCGGAGGAGGATTCTCGGGAAGAGGCGACGCTTGTGCTGGTGGCTGCGGCCCGCTACCTGGCTGCACACGCGCCGACAATGCGCGCGCAGGGCCAGACATTTGGCATCGCCCGACGGCTGCACCGCAATGAGAAGCTGTTTGAGGGGGAGTAAAGCGAGTCGTAATGTGGAAAAATTGATGGGAAGAGGGAGGGACGTTTCCCTCTCTCTTCCTATTTCTGACATTGAGATGTTGAAGCCACATCATTTGCGAATCCGCGGTCCCGGAGGAGAATGTGACCGAACGAATCATGACGCTGCACCCGGCTGGAAAGCAGGGCGTCAACATCGATAAAGGCAAGTATGACACGGTGCGAGAGGCGATTGAGGAGACGCTGCGGGCACAGCCGGGGACTACGTTCAGCGATCTGACGGATGAGGTGGGCCGGAAGATCGGAGACGTTTTTGACGGCTCGGTCGGTTGGTATGTGGTTTCGGTCAAACTCGATCTGGAGGCGCGCGGTGTGTTGGAGCGGGTGGATGGCCGCAGTCCGCAGCGCTTGCGGCTGGTTGAGTAGACGATCGCATCGCGAATTGATGAGCGAAGTAACCGGTGTTAGAGTCTCACAGTAGGAGCTACACGTCTGAGGTAAGGGCAGGCATAGATGGCGACTCTAACTTTCGAAATTTCTAATTCTCTCCTGAAGCGCGCTCACGAAGCAGCCCAAACGCTGGACCGCCCTGTAGAGGACATTTTGGTAGGGGCATTGTCGGTCAGCCTACCCGATATACATGATGTCCCTGCATCGATGTGTAGTGAGCTTCTTGAGATGACCTTCTTCGATGAAGAATCCCTTTGGCAGATAGCGAAGGGTGAAATGACATCGGCGGAACAGAGTGAACTTCAAGCGCTTCTTGACGTGGAGCGGCGCCCACTTGTTCCACAAGAGCAGGTGCGCTTGCAGGAGCTAAGGGAGAGTTACGGCAAAGCCATGCTTCGTAAGGCACGCGCCTATGCGTTATTGAGTTTGCGCAGCGGTCAGCCGCTACGAGCCGTTCTTGAAGGGACTGACTAGCCGGTAGAGATGCGTCTGTCTCTGCATCGTTACGAATTCAGGTTGCTCGGCGTGCTCATTTTTGCTGTGAATACTGCCGGACATCGCAGAGAATCAGCGGAGCGCAGATGCATATCGAACAGATCTGGCCGCGTAGCAAAGGCGGCTCTTTCACTCTTGACAATCTTTGCTACGCTTGCGCCTGGTGCAATAGCTGCAAAGCCACACAAACCCGCGCCCTAGATCCTGAAACTGAAGAGGAAGTTCGACTCTTCAATCCACGCACGGATGTGTGGAGTAGTCACTTTGCATGGCGTGAGGCCGGCCTACGAATTTCGGGAATCACGGCTATTGGAAAAGTAACCGTCGAGGCACTTCACATGAACAAAGAGTATGTTCTTCCCGCCAGAAGGCACTGGATACTGGCAGGATGGCATCCACCTCAGTTGGACTGATATCCTACCGCGGTGTCTCCCGATGCCTTGATCGTCTCCGGACACCATATTCGGTTCTTCAGGCTATCTTTACCTCACCGGCGTTTAGGCTGACAGATGCCAAGCTATGATGCGGTCGTTGTTGGGGCCGGGCCCAATGGGCTGGCGGCGGCCATTGTTTTCGCGCGGGCCGGGCGCTCGGTGCTGTTGATCGAAGGAAGGGAGACGATCGGCGGGGGGAACCGCACGTCCGAGCTCACGTTGCCCGGTTTCCGACACGACGTGTGCGCGGCGGTCCATCCCCTCGTGCTTGGCTCGCCTTTTCTGCACAGTTTGCCGTTGGAGCGCTACGGGGTTGAGTGGGTTCAGCCGGAGATTGCGGCGGCGCACCCATTGGATGACGGCACGGCGGTGGGGCTCTTTCGTTCGCTGGCTGAAACGGCGGCCTCGATTGGCCTGGACGGCGAGAGATGGACCCGTCTCATTGGCCCGTCTGCGGCTGACTGGGAGAAGCTGGCGCCGATGGTGTTAGGGCCGTATCCAGTGGGCGTCCATCTGCCGGAGCTGGCGCGATTCGGTCTTGCTGCGGCGATGCCGGCCCATCTGCTGTCGCGCCTGTACTTCCGCGAGGAGCGTGCGCGGGCACTGTTTGCGGGGCTTGCGGCCCACTCCTTTCTCGATCTTCGCCAGCCAATTACATCAGCATTCGGAATGTTGTTGGGGATCCTGGCCCATGCGGTCGGGTGGCCGTTTGCGCGCGGCGGGGCGCAGGCGATTACGGATGCGATGGGGGCGTATTTGCGCGCTCTGGGCGGCGATATTGTGGCTGGCTGGCGGGTGCAGTCGCTGGATGAGCTACCTGCGAGCCGGGCTCTGGTGTTGGATGTGACGCCGCGGCAGGTTTTGCGGCTGGCGGGGGCGCGGCTGCCGGCTGCCTATCGACGCAGGCTGGAGAGATTCCGCTATGGACCGGGCGTGTTTAAGGTGGACTATGCGCTGAGCGAGCCTGTGCCGTGGCGGGCGGAGATATGCCGGCGCGCCGGCACAATACATTTGGGGGGAACGCTGGCGGAGATCGCGGCCTCGGAAGAGGCGACAAACCGCGGGCGCATTCCAGAACGGCCCTATGTTCTGGCGGCGCAGCACAGCCTGTTTGACGCGACGCGGGCGCCGGCAGGCAAGCACACGCTGTGGGCTTACTGCCACACGCCCCACACCTCGAGGGTTGATATGACGGCAGCGATCGAAGCACAGATGGAACGGTTCGCCCCCGGATTTCGGGACACGATTCTGGAACGGTCGGTGATGAACAACGCCGACTACGAACGCTACAACCCGAACTTTGTCGGCGGAGACATCAACAGCGGCGTTCAGGACCTGAGGCAGCTCTGGACGCGGCCGCTGCTGCGGTTTCCGCCCTACAGCACGCCGGCGCCCGGCCTTTTTCTGTGTTCCTCCTCGACGCCGCCCGGCGGCGGTGTTCACGGCATGTGCGGCTTCCACGCTGCCCGCGCTGCGCTAAAGCGGCTGCAGGCGTAAACCGGGCTTGCGGCGGATCGAGGGTGACGCAAAACGCCGGGAGAAACTCTTTCGTTTGCCCTGTTTGGGGGCGGAAACTGATTCAGACTGGGCGGTTGCGGCTATTCAGGGATTCTGTCCTTGCAGCCGCGCCTTCAACTGTGACCAGGGGCTGCGCTGCAGCGACTCGATTGCGTCCTCGGCGTTGCCGCCGGCATCACTTTCTTCCTTGCGGAACAGGATATTGAGGCGGTCGCCTTCGAATTTGGCGCCGTCGACTTTCAGCCGCGCCAGGCCGATGGGGAGAGCGATATTGCGTTTCCAGTTGCCAATGCGAACGATCAACTCGTCCACGACACTTCGATGCAGGTTCACCTCATCCCTCTCGACGAGAGGCAGGGCGATGCTGAGGACGTAGTGGCCATTGCGGGCGAAGATCTGTTGTGGTTCTCCGTGGTCGTTCAGGCGAGTGGGGTCGCCTTCGCTGCCGCGCGCCAGGTTCTTCCCGAAGAGTGTCGCGGCCATGCGCTGCACAGGGCAATTGCATCTAAATTGGGTCAAAGCATCGAAATACTTCAGAATTCCCCTCCAGTTCGGGATCAGACATGAGAAGTGTTCGATTAGTGGCACGTAGACGGGAAGTCCAAATGATTTCGACGCCTGACGGCCGGTGCCGCGGCAACTTCTGCTCGCGATCCAGCAACCTGAAGCCGATTTCCACTTATTCGCGCTTTGTTCTAGCCATGATTTCAACGGAATCGGCCTACAAAATTAGATGCGATT